>CAYTAG010000015.1:0-29997 GCA_964435625.1 uncultured Halobacteriales archaeon | reverse complement strand
ACTGGCACTTCGTCGACATCGTGTGGCTGTTCCTGTTCCCGCTGTTCTACATCCTGTGAGGTGACCAAAACATGGCATCAACCAAACTGTACACGATCATCTTCGTGGTCCTGGCAGCGTTGACGACCCTCCAGGCGTGGGTCGAGATGTCGGGGTTCCTGGAGCAGTCCTACTGGCTGGCGTTCGGCGTCCTCGGCGTCGTCGCGTCCGTGAAGGCCGTGATGGTCGCCGGCTACTTCCAGCACCTCCGCTCGGAACCCCGGTCGATCACTTACGTGTACGCCGCCGGCCTGACCGCCGCGCTCGCGCTCACCGTGGCGGCGGCGTACTCGATCACCTGATCGGCCGGACTGACTCACGTTCTCCCGCAGTACCGCACACCGTCCAGCCGCCGGACCCGATTGGCCCTGGTTCTCCGCCGGTCGGACCCACCGTTCGAGCCGGGGTCGACCGTCCTTCTCGTCCTTCGCTGTCCCCGTCACTCTCCCGACGGTCGCTCGCTTCCCGCCGGGCCGCTTCCGGTGGTGGCCGCGTGTGCGGTCGTCCCGGTCCTCCTCAGGCGTGCCGCTACGTGCTCCGCTTGCCCGCGAGGCCCTCCCTGCGGTCGGGCCTCGCTCCTGGCGCACCACCGGCAGCCAGTGACGGCACGTCTCCGTCCGCCATCGCTGGCGCTACGGTAACGTGCCGCGAGGAGCGAACCGCGGCCGCTCGCGGGGCCGGCCGAGCGCACCGCGGCCGTATATGAGAATATGCACATATATTCATACGACCTGGCTGGTCTCGGCCGTCGGGCGAGTCGAGACGGGAAGACCCCGGGAAGGTGGCGGCCGACGCCACGGGAGCGAGCGCGACGTCGAGCGGTCGACGGGACGGCCAGTTACCGAGTCACCGAGGATTCAGAAGGGTCGGTCGCTAGCCCATCACGAGGTTGGCCGTGATGGCCAGCACGAACAGCGATCCGAGGACGAGGAGACTGACCACGGTCGCCTCCGCGGTGCTGCGGCGGCGCGCCCGGAGCGCGCCGTAGGTCCCCAGGCCGACGAACAGCACGAGCATGAGCGCGAACGGCATCGCCAGCACGCCGAGGTTCACGTCGACCGGGACGGAGACGGCGTCGACGGCCGCCAGCGCGATCCCGACCGTGCCGAACACCAGGAGGAAAAAACCCAGCGCCCAGGCCGCGGGATGGCGAAGCGCGGCGCCGATGGAGTCCCAGGTCGTCCGGTGGTCCCCGACGGGGACGAAGTCGTACTTGCGCCACTCCATCGCCCTGCCGACGTACAGGACGACCGCGAGCGTGAGCAGTCCCATCACGACGGTCGCGACGAGTATCGATGCCATGAGTCCGTTGGCGGGACATACTCGTCCAATGGTTTAAACCCTGGCGAGTCGTCTCCGCCGGGGTCGGCGTCCGTGGTCGATCCCCGCGGACGGGTCGACGGGTCTTTGACGCCGGTGGCCCTACCGGCGACCGTGTCGACGGACGATTCGGACGGCCGGCCGGGCGGACTCGCGGCGGCGCTGTCGGTCAGGCGCAACGCGGCCATCGGCGCTGCTTCGGGGCTGGCGGTCGCCGCGCTGGCCTACGTCGCTCGGGTGCTGGAACTGTTCGGTCCTGCGCCGACCCGCGGGTCGCCGGTCCTGTTCTTCGGGCTGGCGCTCGTGCTTGCGACCAGCGTCGCCGTGCTGGTCGCCGTCGCGCTCTCGGCGGCCAGCGCGGTCAGGGCGGCCAGGCGTCCCCCCGAGTAGAGGCGGGGCTGGCCGTGTAGCGGTGCGTGTCTACTCCAGCAGCGCCTGGAGGCGCTCGGCGCCCGACCTGGTCCCCTTCGCCAGCACGATGTCCTCCGCCCGCAGGTGCGTGTCGGCGCCGGGCGACACCACCCACTCGTCGCCGTCGGGTTCGCCGTCCGTGGCCGCTGGCCGTCCATCCGGCTGGGCGCCGTCGGCGGGGCGGTGGACGGCGATGATCCGGGTCCCCGTCTCCGCCGCGACGTCCCGCTGTCCGATGGTGGCGTCGTCGAGTGCGCTGTCGGGGCCGACGGTCGCCCGGACGATCACCTCGTCGGACTCCCAGACCGCCTCCGCGACGACGGGGTGGGTGCCGATCCCGCGCAGGACGCCCTCGCTGATCTCGACGGCGGCGTCGCTGATCGTCTCGGTCGCCCGCGCGATCTGGACCAGTCCCCGGAGGTCGACGGGGTCCTCGAAGCGGCCGGCCGCCCGGAGCGTCCAGGCCTCGAACCGGGACTGCAGGGCGTCGACCTCCGCTTCGAGGTCGACCACCTCGCGGGCGACGTCCCCGCTGTCGAACAGGACGGCGCCGTAGGCCAGGTCCACGGCGAGTTCGGCCATGTCCTTCATCAGGACGATGGAGTCGACGGCGCGTTCGAGGTCGTCGATGTCCGGGGCCGGCGGCTCGGGCGGTCGGTACCGCTCGCCGGTCAACTCGCGGTGGACGGTGGCGATGCCCTCCTGGGGTCCCCGTAACAGCGTGACGTCGCCGGCGGTCAGCCGCGTCTCCCGGTCGGGGTTGCACAGCCAGCCCTCGTCCCGGCGGATGGCGATGACCCGCACGCCCGTCTCGGTTTCGAGGTTGGCGTCGCCGAGGGTCCGGTCGGCCAGCGGCGAGTCCGGTTCGACCGTCGCACGGACGAGCGTCTCGACCGCCTCCGGCAGGGCGGCCCGCATCGCGTCCGGGAGGCCGATCTCCTCGAGGACGACCTTCGCGATGTCGCCGGCGGCGTCGCTGATCTTCTCGGCGGCGCCGACGACCCCCAGCACCGGCGCCAGTTGCTCGGCGTCCTCCGGCGAGCGGGCGGCCATCAGCAGGCTCATCCGGGCGCGCAACTGGAGGACGTCCATCCGTTCTTCCAGGCGCAGGACCTCCTCGGCCACGTCCTGGCTGCCCAGCAGTACCGCCGAGTACGAGAGGTCGATGAGCAACTCCGCGGTGTCTTTCATCTCCGCGAGTAGCTCCTTGACGCTCACCGGCTCGTACTCGACCGCGTCGGAGGCCATGCGCGGGGGTTGGTGGTCCCGGAGCAAAAGCGTTCACCCGCCGACGTGACGCGAGCGGCCTCGTCCCTCTGGACGGCCCGCCCCCGGCGAAACCCGGTCGCGGGCGTCCGGAAAGTAACCCTTTTCCCCCACGCCCGGGAAGCTTTAGCACATGGCTGACGAGATACAGAAAGGGCTCGAGGGTGTCGTCGTTGCGGAGTCGGAGCTGAGCTACATCGACGGCGACGCCGGCCGTCTCGTCTACCGCGGGTACGCCATCGAGGACCTCGCCCGCGAGGCGAGCTTCGAGGAAGTGCTGTACCTCCTGTGGCACGGCGAGTTGCCGACCGAGGCGAAGCTGTCGGAGTTCACTTCGGGGATGGCCGCCGAGCGTGCGGTCGACGACGCAGTGGTGGACCTGCTGGACGAACTGGCGGCCGCGGACGAGCGCCCCATGGCCGCCCTGCGGACCGCGGTCTCGACGCTGTCGGCGGACGACCCCGAGCCGAGTGCCGAGGACCTCGACGCCGCCCTCCGGAAGGGCCGCCGGATCACGGCCAAGATCCCCACCATCCTCGCGGCGTACGACCGCATCCGCAACGGCGAGGAGTCGGTCGAGCCGCGCGAGGACCTCGGGCACGCCGCAAACTTCCTGTACATGCTGGACGGCGAGGCGCCCTCCGAGGTCGCCGCCGAGACGTTCGACCAGGCGCTGACGCTGCACGCCGACCACGGGCTGAACGCCTCGACGTTCACCTCGATGGTCGTCTCCTCGACGATGGCCGACGTCTACAACTCCGTGACGGCGGGCATCGGGGCACTGTCCGGGCCGCTACACGGCGGCGCCAACCAGGACGTCATCGAGATGCTGCTGGCCATCGACGACAGCGGCGACGACCCCGTCGACTGGGTGACGACCAAGATGGGGGAGGAGGACTGGCGGGTCCCCGGCTGGGGCCACCGCGTCTACAACGTCAAGGACCCGCGGGCGGTCATCCTCGGCGAGCGCTCGCGCGAACTCGGCGAGCAGTCCGGCGACAGCACCTGGTACGACTACGCCAGCGCCATCGAGGACCACCTCACCGAGGAGGGCCTGCCCGAGAAGGGCATCGCCCCCAACGTCGACTTCTACTCCGGCACCGTCTACTACCAGCTCGGCATCCCCGTGGACATGTACACGCCCATCTTCGCCATGTCCCGGGTCGGCGGCTGGATCGCCCACGTCCTGGAGTACCAGGCCGACAACCGGCTGATCCGGCCCCGCGGCAAGTACACCGGCCCCGAGTCCGCCGAGTGGGTGCCCATCGACGAACGGTAGGGTCCTGAACTACCTGCAGTTCGTCTCGCGGTCGACGAAGTCGATCACGGCTTCCGCGTCGTCCAGAATTCGCTCTGCATCGTCCTGTCCGAACCTCCTGTGCGGTACGTTGACGTCGTTACCACGGACGTCGACGTACTGGGAATCACTTCGCTGGCCGAGCCAGTACAGCAGCGTCTCCTCCATCTCCGCCGGCGGTTCGTACCGGTCGACGAATGTCGTCACTTTGGCTGGATGGCGGCGCGGGACGGACTCGCTCGCGTCGGCGATTCCTGCCGAAACCGCCTGTTCGATGGCGTCGTATCCGTTCTTGACGACCTGCGCCCAGAGGTTCGCTCCGGATTCGTCCGCGGACTCGTAAATCGCCCGTGCCGATGCGAGCGTCAACTCCGCTTCGTGTAGGTACGCGGCCGCCTGCTCCTCGCTGCTCATCAGTTCTCTCCTACCTGGAAGAGGCGGTTGGGGTCGTATATCGGACGAATCTCCGCCAGGACGTTCTCGAGGAAGTCGCTTCCCTGGGCCAGGCTCTCGCGGTAGTCGGTGCGGCTGAACGTCTCCGTCATACACAGCCTGCTCCCGCGTTCTGTTTGAATAATCTTAGCACCAGAAACGGGCGGCTCGAGAGACTCGTCGTCGAGAACGAGGAGTACGTCGACGTCGCTGTCCTCGTCGGCGTCGCCCCGAGCGACCGACCCGTACACGCCGACCGCCACGACGTCCTCCCGTAATTCGATGTCGTCGTCGGTCTTCAACTCGAACCAGTAGCGTTCCAGAACCGGATGGAACTCGGGCTGGGGGACGGCCCAGATGCGGAACATTGCGCGTTTGTTCGGGGTCACGTCCAGCGCGTCCCGTTCGAACTGCCCCGGCAGTACGGCGACGTACTGGAAGAACCCGTCCCCGACGCTGTACTCGGTCTTCGGCCGAGTCTTCGCCGCCACCTTCCGGGTCGTGAGGACGCCGAGTCGTTCGAGGTCGTCGAGGTGGTTGTACGCGGTGTTGCGAGATACCCCCAGCTCCTCGGCGAGGTCGGTCGGGGTCCAGTCCCGTTCCGCCAGTTTCCGTAGAACCCGCTCTTTCGCCCTCGTGAGTTCGAACACGTGGTTGGATATTCATCTGAATATTAAAGTATCTTCTGTGGTTGATCAGGTGAATATCTAATTATCTCCGCTCGACGGTCGACACTGAACTGGTGAGCAACCGATCCTGATCCGAGGACTCGCTACGCTGTTCGGACGTCAGTCACTGTTCGTCCAGTTCGACCAGGCCGTCGTCCAGCAGGTCCACCATTACGTCGCGGGCGTGCCCGTCGGGGTCGACGTCCCCGTAGACGCGCTCGATTTCACCGCTGGCGAGGACGAACGTCGTCCGCGGCGCGCGCCCCCGCCGGAGGTCCAGATCGAACGCTTCGGCCACCTCGCCGTCGGGGTCCGCGAGGAGGTCGAACCACACGTCCTGGTCGTCGGCGAACGCGCGGTGGGACTCGACCGAGTCCGTGGAGACGCCGTAGACGGCGACGCCGGCGTCCTCGTAGGCCTCGCGCTCGGCCACGAACTGTGCGGCCTCGGTCGTACACCCGGGGGTGTCGTCCTTCGGGTAGAAGTACAGGACCGTCGGCTGCTGGAAGTCGGGTGCGACCGTTTCGCCGTGCTGGTTGGGGGCGTCGACCGCGGGCGCCGGATCGCCTGACTGGCGGACCATGGTCGAGGGGTCGGCCGGGGCCGGGAAGGGGATTGCGGTCCGTCGGACGCGAGCGCCCCGGCGGCCGGACGGGACCGCGAGTGACGGGCCGTCCGCTCGGCGGCTATTCGATGTCGATGTTGCGGGCGTCCTCTTCCGGCGAAAGCTTCCGGAGCGTCACCGTCAGGACGCCGTTGGCCAGCGTCGCCTCGACGGACTCCTCGTCGACGGGGTCGGGTAGTTCGACCGACCGGCTGACGGACTCGCGGCGACGCTCCTTGCGGATGTACGTGACTCCGCCCGACGACTCCTCACCGGTCCGGACGGCGGCGCCGGGCACCTCTTCCTCCTCGCCCTGCTCGGCGGCGGCCTCCCCGCCGCGTTCCTCGTGCTCCATCTCCCGCTGGCCCTCGACGCGCAGGGTCCGGTCGGTCAGCGTCAACTCGATGTCCTCCTTCTGGAAGCCCGGTACGTCCATCGTCACCTCGTAGCGGTCCCCGTGGTCGGCGACGTCGATCGCCATGCTTCGCTGCATCTCGACCGGCAGGTCGGTCTGCCGGCCCATGCGCTCTAGAATCCGTTCGATCTCCTTGAAGGGGCTGGAACCCATTGACATTGCGTATCACCGACCTCACAATTGTATTGGCTCTATAAGGACAAAAAACTTCGGCGGCGGCGCGACGGCGGGCGGTCCTGTGCAGGTCACCGAACGTCAGGTGCCGCCGCACCCATATATGGGTATATGAATATATTTTCATATATTCTTGCTGGGTCTCGGCGGTTGCCGCCGGAAAGCGCCCGGGGCGTCGACCCCGTTTACGCGTCCAAGACGGTCAGCAACACGTCGTGGGCCACCAGCGTTCGGGGCCGCTGCCTGGGTGGAATCCGGCGGTCACCCGAGGTCCGCTTCGCGGAACCGCCAGTACCCGACCAGCAACGGCACGACACACCACGCGACCAGAACTATCGCCAGGAACCAGCTGTCGAGGTAGAACGGTTCGGGACCGGGCGTCGTGTACTGGGCGTAGTAGGTGTTCTCGCCGCGGCCGAGTTCGGACGTTACCGGGACGATCCAGTCGGTGACCACGAGTTGCCAGGCAGTTCCCGGACGCATCCGTTGCAGGAAGACCCACCACCCGGGTGCGGTGTTCTGGGTGATGATGTTGATCTGGGGCTGGACGCCCGTTACCAGTTCGACGAGATCGAGGAGTCTGAACCACAGTATGGTGATGACGAGGAACACGCCGAGCGACGTGCCGACCGCACGATTGCTGGTCCGAGTCGCGGCTGAAATCCCGACGGCAATTCCCACGAACACGACCCCGAACACCACGAGGGCAACCGAATATTCCGCATACGTGAGGGGGTCCATGGAGTCGTACGCTACCCACATCGCGATGCCGTTGACCGCCAGCGCCGCGAGCAACGTCCCGGCGACGACGCCGGCCCGTCCCAGTGCGGTCCCGACGAGCACGTCCCGCCGGGAAACCGGGAGCGCCAACGTTACCCGGAGGCTCCCCCGCTCGCGTTCCCCGGCGATTGCCATGTGTGTCCCGATCAGGATGACGAGCGGAACGACGATCTGCACGAAGGTCCGTAACGATTTCAGCCCTTCTCTGGCAGCAACGGCTTTTTGCTCCTCGCCAGGCGAACTGCCGACCATCGCGTTTTGCACCGGTTCGAGACTCCCGAGGGTGAGCCCGGCCACGAACACGCCGGTCAGGACGTACAGTTGCCAGGAGCGACCGGCGTCGGCGACCTCCTTGCGTGCCACACTGAGCCAGTTTCGCCGGTCGTCCAACGGTTCCCGGTCGCCCTCGACGGTCTCTCCCCCGGCGTCGAGCTGCGCGTCGCTCATGCTTGCTCCCTGGATGATTCGGGACCCCCCGCTACTCGTCCACCATCGGGCGTCACCTTTTCCTGCTCGCGTCGGTCGTCGTCGCTCCCGAGGCGTTCGCCCGCGTAGGTGGCGAACAGCGCCTCCAGATCGGCGGTTTCGACGTCGAAGTCACGGATGCTGGTGTCGGTTTCCCGGATGGCGTCGATCACGTCGACCTTCGCCGGCCCGGTGGTACAGGTTGCTTCGACGACCTGGTCTTCAATGGTAACGTCGGCCACGTCCTCGACGTTCCGAACCGCCGACGCAACGTCGTCGGTCGCGCCCTCGACCTGGACGGCCAGCGTTTCGCCGGCTCCGACGTTCTCGCGCAGTCCGGCCATCGTGTCGACGGCGACGAGTTTGCCGTCCCGGAGGATACCGACCCGGTCGCAGACGGCCTCGACCTGTTCGAGGACGTGCGAGGAGAAAAAGACGGTCGCGCCGCGGTCGGCTTCCTGCTGGACGATGGCGCGCAACCGGCGGACGCCGTTGGGGTCGAGGCCGGCCGTCGGTTCGTCCAGGATCAGCAGGTCGGGCTCGCCGACCAGCGCCATCCCGAGGCCGAGTCGCTGGGCCATCCCGGTAGAGAACTCCCCGACCGGCCGATCCGCGGCGTCTTCGAGCCCGACGCGGGCCAGGATCGCCTCGATGTCGACCCCGACGGCTTTGGTTTCCGCGACGAACTCGACGTGTTTGCGGGCGGTAAGCCGGTCCCAGAGCGTGAGGTGCTCGGGGAGGACGCCGATGCGGTCGTGGATCAGCGTGGCCTGCTCGCGGGCGTCCATGCCGAGGACCGTCGCAGTCCCGGCGGTCGGCCGCACGTAATCCAGCAGGAGGTTGATCGTGGTGGACTTGCCGGCGCCGTTCGGGCCGAGAAACCCGAACACCTCGCCCAATTCGACTTCGAGGTCGAGGTTCCGGACGGCCGTCTGGGGCGGTGAGCTTTCTCGAAAGCCCGGAATCCAGTGCTGGCCGGGAAATCGCTTGGTCAGTCCCCGTGTTTCGATAGCTCTCACGTGACTCGAACGGCGTTTTGAAGTGTTGCTATCAAAAAACCTGTCGCCAATTGGCCGAAATGAACATGGTGTTTCACCTTTATACCCCCAATGCATGGGTAATAGAAGCGGCAAAGCGGTGGGCTGGGTCGGAGTGAGCGTCCTCCCATGACTGATCGGCGGTCGTTCCTGGTGAAGTTCGGCGGCACGGCCGGTATCGGGTCGCTCACCGGCCTCACTGGTTGCACGGCGTTGCTCGGTCAGGACCCGGTGACTGTCGGGTACGAACCCTCGTTCCGCACGGCGCAGGCCCCGGTAATGGCCCGGAAGGGCTATCTGGACGAACTCGATGCGTCCGTCGAAGCGAAGAACTTCCGAGACGCGGATCGCTCCGACGTAACCGTCGAGGTCGACTTTACAGACGCTATTTCGATGCTCTTTGCGTACTCGAACGATACCGTCCGGGGCAAAGTCGTGGCGGCGAACAACCGGAACGGCTGTGCCCTGTTGGCCGGCGAGGCGTTCGCCCGCACGTGGGACGACTACGGCCCGGACGCGTTCACCAGGTTCCGGGAACGGAACAAGGAGCCGTTTACGCTGGGGGCTGCCGTCTATCGTGCCCACGTCTGGTTCGACGCTGTCGGCGTTCCCCGTGAACAGGTGAACGTAGACTACAACGTCAACGGGGGAGTGCTCCCCGACCGAATCCGGAACGGTCGATTCGACGGCGTCTTCCAGTCGGAACCGACGCTGACGAAACTGGCCCATGCCGACGTGGGTCTGGAGGAGGTCGCCTGGACCGGGAATGCCACCTCCAATCTGCCTGGCGGTGTCATGGTCGTTCAGGATGAATTCAGGGAGGACCGACCTGAAGTCGTGAAAGAACTCCTGGAAAAGCACGTCGAAGCGACCGAGGTGCTCAATGAACGCCCCGACGAGGCCGCCTCGATTGTCAGCGACGCCTTCGGGGACGAACTCTCGACGTCGCTCGCAAGGGCGATCCTCGAAAAGAAGACGGCGAACTTCGTCACCGATCCCCGGTTGATAACCGAGGAGCTGAACGCCCTCGCCCATAGCATGTTCGAACATGGACCACTTGCAGAACCGGTCTCTGCCGACGACGTCATCGAACCTTCCCTCTACGCCGACGTCGCGTAACCGCTCTCCGCAACGGGATTGCTACCAGCACGGGGGACCACGGATCGTAGCTGCGCGGTCGTCGAACGCACCCGTCGACCCCATCACGCGTCCAGCACCTGCCGGAGCACGTCCGGGGCGTCCGCCAGCGCCTCGTCCAGTTTCTCGCCGTCCGGTCCGCCGCCCTGCGCGAAGTCCGGCGGACCACCGCCGCCGCCGCCGACGCGTCCGGCCAGTTCCCCGACGACCGCGCCGGCGTCGACGCCGACGCCGTCGGGGACCGCGACGACGAACTGCGCACCCTCACGGCCGCTGCCCAGGACCGCGACCTTGCCCTCCTCGACCAGCGCGTTGGCGGTCGCGCGCAACTGGTCCATGTCGCCGTCGACCCGCCGGACGACGGCGGTTGCGTCGCCCAGATCGACCTCCTGGCCCTCGTCGTCGCCGCCGGCCGCCCGGGCCGCCGCGAGGTCCTCCTTGAGTTGCTCGATGCGCTTGCCGCGTTCCTTCCACTCCTCGAAGAACCGCCGGGCGGTGTCGGGCACCTCCTGGGGGTCGACGTCCAGCACCTCGGCGGCCTCGTAGAGGGCGTCCTCGGTCTCCTGGGTGGCCGCGATGGCGGCGTCGCCGGCCGCGAACGTGAACCGCTCGACGCCGTCCTGGACCCGCTCGGTGCCCAGGATCTTGATGGCGCCGATCTCGCCCGTGCTGGCGACGTGGGTGCCCCCGCAGGCCTGGACGTCCTCCTCGGCCCGGATGAGCCGGATCTGCTCGCCGGCCGGGATGCCGCCCTGGTAGATGTCGAAGCCGTGTTCGCCCTCGGCCTCGTGGCGGTCGACCCACTCCTGGGTGACCGGCGCGTCCGCCATCACGACCTCGTTGGCGAGCAACTCGATCTCCCTGACCTGCTCACGACTTACCCGGTCGAAGTGGCGGACGTCGAGCCGCGCGGAGGTTTCGGACTTCTGGGCGCCCGCCTGCCGGACGTGCTCGCCCAGCACTTGCCGGGCCGCGTGCCCGACGACGTGGGTGGCGGTGTGGTGGCGCATGTGCCGGCGCCGCCGCCCGACGTCGACCTGCCCCCGGACGAACTCGCCCTTGCCGGGGTCGCCGTCGGCGCGGTGCAGGACGACCCCGTCGCGGATCTGGACGTCCGTCACGTCGACGGTCGTCTCGTCGGTCGAGAGCGTCCCGTGGTCGGCGGGCTGGCCGCCCCCCTCCGGGTAGAACATCGTCTGGTCGAGCACGACGTCGTAGCCCTCGGCGCGCTCGAAGACGTCCAGCACGACGGCCTCGAACTCCGTGCGGGACTGGTCGTCGTAGTAGAGCCGTTCGGTCTCGGGCAGGTCGGCAAGCCGCTCGTCCCCCTCCTCGGCGTCGTCCTCGAAGGCCTGGCCGGCCTCGTGGCGTCCAGCGACCAGGCTGTAGAAGTCGTCGGGCACCTCGACGGTCGCGCCCCGTTCGGTGGCGATCTCTTCGACCATGTCCGGCTGGATGCCGTGGCTGTCGTACAGTTCGACCAGTTCCTCGGCCGGGATCGGCTCGTCGCGGTCGGCGTACTCCTCGGCGAGTTGCTCGACGCGGCGGGCGCCCCGGTCCAGCGTCTCCTGGTACTTCTCGACCTCCGTGCGGACCATCGCCCGGACCGTGTCGCGGTTCCCGTAGCCCAGGCGCTCGGCCTGCATGTCGACCAGTTCGTCCAATGGGGCGTCGACCCCCACCTCGTCACAGAGCCGGACGGTGCGGCGCAGCACCATCCGCGCCAGGTAGCCGGTGCCGACGTTGCTCGGGACGATCTCGTCGCCCAGCATGTACGCCAGCGTCCGGCAGTGGTCCGCGATGGCGTAGACGTCCTCCAGCGGCTCCATCAACTCGACCAGCCGGTCGCGGTCCACGTTCAGCCGCTCGGCGATTTCGCCGCGGGCGGTCTCCATGTCCTCGGCCTCGTCGATGTCCATGTGGCCCGCCAGCACCGACGCCTCGTGGATGAGGGCCTCCTCGTCCTCGGAGTACTCCAGCCCCGCGTTGTCCCGCAGGAACTCGATCATGTCGGGGTAGACCGACTCGTAGACGGTGGGGGTGCCCTGGCTCATCCAGGTCCACCGCTCCAGGCCGTAGCCCGTGTCGACGATGTAGGTGTCCATCTCCGAGTAGCGGTTGCCGTCCTTGAGTTCGTACTCGCCGTCGGGGTCCTGCTCCATGGACATGAAGACCAGCGTGGCCAGTTCCAGGCCCTCGTAGATGACCTCGAAGGCCGGGCCGGCGTTCCCGCCGCCGACCCAGGGGTCCTCGATGAGGGTGACCTCCTCGCGGGGTGCGCCCATCTCCTCCAGCAACTCCAGGCAGTAGGCGACCGTCTGGTCCTTCCAGTACACCTCGCCCGAGTAGGCGTACTCGTCGCCGGCCTCCTCGCGGGCGTTGAACGCGTGGTGGGCCATCATCTCGAACGCCATGGTGTGCCGGCCGGTCTTGCCGACGTTGTCGATGTCCTGCATCCGGATGCAGGGCTGGCTGATCGTCAGCGGGTTCGCCGGCGGTGGGGTCCGTCCGGACGTGACCAGCGGCTGGAAGTCGTAGATCGACGCCTGGGTCAGCAGGACGTCGTCGCGCCAGCGGTTGGCCGCGACCGGGTAGGGGTCGATGCGCTCGTGGCCGTGCTCCTCGAAGAAGGAGAGGAACGCCTCCCGCATCTCCTCTAAACTATGTGGCTCCTCGAACCCGGGGTCGTCGATGAACCCGTAGTCCTCGCAGGGAGGCTCCCCGCAGGTCGTCCGCTCGTCGTCGAGCGTCCAGAAGTGGTCCCCACACTCCGAACACTCCCGGCGGACGAACCCCTCCTCCTCGAAGTAGTCGAGGCGATACGCCTCCTCCAGATCGCTCATGCTACCCGTTCCTTGGCCCAGCGCCGTGTATAACAGTTCCGCAACGGCCGTCAGTAGGTCGTTTTCCGCCGGCGAGGCCCGTCTCCGTGCGCTCGCGGGACCGCCCGCCGGCGGGGGTGACGGATGGCCGACGGGGGTGACGGATGGCCGACGGGGGTGACGGCCGGCCGGCCGCCGAGGGCGACGAACGGCTGTCGGGAGGCGCAGACGGCCGACCGCCGGCCGGCCACCCCCCGTTTCGCCCCCGTGCCGCGGCGATGCCAGTGCCAGAACGGTTTTATGCACCGGATCACTGCATTAGGTAAGTGCGCGAATGCACAGGGGGCCGAGAGTACCGTGAATGATGGTTCTCGACCGGAGCGTCGACTCGACCGCGGCCGGGTTCTGGTCGTCGGCGACGACGACGTGGCCGACGCGCTCGCCGGGGTCCTCGACGCGCCGGTCGCCGCGGTCGACGCGTCGTCCGTCCGCGAGCAGGCCGGGGACGACGTGGTCTGCGTCGTCGTCGGAGAGTCGCCGCCGCCGGACCTCCGGGCGGCCGTGCGTGCGCCCGTGATCGCGTACGCCGAAGCCGATCCCACGGCGCTGGCCGGCGAGGTCGACGACTTCGTCCGCCGGACCGGCGAGGACGCCGTCGACCGGCTCGCCGACCGCGTCCGGTGGGTCGGCGAGCGGCCGGCGCCCGCGGACGACCAGCACTCGAAGGTCGAACAGTTACACGACATCGCCTCGGAACTCCTGGCCTGCCGGGACGAGACCGGGGTGTACGAACTGGTCGTCTCCGCCGCCGAGCGCATCCTGGAGTTCGACATCTGCGGGGTCGACGCCGTCGAGGACGGGTGGCTCGTCCCGAAGGCGGTCTCCGCGGGGATGGCCGAGGTCGGGTACCAGCGGGCGCCCGTCGAGGAGGCGGGGGTCGCGGGCCAGGCGGTCCTGACCGGCGAGTCCAACGTCGTCGACGACGCGACCGAGTCCGACGTCGCCGACCCCGTCGAGGCCGAGTACCGGTCCGGGCTGACGGTTCCCATCGGGGAGACGGCCGTCTTCCAGGCCGCCTCGCGCGAACCGGGGGCGTTCGACGAGGCCGACCGCGAACTCGCCGAACTGCTGGCCGCCCACGCCGAGGGGACGCTACGGCGCATCCGCTCGGAACGGGCGGTCCACCGCCGCCGGGAGACCATCGAGCGGCTGCACGCCACCGCGACGAAGCTGATGACCTCCGAGTCCGAGCGGGAACTGTGCGAACTCCTGGTGGAGGCGGCCGAGCGGCTGCTGGACTTCCGGGTGTCGGTCGCGCTCACGGACGACGCCGCCGAGGACCGCCTGCGGGTCCGGGCCGCGTCCGACGACGAACTCGCGCCGCCCGCCGACTACGCGGTCGACGACGACGACGGCATCGCCGGGTACACCTACCGGACGGGCGAGGCCGTCGTGCTCGACGATGCCACCGAGAGCGACCTCGCCAGGCCCTACGACGACCGGTACCGCTCGGCGATCAGCGTCCCGATGGGCGACGTCGGCGTGTTCCAGGCCATCTCGACGGAGTTCGGCGCGTTCGACGAGCGCGACCTCGAACTCGCCGAGTTCCTGGTCGCGCAGGCGGGCGTGGTCGTCCGTCGGCTCCGGGCCGAACGACGGCTGGTCAGCGAACGCGACCGCCTGATCGCGCTGTTCAAGAACATCCCCGACCCCGCGGTGTCGAGCACCCTGGAGGACGGCCGGCCGGTCGTCCGGGACGTCAACGACGCCTTCGAGGAGACGTTCGGCTACGACGCCGGGGAGTCGGTCGGCGAGCCCATCGACGACCTGATCGTCCCGCGGGAGTTCCGCGAGGAGGCCCAGGCGTTCAACGACCGGGTCCGGCAGGGCGAGACCGCCCGCGAGACGACCCGCCGGCGGACCGCAGACGGCGAACTCCGGGACTTCCTCGTCCACCTGGTCCCCGTCCACCACGGGCCGAACCCGGCCGGGTTCGCCATCTACACCGACATCACGGATCGGCGGCGTCGCGAGCGCGCGGTGACCGAACTCCACCAGGCGACCCGTCGACTCGTCTCCGCCGACGACCGCGAGGAGGTCGCCGAGGTTACCACTCAGGCCGCCAGGGAGGTCCTCGGGTTCGCACTGAGCGGCGTCCGGTTGGTCGACGACGAGGGGAACCTGGCGCCGGTCTCGATGACCGACGAACGGGTCGAACTGATGGGCGAGCCGCCGACGTACGACGTCGACGACGAGGCGCCGCCGCCGTCGGCGTTTCGCTCTGGGTCGATGCTCACGTTCCAGGAGGGCGAGGTCGACAGCGACGACGACCAGGACCGCGAGAGCCTGGGTGCCGCCGCCTACCTCCCGCTGGGCGGGCACGGTACCCTCAGCGTCGCCACCGCCGAGTCGACCTCGATCCCGGAGGCCGACCGCACCCTCATCGAGATCCTGGCGGGGAACACGACCGTCGCGCTGGACCGCCTCGAACAGGAACACCGCGCACGCGAGCGCGAGCGCGAACTCCAGCGCCAGAACGAGCGCCTAGAGGAGTTCGCCTCCGCGGTCAGCCACGACCTCCGGAGTCCGCTGTCGGTCGCCCGCGGTCGCCTGCAACTGGTCCGGGAGACCGGCGACGAGGACTCGTTGGAGGCCATCGCGGAGGCCCACGAGCGGATGGACGCGCTCATCGACGACCTCCTGACGCTGGCCCGGCAGGGCCAGGTCGTCGGCGAGACGACGGCGGTCGACCTGGACCGGATCGCCCGCGACGCCTGGGGGACCGCCGACACCTACGGCGCCGACCTCGAGATCGAGGACCCGGGGACGGTCGAGGCCGACCCCGACCGCCTCGTCCAGTTGCTGACGAACCTCTTCCGGAACGCCGCGGAACACGCCGGCGAGGAGCCGCACGTCGAGGTCGGCGTGCTGGCGGACGGCCGGGGATTCTACGTCGCCGACGACGGCCCCGGCATCCCCGCGGACCAGCGCGAGCAGGTCTTCGAGCGCGGGTACACGACCGACGACGACGGTACCGGCTTCGGGCTGGCCATCGTCGAGGAGATCGCCCACGCCCACGGCTGGGACGTCCGGGTCCTCGACGGCGACGCCGGCGGCGCCCGATTCGAGATCACCGGCGTCGAGATGGTGTAGATCGCGTTACACGGATGGGCCGGTCGCGTCTCGGCTCCGTCTCGACGTGAGACGTGGCGCGCGCGCCACCGCAAACCACGCCACCGCCAACTTACGCCCGCAACGACCGTCACATCCGCAACAGCTGCGCGTGACGGGTGTCCTCGATCTCCAGCACGTTCGCCTCGTCGACGAACCCCTCCCGGACCGCGAGTTCGACCGCGCGGGCGCCGACGATGTTGGCGACGTCCGCGCGGGCGAGGCTCCGAACGACCGCCTCCTCGTCGGCGGGGTCGCCGCCGTAGAACTCCTCGCTGACGGTCAGGGAGATCTCGCCCTCCGCGAACGTCTCCCCGAGGACGTCACGGTCACAGACCGCGACCAGCAGGCCCTCCTCGGTCTCGCGCTCCGTGAGGATCACTCGCTGACCAGCTCCGCTTCGGCGTCCTGCCGGAGCTGTTCGGCCTCCTCGACGATCTCCTCGGCCTCGTCGTACTCCCCGAGTTCTTCGAGCGCGCGGGCCTTCTCCTCGAGGATGCCCGGCGTCCGCATCCCGAGCCGGATGGCGTTGTCGAAGCAGTTCAGCGCGTCCTCGGCCAGGCCACGCTCCAGCAGGAAAAAGCCGCGGTTGTACCAGGCCTGCGGGAACCGCTCGTCCAGTTCGACGGCGCGCTCGGAGTGTTCCAGGGCCTGCTCGGTCCGGCCGGACTCCCAGAGGGCGTACGCCAGGTTGGTGCGGGCGGTCGCGGCGTGTTCGCTATCGTCGTCGATCCGCAACGCCTCCCGGTAGGCGCCCTCGGCGGCGTCGTACTCCTCCAGTTCGGCGTGGGCGGCGCCCTTGTTCACCCAGGCCTCCTGGGCGATCCGGTCGCCCTCGGCGAACCGGGCGGCCCGTTCCAGCGCCTCCGTGGCCTCCTCGAAGCGGTTGATGCGAACGTATTCGACGCCGACCTCCAGCAACTGCTCGGCGTCGACCGCCTCGGCCGGTACCTGCCGTTCGTCCAGCATGTCCGTCAGCACCCGCGAGTCGACGGGGTCGACCTCGTCGGGGTCGACCGCCAGTTCAGGCGGCTCCAGATCGAAGCCCTCGTAGGGGTCGTCGAACCCCTCTCCCTCGGAGAACCGGTGGTCCTCGCCGTCGTCAGTCATGGACGCCGGTTGGACGGGCGCGGGGTTAAGGCCTGCGACCGGCCCCGACGCCCGGAATGGCCGAGACCGAACCGCCTAAGGCCGGTCGGGCCCCACGGATGGACAATGACGACGGTCGGAACGGCGAGCGCGGAGCCGGGCGAGGTCGACACCGGTCGCCTGGCGGTCGGCGAGACCCGCGACGGCAGTCCGGTCGGACTCCCGGTCGCCGTGATCGAGGGCGCCGAAGACGGCGATACCCTGTACGTCCAGGCGGCCAGCGACGGCGACGAACTCAACGGCGTCGGCGTCGTCCGGCGGGTCGTCCCCCGGCTGGACCCGGTGGACCTGGCCGGGACGGTGATCGTGGTGGGCGTCGTCAACTACCACGGCTTCCAGGCCGCGGAACACCGCAACCCCATCGACGACACGAAGCTGAACCGGGCCTACCCGGGCGACGCCGAGGGCTCCTCCAGCGAGCGCATCGCCGCGGCCACCTTCGAGTTGGCGCGGCGGGCCGACCTCGCGCTCGATCTCCACCAGGGATCGACCAGCCGGATGCTCGACGAGGTGCGGGTCCGCTGTGGCGCCCGCCACCGCCTGCACGACGAGTGCCTGGAGCTGGCGAAGGTGTTCGGCTGCGGGCACGTCCTCGACCAGAAGGGGCCGGACGGCCAGCTCGCACGCGCCGCCCCGGACGAGGGCGTCCCGGCCATCGACCCCGAACTCGGCGGTTCGGTCGGCTGGGACGAGGAGAGCATCCAGGCCGGCGTCGAGGGCGTCTTCAACGTCCTGCAGTACTACGGCTTCCTGGAAGGGTCCGTCGATCCCCGGCCCCAGGTCCGCAGTTCCGGGTTCGAGCAGTACAGTGCCCCGGCCGGCGGGCTGGTGACCCTCTACCGGGACCTCGGCGAGCAGGTCGAGAGCGGCGACGTCCTCTTCGAGGTGACCGACGTCTTCGGCGAGCACAAGGCGACCGTCGAGGCCGACGTCGACGGCGTCTTCTGGCGGACCCGCCGGCTTCCGCAGGTCGCCACCGGCGAGTACGTCTGCTCGGTCGGCACCGACGTCGACACCTACTGATGGCGGGCGGCCCCTTCCCTGCCGGGGGCGAGGTCCCGGGCCTCCGCTGTCCGACCTGCGGCCGCACCTACCCCGCCAGCCCCGACGAGCCGTGGCGGTGCACCTGCGGCGGCGCCCTGGAGATCGACGCCGCCCCCCAACTCCCGTCTTCGCCACCGGCCGACCTGGACCGCGACCGGGGGTTGTGGGCGTTCGCGGACTGGCTGCCGGTCGCCCCCCGCGCGACCCTGGGCGAGGGCTGGACGCCGCTGGTCGACGCCCCCACGTTCGACTGCGCGTTCAAGCTGGAGTACGTTTTCCCTTCGGGGAGCTTCAAGGATCGCGGCGCCACGACGACGCTCTCGCGGGCGGTCGGTCTCGGCGTCGAGCGCGTCCTGGAGGACTCCTCGGGCAACGCCGGCGCGGCCATCGCCCTGTACGCCGCCCGGGCCGGCGTCGACGCGCGAATCTTCGTCCCCGCCGACGCCAAACCCGCGAAACTCGCGGCCATCGAGCGCACGGGCGCCGAGGTGGTCCGGATCGAGGGCGACCGGCAGGCGGTTACGGACGCCTGCGTCGAGGCGGTCGAGGGCGCGGAGCCACGCTCGGCGGAACCGACGGGCGGGCAACGCCCGCGAGTTTCGGGGTGGTACGCCAGCCACGCCCACAACCCCGCGTTCTACGCCGGGACGGCGACGTTCGCGTTCGAGGTGGCCGCCCAGCGCGGCTGGACGGCGCCGGACGCCCTCGTCCTGCCCGTCGGCCACGGGACGCTCCTGCTCGGCGCGTTCCGCGGGTTCCGCGCGCTGCAGGAGGCCGGCCTGATCGAGCGCGAGCCGCGACTCCTGGCCGTCCAGGCCGCGGGCGTCGCGCCGGTGGTCGAGGCGGTCGGTGGTGACGCCGCGTCCGACGACCGCAACGACCTCGCGGACGGCATTCGGATCCGCGAGCCGGCCCGCCGCGAGGAGGTCCTGCGAGCCGTCCGGGAGACCGGTGGCGACGCCGTCGCGGTCGGGGAGACGGCCACCCGGGAGGCGCTCGACCGACTCCGGCGAAGCGGGTTCGACGTCGAGCCGACCAGCGCCGCGGCCGCGGCCGGATTCGACGTCTACCGTGAACTGGGCGTCCTCGACGGCGACGACGTGGTGGTGCCGCTGACCGGGAGCGGGTTGAAGGATTCCTGAGTGGGTTCGAGGGCCGGCCGTGGAGGACTGTTCGGCGCCCGTCGACGTATGGCAGTGGCGCGCGCGTTGCTCGCCGCGCCACGGCGCAAACGCGACTGCGAGACACGGAGAGTAGTTCGCGATGACTACGAACCGGGATCGTGGAAACGCGATCAGTTCAGGGTCTCGGCGGGTCGCCGTCGTAGGCGTCCAGGCCGTTGAAGAAGTTCAGCGTGGCGAACTTCAGCTTCCCGGGGTCGACGTCGACGATCTCCTTGCGCTCCTCCGGCGGGAAGGTGTCGTAGACGCTGTATTTCCCCAGGTCGTCGGCGGCGCCGGCGCAGTACCGCCGGTCGACCAGTACGCGCACGCCGAAGTCCTCCGGCGAGCGGATCACCCGCCCGAGCGCCTGGCGGGTCTTGCGGATCGTCGGCACCTCGACGGCGTACTTCCAGCCGGCGTCCCGACCGCCGGGTGCGTCGAACGTCGCGTCGTAGGCGTCCTGGACCGCCTCCATCCGGTCGCTGAGGTGGGGGTACGGGACGCCAACGACCACCACCGCGCGGGCGTCGTCGCCGTCGAAGCTCACGCCCTCCGTCAGGGTGCCCCACAGCGAGGTAAAGAGGGCGTCGCCGTCGGCGGACACGAACTCCTCGCGGAGGTCGTCGGCGCGGGTCGCCGGTTCGTCGAGGTGGACCGTCCCGTCGACGGTCCCCGCCAGGCGTTCGTGGTACCGCTCGGCCTCCCCGTAACTCGGGAAGTACGCGAGGGTGTTGCCCGGGGTGAACTCCACGACATCCCGCAGCGTGCTCGCCACGACCTCCTGGGTCCCCGGGTCCTCGCGCTCGCTGGCGAACAGCGGCGGGGCGTCGACCGCCATCGTCCGGCGGCGCTCCGCCGGGAACGTCAGGCCGTAGGCCATCGTCGCCGGGTCGGCCAGCCCGAGCACTTCGCCGAGGACGTCGAACGGCCGGAGGGTGGCGCTCATCAGGACGCTCGCGTGGACGTCCTCGAACAGGCCGCCGGTCACCTCCCGCGGAATGCAGGTGTATAGCTCCGCGCGGCCGTACGCGTTCCCCGAGCGGTCGTCCCGGCGCACCGAGACGACGGGGTACTGCCCGAGCGCGGTCGCCTCGTCGAGGTAGTCGGCGACGAACTCCGCGGCGTCCAGCACCTGGGACTCCCTGCGCGTGTCCGTCTCGCCGTTGCGGTAGGCCTCCTCGTACTGCCGGTCGAGTTCGCGGCCGAGTTCCCGGGCGGCTTCCAGGTCCCGGTCGAACCCTCTGCCGGTGTAGGCGTCCAGGAACGCCAGCGTCAGGTCGTCACGGCGGTCGTCGTTGGCGACCGACAGGTCCGTCCAGGACTCGCCGACCCGCCCGACTGCGTCGAGGTTCGCCTCGTAGGTGTCGACCAGTGCCTCCGCGAACGCCCCGAGGACGTTCTCGGCGTCGGCGGCGCGGGGGTCCTCGGTCTCGTCGAGTTCGTCGAGCGCGCTGTCGATGGTGTGCTCGGTGAGCGTCCGGCGGGCGTGGTCGCGGGCTGCGTCCTCGACGTTGTGGGCCTCGTCGAAGACCACTACCACGTCGTCGGGATCGCAGTCCAGCCACTGGAAAAAGCGGTCCCGGACGAACGGGTCCAGCAGGTGGTTGTAGTTGCACACCGCCAGGTCGACGCCGTCCATGCCGTCCTTGAGGAGTTCGTACCCACAGAGGGCGTGCTCCTCGGCGTACTCGAAGACGTCGTCCGGGGTCCGCACGTCGTCGTACAGCCAGCGGTAGAACTCGTCGGTGTCCGTCGTGAGGTTGTTGTAGAAGTGCTCGCAGGTGGTCGCCTCCCGCAACTCCGCGAGTTCGTCCTCGACCGCGTCGAGTTCGTCCATGACGGCCGACCGCGCCTCGGCGGCCTCGTCCGCGCCCTCGCCACCGTCCTGCATCTCCTCCAGCAGTTGGCGCTGGCGCCGTTCTAGCTGTGCCTGGTCGCGCTCGGCGTCGACCACCTCGTAGGTGTCGTCCCGGAGCACCTGGCACTCCTCGTAGCCGACTTCCAGGTGACACATCGAGGCCTTCCCGCGGAAGACGACCGCGCGGATCGGCTCCCGGCGGGTGATGGCGCGGGCCTCCGCGACGAACTGGCGCATCTGCTGGTGGACGTTGGTCGTGATGACGACCGTGCGGTCGGTCTCGCGGGCGTGCTCCAGGGCGGGCACGAGCGCCGAGAGGGTCTTGCCGGTGCCGCAGGCGCCCTCGAACAGCACGTCCTGGCCCCGCACCAGGGCGTTGTAGATGCGGTCCATCGCCTCCCGCTGGTGCTCGTAGGTGTCCTCGTACGGGAAAAAGCGCATGTACCCGTTGGTCGACGCCACGGAGGTGGAGTTGTTGCGGGCGCGAAATAAGGGTTCGGGGCGGGGCACCGGTTCGACGGCGGTGTCCCCGGCGACTTACTCCCGCGTGTCCACCGTGATCCGCCGCATCCCGGTCCCCCAGTTGAGTTCGAACGCCACCTCGCCCATGTCCCCCTCGCAATCCCCCGGGCCGAACTCCGGTGGGAACTGCAACGTGCCGTCCCACGTCGCTTCGCCGTTCGCGGGCACGTCGATAGTTACTGTCGGCGGGTGTTCCTGGAACACGGGGTCGACGACCGGGACGACGGCGAGGAACTCGCCCGGACGCCCCCCGTCGTTGGCGACGGTGATCGAGACGTCGAAGGGATCGCCACACGCGAACGACTCGGGAACGGAGACGTCGACGACCCGGAAGGAGGGCGGCCGACCGAGCGCGTCGACCAGCGAAGGATCCCACGCCCATCGGGCCGTCTCGCCGTCGCCGGTCCACTCGACCACGACGTGCTCCGGATCGATGTCCAGCGGCACCTCGAACCCGACGGTCGCCCGGGCGTTGCCGCTCTCGGCGGCCGTCGCCGGCCGGAGGTGGACGTCGTCGTTCGGCAGCGACAGTTCCATGTCCAGGTCCGCCCCGCCGACGCTGGCCGACCCCCGGTAGGCGGCGTCGTCGACCAGGAGGCGGAACGACCCCGGCTCGGGGACCAGGGAGTCGGAATCGTGGAGTGCAACCGTGAGAAAGACGAACTGCGTCGACGCCGGCGCGAGCGGCCTCACGGCGTCGGGGACGAACAGTTCGAACACCGACCGCCGGAGGTGACACGCCGAGACCGTGACCGTCCATCCGCTCGCGGTCTCGTGGGCCTCCCCGACGGCCAGCGGTTCGGGCGCGGCGGTGGACGTCGGTGAACCGGCGGACGATGGCGATCCCGCGGTCGAGGTCGGCGACCTGGCGGACGTCGGTTCGTCGTCCCCGGAGAGACACCCCGCCGACGCGACCGACGTTCCCAGCAGCGCGAGGACCTGACGGCGGTGCATGGGACGGGGTCACGCGCGAGCGGCAAGTGTTTTTTGCGCGGATCCAGCGCCTCAGTACTCCGTCGGCGTCTCCCGGGCGACCGTCGCCTCGCGCCAGGCGATCGGCGTCTCCAGGTCAGCCCAGTACTCCCGGCCCTCGTAGCGGACCAGCCACTCGCCGCCGTACTCGTCGGCCTCGACGGCGTCGTGGTCGCGGAACCGCCCCACGAGGTCCCTGAACGTCCCGGATGGCTCGCCCTCCCGGAACCTCCCGTCGCGGGCGGCGTCGACGATCTCCCGCTGGGCCGCCGGGAGGTCGGACAGTTCGAACAGGTACCGCTCGCGCACCCGGTCGGCCATCTCGGCGTGGTCGGCGGCGACCTGCTCGACGGTGTAGCGGTACGTCGTGAGCGTCACCGACTCGGCGTCGCCGACGTCCAACAGGTACCGCTGGCCGTCGTGGACGACCACGTCGTACTCCTGTTCGGGGACCAGCACCGACTGCTCGGCGTCCTCGGGCGCGTAGACGGCCGGCTTGCCGAGGTCGAACCCCTCCCCGTCGGTGGGCTCGCCCTCCGGCGGGACCAGTCCCCCCAGGGCCTCGCGGTCGACCGCGGGCAGGTCCGCGTAGTCGATCTCGCCGACCTCGCCGGCGGACTCGCCGGGATCGTAGTCGACCCGGACGCCGTACCTGGTTGCCTCCCGCTCGTCGACGACCTCGTGGGCCAGTTCGTAGTACCGCCCCTCGTGGCCGACGGGGCGGTCGGGCTCGAACGGTGAGCCGGCCGTCTCGTCGGTCGCGCTCCCGTCCTTGACCGCCCCGACGACGATCCGGCGGCGTTCGTCGGGGAGGTGGTCGGCCGGCGTGGCGTAGCGCTCGGCGATCCCGGCGTCGTCGACGGCCTCCAGCCGGAGGGACGCCCGGGGGTCCGAGCAGCCGGCCAGGGCGCCGGCAACTCCGGCCGCTGCAGCGGCGAGGACCTGGCGGCGGTGCATGTGGCCCACTCGCATCCGGCGGCTGATACGTCTTGTGTCGGACCGTGCGGCAGACGGCGGGTATATGAATATATGTACATGTATTCATATAACGTAGGGTGGGTCGAACCTCTCGGCGGGTCGGGCGGGTTGGAACCCCTTCCCGGGTCCGATGGGACCGAACTGCCCGGCGGGTCTGCTGAGGTCGCGTGCGTTGGCGAACCGTTCGGGTGGGTTCGACCAGTTCGGGGCGACGCCTCCAGCCCCTGCGCTCGTCCGGGGAAGGGTTAAGGCCGTGGGCGCCGTTCGTGCCAACGAGAGCCATGGACGGGAACGACGCGGAAGCGTGCGGCCGTTGCGCCATGACCACGGTGGTCGACACCGCCGGGGCGGCCGACGAGGACGGCGGTCCGGACCCGTTCGGCGACGAACGTATCGAGGTGCCCGAGGACCAGCTCCGGACGATCTCCCGGCCGCAGGTCTGGGCGAGCCGGGTGAAACACCGCCTGGACGAGTTCGCGACGCGGCTGACCTACGGCCGGTAGCGACCGCGGTTCCGGTGGGCTGGTCGGCCGAGCCCAGGCGGTCTTGGCGACGGGCCCGGCGGCCGAGGTTCCGGTGGGCCGGGCGGGCCCCTGGCTTGCCGGCAGGCCGACGTGTGTGGGGACAAGACCTATCCGTCGCGGCACCGGTACGGACCTATACCGAATGGAAGAGAGCATCTCCGGGTTCAAGGTCCGGGGGGCCTGGGGCGACGTCGTCGAGCACGGCGAGCGGGTCACCCGCGCGTTGCGGGAGGCCGGGCTCGACGACGCCGACGTCGAGGAGGACGAAGTGACCGCCGGGGAGGCGCCGCCCTCGGAGGCGGTGCCCGTCGACCTCGAAACGTACGAGGACGCCTTCGAGGAGTGGAACGAGTGGCGTCCGCGCGCCCACGAACGCATCGAGGACGACGTTCCGGAGAAGACCGCCGAACAGGCCCACGTGGCCGAGGGCGAGGGCGAGAAGGCGGGCAAGGACCCCGGCGAGGACATGCAGACCGCGGGCGAGAAGCTCGCGGAGTCCTACGAGAAACTCGACGAGGGCGACGACGAGGCCGCCGTCGACAGCTGGCAGGACTCGGTGAAACACGTCGCCCGGGCGGCCGACTCCGCGGGCCGGAAAGCCATCAGGAAGGTCGAGGACACCGTCTACAAGCGCGTGATGACCCAGCTGGCGCCGTACTACTTCGACAACGAACTCGTCTCCGCGAACCTCCAGAAGACCGCCCGCGGCGGCGACGACGAGCGGTTCGTCTTCGAGGTCAACGTCAACGACGACGCCCTGAAGGCGTTCGTCTCCGAGCGCCTCGGCGAGTACGAGGACGCCGTCTCCCGCTGGCACGTCGACACCGAGAAGGAGACCGAAACGGTCGAGGCCGCCGAGGGCGTCGAGCCGCCCCGCGAGGAGACCGAGGGGAAGTCCAAATCCACGACGAACTAATTCCCCTCCGGGTACGTTGTGTCACCGAATGAGAGGCCCTCGTAGGTCTCGAACCATTCTATCGCTCGCCCGAAGTCCTTCCGCGCTATCTGGACGATCTCGAAGCCGGCGGACTTTTTCAACCGTCGGTAGGTCTCGACGGCTTTCCCGTGGCGGTGTCGCTCGTTGATCCAGTTCAGCGTTTCGAGGACGACCGAGTCCGTCACGCGGCCGACCGGAAGGTCCCCGTGGTCCATTCCCCGGACGATTTCGGTGGCGACGTCGTGGTGACGGTCGTCCGCATCGGCCATCGCGATCAGAACGCCGGTGTCTACGACCGCGATTGCCATCAGGCGTCCTCCGAGAAGGCGGGATCGTCTTCGTGGCCCGCGAGGTCGTGGGTTCCGGACCCACCACCCATCGGCACCGGTTCGAAGTCGTCGAACGCACCGTATCGCTGTTTGACGACCTCCGCAGTGAGGTCGCCCTCGTCGTCGACCCTCCACCGGAGTTTGTCACCGGCCTCGATGTCGAGTCGCCGCCGCAACGACGACGGAATCGTGATCGTCCCCCGGTCGCTGACCGTCGTTTCCTCGGGACCGTCGTCGGCCGCCATAGTCGCAGGTAGGGGCGGCTTCCCTCATACATGTTGGGTCGCGTGTGCGATGGCAGGTTCGGCGTCGGGGCACGACCGCCGACCGGTAGACCCTTGAGAACGCCCCGAATAGGCGCCCCACATGGTCGACGCGGGGACGGCGGCGACGCTCGCGGTCGCGGGGCTGGCGAGTTTCTTCATGGCCTGGACCATCGGCGCCGGCTCCTCGGGGTCCACCCCGTTCGCGCCCGCGGTCGGCGCCAACGCCATCTCGATCATGCGGGCCGGCTTCGTCGTCGGCATCCTCGGTTTCCTCGGCGCCGTGTTGCAGGGCGCCAACGTCTCGGAGGCGGTCGGCAACGAACTCGTCGTCGGAGTGACCCTGACCGCCGAGGCGGCCATCGCGGCCCTGCTGGTCGCCGCGATCCTGGTCGCCGTGGGCGTGTTCACCGGCTACCCCATCGCCACCGCGTTCACGGTCACGGGGGCGGTCGTCGGCGTGGGCCTCGCCATCGGCGGCGCCCCGGCCTGGGGCAAGTACCAGCAGATCGCCGCACTCTGGGTCGGGACGCCGTTCCTCGGCGGCGGCGCGGCCTACGCTACCGCCCGGTTGCTCGCGGACGAGCGGGCACCGGAGCGGATCGTCGTCCCCGCGCTGGCCGGCGTCGTCGGCCTGCTGATCGCCAACGTGGAGTTCGCCCTGCTCGGAAGTGACGGCGAGGGCGCCACCCTGGCGACGGCCGCCGCGCGCTCGCTCGGCGGTCCCGAAGCGGCAGTCTCGGCCGGCGTCTCGCTGGCGGTCGCCGTCGCCTTCGCGCTCGCGATGGCCCGCGAACTCCGGGTGGACGTCGCCCGCGGCCAGCGGCGCTTCCTGCTGGCGCTGGGGGGCCTGGTCGCCTTCTCGGCGGGCGGCACCCAGGTCGGACTGGCGGTCGGGCCCCTGCTCCCGCTGCTTGACCCGTCGCCGCTGGGCTGGGCCGTGCCGACGATCACCCTGTTGACGTTCGGCGGCGCCGGCCTCCTGCTGGGATCGTGGACCGGCGCCCCACGGCTCATCAAGGCGCTCAGCCAGGACTACTCCTCGCTGGGACCGCGGCGCTCCATCGCGGCGCTCATCCCGGCGTTCGCCATCGCCCAGACCGCCGTCCTCTTCGGCATCCCCGTCTCGTTCAACGAGATCATCGTCAGCACAATCGTCGGCGCCGGCTACGCGGGCGCCACTGCCAGCGACGGGGCCGGCGTCAGCGCGGCCAAGATGGGCTACACCGTGTTGGCCTGGATCGGGTCGCTGGTCGGGGCCGGCGTGGTCAGCTACCTGGTGACGTCGCTGCTGTAGCGCGAGCGGCTGCCGGGGGGCCCGGGGTCGTGACCTCCGCCGGATCGATCACCGCCGGCCGATCATCGCACGTCGTCCCAGACCTCGCCGTTGCCGGCCGAGCGGAAGCCGATGCCGCCGGCGGAGAACGTTGCGTCGTCGGCCTGGATCGAGGCGAGCAGGTCGTCGTTCGCGTCGTCGTAGAGGTCGGCGTACACCGTCGTCGAGTCCGTCCGGACCTCCGCGCGGTACCAGCCGTCGATCTGGTCGGCCGACGGGAGGTCCTGGCTGGCGATCCGGCTCAACGAGCCGCCTTCCTGGACCCACATGCGCCAGGCGCCCGAGTTACTGATCCCGACGGAGTAGCCGTCGGGGCTGTCGGACTCGGACTGCGCGAACAGGTGGAACCCGACGAAGTTGTCGTCGGCCGCGTTGCTGAAGCGGTAGACCACTTCGTCGCCGCGAGAGGGGTACCGGTCGAGCCCCGACGTCGAGACGGCGCTGCCGTAGCTGCCGCTGTCGTTGATCAGCGCCTGGTCGCCCTCGTAGACGGTCGAGGTGGTGACGCCGTAGAGGCCGTCGGCACCGCCGTACTCGGCCAGCGGACTCGACCGCTCGAAGTCCTCGACGGCGGTCCGGGTCGCGTAGTCCCAGACCTCGCCGTTGCCGGCCGAGCGGAAGCCGATGCCGCCGGCGGAGAACGTCGCGTCGTCGGCCTGGATTGAGGCGAGCAGGTCGTCGGTGGCGTCGTCGTAGAGGTCGGCGTACACCGTGGTGTCGTCGGTCCACACCTCGGCACGGTACCAGCCGTCGATCTGGTCGGCGGTGGGCAGGTCCTCGCTGGCGATGCGGCTGAGGCTACCGTTCTCCTGGACCCACATGCGCCAGGCGCCGGAGTTGCTGATCCCCACGGAGTAGCCGTCGGGGCTGTCAGTCTCCGATTGGGCGAACAGGTGGAAGGCGACGAAGTTGTCGTCGGCCGCGTTGCTGAAGCGGTAGACCACTTCGTCGCCGCGGGAGGGGTACGTGCCGAGTCCGGCGGTGGAGACGGCGCTGCCGTAGCTGCCGCTGTCGTTGATCAGCGCCTGGGTGCCCTCGTAGACGGTGGAGGTGGTGACGCCGTACAGGCCGTCGGCGCCGCCGTACTCGGCCAGCGGACTCGACCGCTCGAAGTCCTCGTACGCGCCTTGCGGTGTGCCACCGCCGCCACCGTCCCCGACCGGTGCCCCGACGTCGGGGTCGTCGGGTTCGTCGGAACCGTAGTGGTTGTTCGAGAAGGTGACGTTCCGCCATTCGGTGGCGTGGTCCCAGTTGTCCAGGTCGTCGATCTGGAGGACCGCCCGGTCCTTCTCCGGGGGCGGCGCCATGGGCTCTTTCGGGTTGTAGAACCAGTTGTGGTGGATGTCCGCGACGCCGTCGGGGACGCCCCGGATCGTGACGTGGCTGTCCGGGTCGTTCG
Source organism: uncultured Halobacteriales archaeon (assembly GCA_964435625.1). Lineage (GTDB taxonomy): Archaea > Halobacteriota > Halobacteria > Halobacteriales > PXRE01 > PXRE01. Next base: position 1,485 of record CAYTAG010000015.1, on the reverse strand, counting down.
GCCCGTGCTGGCCCATGTGCAGCGTCGGGACGAACGTGTTGTGGTGGATAGAAAGCGTCGTCCCGCCCGGACCGTGGGTACCAACCTGGTAGGAGGGCGTCTCCTCGCCGCCGAAGTAGTTGTACCGCACCTCGTAGCCCGCGTTGCCGTTGTTCGCGACGCAGTGACGGTTGAACACGAAGTGGTTGTACTCCACGAGCGTGCCGTCGTCGTCGCCGTTGCACATGATGCCGTACCCCAGCCCGGACATCGGGTTGTGGTGGACGTGGCTGTGGTGGACGTGGGCGGAGTGGCCGAGTTTGATCGCGGCGTGGTTGAACCCCCACATCTCGACGTTGTCGAACTCGCAGTTCGGGCCCTCGACGACCACGCCACTGACCACGGGCGTGCTGTAATCCCGCCACTCCCACTCCGGCCCGTTGATCCGGATCCCGGTGACCCGGGCGCCGCCTTCGGCGTGTAACACGGCCTCGTAATCGATGGTGTCGGTCTTGATCCGCCCGCCGGGAGCGCCGTCGACCCCGCGGTTCGACGCCAGCGTCACCCCCGAGGGGATCCGCAACTCCCCGGTGCCGGTGACCGACGAGGCGTCGATGGTCGCATCGCCGTCGACGAAGACGACGTCCCCGCTGCCCGCCGAGGCAAGCGCCGAGTCGAGTTCGCCAAGCGTCGAGACCACCACGGTCGCGTCCGCGCTGGTGAACGTGTCGTCGTACGTGTCGCCGCCGCCGATGGGACTGTCGGGCGGCAGCGAACTGGTGGCCGCGGTCGCGGGGCGAGTTCCGTTACCGAACTCGACCAGGTCCTCGCGGGAAGCGAACCCGCCGAAGGCGACGCCACCGACGCCCCCGAGATACTCACGCCGGGTCGACTGCGGCGTCGTCCCGTCGCGTTCAGTACGTCTCTCGCCGTCTTTTTTCCACGACATGTATACATAAATAGATGGGGCGCTGCCAAATTAATTCCTTGGTTAACGAGTAAACAACTGGGCTCATCTACGGCGGGTGATACAGGGTGTCCGGATCTCTCGGCCGTGATGGCCCGGTTCGACGCCGTGGGAGCAGTGGCCGCCGGACCCGGTCCCGTCCGGGTTCGGGTCGTCGGCGCGGGCGACGCCCCGTTACTCCGGGATTTCACCCTCTTCGGCGGCCGGCTCCGGTTGGGCCTCGTACTCCTCGGTCCGGCGGACCCGGACCTCCTTGATGCGCGTGTTCTCGACCGCCTCGACCCGGATCTCGACGCCGTCGTACGCCAGTTGCTCGCCCTCCTCGACCAGGCGGCCGGCGCGGTTGAAGATGAACCCCGCGATGGTCTCGAACTCCTCTCCCTCCGGGAGTTCGATGTCCAGCGCGGCGTTGACCTCCTCGATGTTGACCTCGCCGCGGACGTTGACCGTCCGGTCGTCGACCTCCGCGATGGGGTCTTCCTCTTCGCCCTCCAGGATCTCGCCGACGATCTCCTCGACCATGTCCTCCATGGTGACGA
>CAYTAG010000014.1:0-30471 GCA_964435625.1 uncultured Halobacteriales archaeon | reverse complement strand
ACGCCCCGAACCTGCCGGACGGCGAGTCGGTGATGCGCATCACCGAGGACGGCCTGGAGCCGGAGTGACCGCCGCCGCTACTCCGCGACGGCGTCGACCAGTGCCGCCACGTCTGCGTCCGCGAGGTCCTCGGGGAGCGTGAGCCGCTGGCGGGGCCGCCCCACTTCGACGGGGACCCGGACCGTCTCGACGACGCCCCGCTCCTCGAGCTGGGACTTCATCCGCGAGAACGTGGCCTTCGAGGCGAGGCCGACCTCCTCGCCCCACCTGCTGAGGTGATAGAGCTGGCGCTCGTTTCGCGCCGCGGCCACCACGGCCAGGCTCACCTCGTCGACGTCGACGCCGTGGACCTCGACCTGCCGGAGCATCGCCGCGAAGTCCTCCCAGACGGGTTCGCCGAGGTTCTCGTCGGCGACCAGCGAGTCCCGCAGCCGCGACCGGGCCGGCGTCCGGACCTCGAAGGGTTCGGCTCCCGACCACCACTCCTCGTAGGCCGCGCGCACGGACGAGACGAACGATTCGTCGTCGGTGGCGACGTGTTCGACGACGTTCCCCGGGGCGATGCGAACCACGAGGCGGCCGTCGGTCACCAGCACCGGGTTCCGCCCGAGGTCGTCGCTCGCCCGGCAGCGAACGACGTCGCTACCGACGAGGTCGGCCAGCTCGCTGGCCAGCGGGAACTCCGCCGTTACGGCCTTGTAGACCGATCCGCGCGCGAGCACGCGGACGGGCGCGACGTCAACCAGAACGTCGGATCGAGTGATCGTGCTTTCGAGTACCCCCTCTGAGGGATTGACTAACAATACGTCCGAATCTACATTGGATACGTGATCGACGAGCGCGTCGTCAGACATTCTCCCGTTAATGTTCTTAGGAGAGTTGTAAAATTTTCTAATTTGTATTATTTATACAGCCGGGAGGGTCGGAACTCCGCGCCGGAGGCGGCCGGACCCCCGTCGTTTATTTGGGGGTATCGTCAACACTCGCCCATGAAGTACCTCCGGGTGACGGCGGCGCCGGACCCCGACGTCGCGCCGGAACTGTTCCGGTTGCTGGCGACGTCGTCGGCCGTCACCGAGGCGCGACTGTTGACCTGGAACTTCTCGGATCGGGAGGGCGTGACGATGCTGTACGCGATCAGGGGCGACAGGGAGTCGTTCGTCGACGCCATGTCGGCAGTGCCGGAACTCGTCGACGCGGACGTGACCCCCGACGACGACCGGCGCTTTTACGTCCTCGCGAAGGTCGAACCGGACGCGACCGCACTGTTCAGCGGGATCTTCGAGACGCTGGCGAAACTCCAGTTGCTGGTGCTCACCCCCGTCGTCTACAGGGACGGCAAGGCACACGCCCAGGTCGTCGGGCAGGCCGACGACGTGCAGGCGACCCTCGAGGACCTGCCCTCGGCCATCGACGTGTCGGTCCACGAGATCGGCGAGCGGGGCTTCGAGCGGGAGGACGTCGCGGCGGCACTCAGCGACCGCCAGCGCGAGGCGGTGCTGGTGGCGCTCGAACTGGGGTACTACGAGCAACCCCGGGCCGTGACCCACGAGGACGTGGCCGCCGAACTCGGCTGTGCGCCCTCGACCGCGTCCGAACACCTGCAGAAAGCGGAGGCGAAACTCGTCCGGGCCACGATGGCCGACGAGACGCGGTAGCTAGTCCTCCGTCGTCGTCTTGTCGACGTCGAGTTCGCCGCGGTGGATCTTGGCGCCGTCCTGGGCGACCTTCTCGGCCAGCACCGCGCACTTGACCCGCATCGGGCTGATGTCGACGCCCAGCAGGTCCATGGCGTCGTCGCGGTCCAGGTCCATCAGTTCGTCGACGGTCATCCCCTGGACGTGCTCGGTGAACATGCTCGCGCTGGCCTGGGAGATGGCACAGCCCTCACCGCGGAAGGCGACCCGTTCGATGGTCTCCTCGTCGTCGGCCAGCGCGACGTCGACGGCGATCTCGTCGCCGCACATCGGGTTCTCGCCCTCGTGGGTGAACGACGGCTCCTCGATCTCGCCGTAGTTGCGAGGGTTGCGGTAGTGCTCCAGGATCTGCTGTCTGTACATGTCCGATCCGGTGCCCATAGTGGCGGAAGCTAGGTTGGTAACCCGTATAAGGATTCTGCAACGATCCCGGGAGCCGTCGTCGGCCGATTGACGCCGTCGACGGGTCGGGCGAGGCCACCCCGCGCGGATGCTCCCCGGGTTCGGCGTTCCCGTGGCACTGGCGGCCGGGGGGCTGGACGGCCGGCGGACGTGGATGCGCCGTGATAGCTGAGAGCCGCCGCGATAGGATACGGACGGACGAGATGACCCCGGCAGTGAGGGACGACCTCGCTGTCGAATCTTGCTCGCGACGCCGGTGGTGATCGACGTGCTCGTCGGCGGACTCGTCGCTCTCGTCGTCGGGTCCATCGTCGACCTGATCGAGGGGGAGGAAAGTACTAGAACGCAAAACCCGGACCGGAGCGGACGATGGACGAGGAACGCAAGCGGGAACTCGCCGAACTGGAGGGTGTGGTGTACGAAGACGAGCGAGTCAGCGCAGAGGTGGTCAAAAACGCGAAGGGCGGCAACGCGAACGAAGGCGAATAAGGTCTCAGGTTTCGTTCTCGACCGTCAGGCGAAGATCTGACGAGCGTCGTCGATGGCCTCGACCAGCGCGTCGATTTCCTCGCGGGTGTTGTAGACGTAAAACGACGCCCGCGCGGTGGCGGCGACCCCCAGTTTCTCGTGTAGCGGCTGGGTGCAGTGGTGGCCGGCGCGGATGGCGACGGCGTGGTCGTTGAGGATCGACGCGAGGTCGTGGGCGTGGACGCTATCGATGGTGAACGACACCAGGCCGGCCCGGTCGTCGCCCGGCGGCCCGTAGGCGGTGACGTCCTCGAATTCCGTCAGGCGGTCGTAGGCGTACTCGGCCATCTCCTCCTCGTGGGCCTGCACGCGGTCCATGCCCAGTTCATCGAGGTAGTCCGCGGCCGCCGAGAGGGCGATCCCCTGGGCGATCAGGGGGGTCCCGGCCTCGAACTTCCAGGGCAGGTCGTTCCAGGTCGCGTCCTCGAAGGTGACCCGCCGGATCATCTCGCCGCCGTAGTTGAACGGCTCCATCTCCTCCAGCAGGTGCTTTTTGCCGTACAGCCCGCCGACGCCCGTCGGCCCGAGCATCTTGTGGCCCGAGAAGGCGTAGAAGTCGGCGTCGATGGCCTCCACGTCGACCGGGCGGGTCGGGACCGCCTGGGCGCCGTCGACGAAGATCAGCGCGTCGTGGTCGTGGGCCAGGTCCGCGAGTTCGCCGACGGGGTTGACGGTCCCGAGGGTGTTCGAGACGTGGACGGCCGAGACCATCTCGGTGTCCTCGGAGATCAACTCCCGGGCGTGGTCCATGTCGAGGTACCCGTCCTCGTCGACCCGAATGTACCGGACCTCGGCGCCGACCTTCCGGGCGATCTGCTGCCAGGTCACCAGCGAGGAGTGGTGTTCCATCTCCGTGAGGACGACCTCGTCGCCCGCCGAGAGTTCGTTCAGCCCCCAGGCGTACGCGACGAGGTTCAGCGCCTCGGTGGTCCCCTTCGTGAACACCATCTCCTCGCGCTCGCCGGAGGCGCCGACGAACTCCGCGAGGCGGTCGTGGGCCTCCTCGTAGGCGATGGAGGCTTCCTGGCTGAGGTGGTGGATGCCGCGGTGGACGTTGGCGTTGGTCCGCCGGTAGTAGTCACAGATCGTCTCGACCACCGGCTCCGGCGTCTGGGTCGTCGCGGCGTTGTCGAGGTAGACAACCTGGTTGCCGTCGAACTCCCGCGCGAGGATCGGGAAGTCCTCCCGGATGCGGTCGACGGCCAGCGGTTCGACGTCCTGTGTACTCATTGACGAGCCGTACGGGTTCGAGGTAGAACATTCCTTCGGTCCGCGAGGAGCGTTACCGTTGGTTCGATAACGGGACGGTTCGGATGGACGGACGGCGACCGTCGACGACGGGTTTCCGTCCGTGTTTTCGCCGTGGCGCGCGCGAGGAACGCGCGCCTAGAACACTCGAATTCGAGAAACACGCAGTTCTCGCGGTCCACAGCTCAGACGGGCAACCCAAGCCGACCCGCCTCGCCACCGTGGGCGGCGTCCCAGAAGACCAGTTCGTCGATCGTCCAGGTCACGGGATCGACCTCGCGGGCGAGCAGGCGGTCGACGGTCTCACCGTCACCGTTCCGGGCGAGCGTGACGTGGGGGACGTACTCGGCGCCCTCGACGCCGTCCGCGGCGGGGAACGCGCCGAGGAGGCGGTCGTGAGCCCGCCGGAGGCCGGGGCTCTCGACCGCGAGGTAGACGACCGGCCCGGGGCCGCTGGCCGGGTCCTCGAAGGCGTCGACGCCGGTCACCCGCGCTTCGAACGGGGCTAGCCCCGCCAGTTCCTCGCGGACGCGGGCCTGGACGCGGGCGTACTCCTCTGGGGCCGGCGAACCGAGCCGCTTGCAGACGAGGGTATGGTCCTCGCGGATGCGCTCGAAGCCGGCCAGCGCCGGGGCCAGGTCGGCCGCCAGCCGGGCGACCCGTCCCGGAACGGGGACGTTGAGGCTGTACACGTTTCCGTCCGGTCGTCGGCACCGGGCGAGGGGGACTTCAGACGTAGTCGGTCAGCCAGCCGACGATCAGCGTGACGATGGCGACGGCGATGGCGACCTGCAACACGGTGTAAACGATCCCCTTGACGATGGCGAGCACCGTCGTGACGGCCCACAGGGCGAACCAGGCAACCGCGAGCACCAGCAGAATCTTCAGCAGGGTCTCGGCCTCCATCAGTGCGCGGGTTGACATACCCGACACTGGAAGGGCAACGCCTAAAAATATTGTGCTCGAAAGGTCAGAATTCGGCAGTGGGGTGGACGCCGCTGCGGGTGGCCCGGACGGGAGGTCCCGGTGCGATCACCGCAGCAACGGGTACACCGCGCCGAGGACGCCGCCCCAGACGAGGTGGCCGCCGAACGACTGCAGCGCCGACGACTCCAGCAGGAACGGGACCGGCAGGGTCACGACGCCGACCGCGTTCATCCACACCGGCCAGATGAACCCCACGTTCACGACCCACAGCACGACCCCGTAGGCCGCCCCGAGCACGAGGCCCGGCCCCGGCGCGCTCGCGTAGTCCGCCAGCGACCGCGACCAGGTGACGACGGCGTACAACAGCGCGAACACCAGGCTCAGTACCATGTGGGTCCCCCAGCCGAGCAACAGGCCCTCCTGCCCGAAGGTGAACAGGGCGCCGATGGTCGCCATGACGCCCATGACGAACTGCATCAACAGCCCGAACGTGATTCCCGCCACGATGCTCGCCAGCGCCGCGTCCCGGAGACTCCCGGACGGACGCGCAGTCGCCCCGTCGGTCCCGACGGTCGCCGATTCGGCCATAGATTGATTAATTGATATGCTAAGCGAAGTAACTTGTTCGGTCGTGCGCCGGGCGGGCACGTCCGTCCGCGTCGCCGTTCGGGACCCCGACCGCTATAACCCCCGGGACCCACCGGGGCCTCATGGCGGAACCGCTGCGCGTGGACGCCGGGGAACTCGCGGCCGGGGAGATCCTCGCCGCGTTGCAGGACGGCCGGCGGGTGGTCGTCCGGACCGAGATGCTGGGGACCGCCCACGAGGTGACCCTGCGCCACGACGACGGCGTGTACTACTGCGACACCCCGACGACGCTGCACAAACACGAGAGCGCCGAGGAGATGCGGCAGTGTCTCCGGAACCAGGGGTACGCCGCGGAGTGAGCGGCAGGGGTACTGGGGCGAACGGCCACCAGCGGTCGACGACCGGCGTTCGCGGGGGATCCGGGACGTTCGTGCGGCCGTGTCGCTCTCGCGCACGACCGATTACCTCGTGGTAACCGCCTAACCTGTTACTCGCGTGGGGTTTTATGCGGGTTCGGGACGAACGAAGGAACATGTCCAGGTCGAAGGGTCCCGACACCCTCCGGGGACTCACGCGGGTCGAGGACCCCGAGTTCCCGGACGTGATGGCGAGCGTGTTCGGGATCAAGGACCACGAGACGCGGACGTACCTCGCGTTGCTGGAGCGGCCGGGCAGCACGGTGGCGGAACTGGCCGAGGAACTCGACCGCGACCGCAGCAACGTGAACCGCTCGCTGACGACGCTGCTGGAGGCGGGACTGGCCACCCGCGAGCGACGCCTGCTGGACCCCGGCGGCTACGTCTACCAGTACACCGCGACGCCGCTGTCGGAGGCCAAAGCGTTGCTCCACGAGTCCCTGGAGGAGTGGACCGACGAGGTCCACGAGCGCATCGACGAGGTCGACCCTGAGCGTCTTCGGTGAACTCTGGGTGATTTACGCTGGGCACCGTCACGAAACGGACGAAAATATATTACCGGCACCTCTCGAACGTCCACGTATGCCGAGCGCGGATCGACCGGACGTCGAGGGCGTGAACCTCGAGGGAATGCGAGCGTACCTCGAAGGGACGGAGATTGCCTTCGCCGTCCTGTTCGGTTCGCACGCTCGTGGGGACGTGAGCGAGGCGTCCGACGTGGACGTCGCCCTCCGGTTTCCCGAGGGGATGAGCGCCCACGAGCGGTTCCGTCTCCGCAACCGCATCGACGCGGACGTACAGGAGTACGCCGACCGTTTCGTCGACGTGAGTGACGTCGACTCCCTTCCGACGCCGGTCGCGCACGCCGCCCTGCGCGACGGCGTCGTTCTCGTCGGTGACGAACGGGCCGTCGAGTCCTACCGAAAGCGGATCGAACAGCGGTACGAGGACTCCGCGGACGAGCGAGAACGAGAACGCCGGGAGTTCATCGACCGACTCGCACGAGGGGACGTGTAGATGGTCGACGAAGAGGTCTTCACCGACAAACTCCGCTATAGCAATCAGTACATAGCGGACCTGAAAGAGATGCGCGGACTGGCGAAACAGGAATATCTCGAAGACATGGTGACACAACGAGCAGTCGAACGCACGCTGATGAATCTCATTCAGGTCTTCATCGACCTCGCGCAACACGTCCGTGCCACGCAGAATCTCTCTCCGAGCGGAACGGCAAAAAAGGAGATTCAGGCCCTCGGGGAGGCAGGGATCATCACTCCGCAGACCCAGGAGAAGATGGAGGAAGCCGTCGGGTTTCGCAACATCCTCGCTCATCGATACGGCGACGTCGACCACGAGATCGTATACGACGTTCTGCACGACGACCTCCGCTGGTTCGAACAGTTCCAGCAGGAACTCGCCCAGTGGTTCCAGGCCCAGCGGTCTTGAACCCGTAGTTCAACGGAGTTTCGCCGCCCCAGACAGTACCTATAAGTCCCCTTGTATTGACTATATTGACGGAAGCCACCACGGGCGATGAATGAAATGCCCCGGGTGCAGGAACACCCGAGACGTGGCTTCCAACCCACCAAGGGTTTCGAAGCCATGCCTGCTTACAGACCCCCGAGTCATAAACGTCTCGCAAGGCCGAGGTATCGTCTCGAACCGACAGCCAGGACGCTGCTCTGCTGGAGGGACGGATGAGTGGGGTCGCCCGGCGGACGTGTCCGCGGTGTGGCGAGCGGGTTCGTTGTGTCGTCGCCATCGGCCCGACCGAAGTTCGAACGCTGCCCTGTGGCTGTCACGTCGGAGGGCCACCGTGAGCGACTGCCCGGCCTGTGGCGAACCCATCGAGGATAGCAGGGCCGTCAGCCCCGTGACGTACGTGCTGGAACCGTGCGGGCACCAGGTCGACGAAGCGGTGTACCGGGACGTCGTAGGGGAGTAGGACCAGCTCGTCAGTCCAGTAGGGTCGCCGCATCGGTTCCGGCGCTTCCGTGCGAACGCTTACGCCCGCTCCGTGCCAGAGTATCACACGTGTCCCCGACCAGGCTGGGCTTTACGGGCGACGTGATGCTCGGCCGGAAGGTCGACGAGCACCAGCGCCGCCGCGACGTCGACCACGTCTGGGGGTCGGTTCGGGACCGCCTCCGGCGCCTGGACGGCCTGCTGATCAACCTCGAATGCACACTCTCGACCCGCGGGGAGCCATGGACCGAAACGCGACATCCATTCCACTTCCGGGCGGACCCGGACTGGGCGGTCCCTGCGCTCGACCGGGTCGGCGTCGACTACTGCTCGCTGGCGAACAACCACCTGCTCGACTTCCACGAACCCGCGCTGGTCGACACGCTCGATCACCTCGACGCGGCGGGCATCGCCCGCGCCGGCGCGGGACGGGACCGCGAGGAGGCGTTTCGCCCCGCTCGCTTCGCGGTCGGGGACCTCGACGTCGCCTGCGTCGCGTTCACCGACAACAGGCCGGAGTGGGCGGCCGGCGAGGACGAGCCGGGAATCGCCTACCTCGACGGGACTGGCCCGGAGAGCCGCGAGGTCGTGCGGGAGACGCTGGACCGGATCGAGGGCGTGGACGGGCGAGGCGAGGGCGGCAGGACCGAACCGGACCTGCTGGTGGCGTCGCTGCACTGGGGGCCGAACATGGTCGAGGAACCGAGCGAGGACTTCCGGGAGTTCTGCCGCTGGTTGGCGGCGGAGGGCGTCGACGTCGTCCACGGCCACAGCGCCCACGTCTTCCACGGCGTCGAGGTGCACGACGGGGCGCTGCTGTGCTACGACGTGGGCGACTTCGTGGACGACTACCGCGTGGACCGGCGGTTGCGCAACGACCGGAGTTTCCTGTTCGAGGTACGGGTGGAGGGGAGCGAGGTGGCGGAGTTGCGTCTCTTTCCCGTCGAGATTTACGACTACTCGGTCCACGAGGCCGGCCCGCAGGCCGCGCGGTGGAGTCGGGAACGGATGCGGGAGTTGTCCGGGGAGTTCGGGACGGCGTTCGAGCGGGAGAGGGCAGAGTTGGTGCTGGAGGTGTAGGATTCGAGGTGCTGTTCTGAGAAACTTGCTTCCCAGGTGAAACGTCGCACGTCGACGTCTTCGGGGCCAGTTGCGACTGTGGGGTCTTTAGCAACTGCTCGCTCGCGCTACTCGAGTAATATCCCGACTTCGGCCCCTCTCCAGTGTTCTCATAGTATTAAGGTAGTGTCAAGGGATGTCGGTGAAGTCAAAAATGCGCAAACCAGTAACCCTGACCCGACGAAATCCGAGCAGAGGTGAATTTATCCTGTCCGTCTCTTTTTACCCGGGGGATTCGCCAGGTTTCCCCACAGATTTATTGGTGTGCGTACTCCAGTTACAGGTCCAGATGGACCCCTCACAGGTGCCATATGGGCCTTCCACCGGAACAACGTGGTTTCAACGAGTGAGGAAGCCTACGAACCATCTGACGTAAGTAACGATGTCCCTTCAAGAACGCGACTCCGACCCCGAGAAAACGGCGGCCGAGATTCTGGCCGAACGAACCGGCCGTCCAATCGAGGAGTTCGAATACGATGGCGAGATTCCAGACCCCGAGGATCAGGAGTGGCATCTCGTCGAAGATGGCGAATAGCCGAATTACTCCCACTTTCCTCCGATGTCGTGCCAGCGTTCGAACCTATCGATGAGCCCGTCCGCGTTTTCGTGTAAATAGCGTTCACAGAATCGCGGGGCTTCCTTCAGCCGAATCGGCGGAAAATCGTACGATTTCTTGTAAACGTCCCCCTCGCGGTAGAGGTCAATGTGGAGTCCTTCTTCGGCGACGTTGTGTGGTCCATCGAGATCGTGATCGAACCGCGCGACGATACGCCAGTCATGAGGCGGAAGCCCGTCCTCGGTCGCCTTCATATCGTATTCGAGTTGGTAGACGAATCTGGAGACGGTGCCATCCTCGACTGTCAACTCCCGACGGATTCGCGCATACGGCCACTCGACCCAGGAATAACCGATATCCGTCATGCCGTTATTGTTCCCGCTTGCTCACGTCCAGTTCACTCGCGAGATACTGCTCTCCTTCGTCCGTAACCGCATACACACCGTTTCCGATGTTCCGGGTTAGCCCATAATCAGCGAGCTTCCGACACCGTCGACCCACGTATTCAGTAGAGAACCGAATCCGCTCGTCCTCGGCGATCTTGCTGGGTGAGTGCGGCCCCTCCACGGAGAGAAACTCCAGTATCCGGTCATCGGCAATCGTCATCCAATCTGCACTCAGCCGCATGAACCTATCTTCATGTACGACCGGGAAATGCCCACTGTAAACCTCTCAATCAGGGGCTAAAACATAACTATCATCCAGTGGTAATAAACTATTAGTAGTTTTAGCCAACCTATAGATATGGAAACCACCCGCCCCGTCACCTAGGTCCCACCGAAAGCGAACGCGAGCTCTCGACCATATTAGGGGGGTTCGCGGCTTCCGCCAACTGGGTGACGGAGATGCTAACGAACGACCGCAGGCGGCGAACCGACACCGCCCACGAACTCGCATCGGACACGAACGACCGACAGGACGACGCCACCCGCCACTGCCCAGCCTGCGACGCGCCAGTTGAGTCCGTCCGGGACGTCGGCCCCGTGACCTGGATGCTGGAACCTGCGGCCACCAGATCGACGACCGCATTTACGCGGACGTCTGGACGACGGACGCCCGAGACCGACGCCGTGACCACCCGCTGGACCGAGCAGGGGGTCCAAACGAGCGACGAGTCCCAGCCCGCGCCAAGACTGTACTTTCTAAAGGATTAAAATTTAGATTCTAAAGAATTGGATCGCGACCAACCGCCTGCTGTCGCTCGGCCACCACCTGACCCTTGCTTGGGGCCGACGGAAACGGGACCGTCGGACGCGACAGTTCAATCGGACCCGAATTCAGTCTCCAGTTCGAGGAGCTGTTGCAGCGTCACGCCCTCCAGCTTGTAGAGGTATTCGGCGACGTCGCTGTCCTCGTCGAGCTGGAATCGCGGGCTATGTCCGTCTTGCGTCGTCCGGGTCTGCTCGATCACGCCGAGTTCGAGCAGGTCGTCGAGGTGGTCGTACACGGTCGCCCGGGCGACCCCTGCCTGGCGCGCAATCTCGCTCTTGCTGAGGTCGCGTCCACGCTCGGCGACGAAGACGCTGAGGATCTTCGTCCGTGCGGGCTGGCCGAAAAGCGCCATCAACGGGGCCTCCTCACCGTACGCGTCCGTCTGTTTCTGGGTCGCCATCGTGGTTCTGGGTGGTGACCCGTTCGACCGGATGCCACTTATGCGTTTTGTCACTGAGACAGGTACGTAAATACGAAAATACAGGTTTAAGTAGGCCGAGGTAACTTTGCCGATAATGACGGGTGGACGGATGGAGGATCAGGAGATTCGAAACAGGATCGTCGAGAAACTCCTGCGATCACGGACGACCGGTAGCAAAAAGCAGTCCGTCGACACCGTCGTGTCGAAATACCTCCCCTCGCACGAGGAAGGCCGCGGAAAGCGACTCCTTGCCGAGATGACCACGGATCCCGATGCCCCAATCGAATCGTACGGGGGAGGGCACCGAGAAAACGTCCGGTTGACCTCGGTCGAAGATACAGTCGCATATCTACGGGACAACGACGGTAACGTCCCGTTCGGTTTCGGAGACAGTTGACATGATGGTCACTGCCGGCCGCCGGCATTCGAACCTATGACCCGAACCGTGACTAGTCCACATCCACACCAGGACTGAATAAAACATCGGACCGCGACTTGTCCGCCCGGCAACGACCGCACCGACCGTCTCCCTTTTCCCCACCGACCACGTGACCACCGCCAATGAACTTCGACCTCTCCGGTCCACCACCCGAAGCCGCCGAAGACGGCGTCTGGCTCGCCTGCGTCGAGTGCGGACACGCGGTCGCCCCGTTCGCGGACGTGATCTACCGCTGTCCCGAGTGCGACGGCCTGCTGGAGGCCCGCTACGCCGAGTACCTGACGTTCGAGGACTTCAGCGGGCGGGGAGTCTGGCGCTACGCCGCCGCGATGCCGGTCGACCGCGAGGTGACGATCAGGGAGGGCGACACGCCGCTGTACGACGTCCCACGCCTGGAAGACGAAATCGGCGTCCGCAGCCTCCGGATCAAGCACGAGGGCGCGAACCCCACCGGGAGCTTCAAGGACCGCGGGATGACCGTCGGCGTCGGGGTGGCCCGCCGACTCGGCGTCGACCGCCTGGCCTGCGCCTCGACGGGCAACACCAGCGCCGCGCTGGCGGCCTACGGCGCCCGGGCCGGGATGGAGACGCTCGTCCTCCTCCCGGCGGGCAAGGTCGCCGCGGGCAAGGTCGCGCAGGCCAGCCTCCACGGTGCCCGTATTCTCGAAGTCGACGGCAACTTCGACGACTGCCTGGACCTGGTCTCGGAACTCGCGGAGCGTGGCAAGGCGTACCTGCTGAACTCGCTGAACCCCTTCCGGCTGGAGGGTCAGAAGACCATCGGCCTCGAGATACTGGAGCAGGCCCGCGCCGACTACGGCCGCCTGCCCGACCGGATCGTCCTCCCTGTCGGCAACGCCGGCAACACCGCCGCGATCCACAAGGCGTTCCGCGAACTGGTCGCCGCCGGGGAACTGGCGCCCGACGAGGTACCGACGCTGACGGGCGTCCAGGCCGAGGGGGCCGCCCCCTTCGTCGAGGCGGTCGAGGAGGGCCGGGACGTCCGCCGCTGGGACGAGGTCGAGACCCGCGCGACCGCCATCCGGATCGGCGACCCCGTCAACGCGCCGAAGGCGCTGCACGCGATCCGGGAGACGGGGGGGACCGCCGTCGCCGTGAGCGACGAGGCGATCACCGCGGCCCAGCGGGACCTCGCGCGGGCGGGCGTCGGCGTCGAACCCGCCAGCGCCGCGTCGCTGGCCGGCCTGCGGGTGCTCCGGGACCGCGGCGTCGTCGGCGCCGAGGAGGACGTGGTCTGCCTGACGACGGGCCACCTCCTGAAGGACCCCGACGCGGCGGCGGCCGCGGGCAACGATCCCGAACCGGTCCCGGCGGACGTCGAGGGTGTCCTCGCGAGTCTCGGGGACGGGGAGGGTGAACCGCGGGACGTGTCATCGAACGGAAACGAAGGCGCGGACGGGGAGGGCACCGCCCGCCCGTGAACCGCCGGGTGACGCCGACGGCCAGCGACCGACAGGTACAAAGTATCGTACGAACGACATTGGAGGGAATCGATGCAGTTCGCGCATGAGGTCGGGATGTCGATAGCGGCGGCGGCGGTCGCGGCGGCCGCCGCCCGGTTCGGCTGGCAGCGCCGCGACCGGCCGGGCATGTCGGCGCTGGTGGCGTTCAACCTCGGCGTCGCGGTCTGGACGGGCGGGAACGCGATCCAGGTCGCCGCCACCTCGCTGGATGGCAAACTGCTGGCGGTGGCCGTCCAGTACCTGGGGATCTGCACCATCCCCGTGGCCGCGTTCGCGTTCGCCGCCGAGTTCGCCAACCGCGAGGCGCTGGCGACCCGCCGCCGGCTTGCGGTGCTGTCGGCGCCGCTTGCGGCCCTGCTGGTGTTGTCCTGGACCAACGGGTTGCACGGACTGGTCCGGACCGCCGAGGGTCTCGCCACCGTCGACGGCGTCGTCAGGATCGACCGGGAGTTCGGCCCCGCCTTCTGGGCCGGGTGGGCGTACTCGAACCTGCTGAACCTGACGGCGTCGGTGCTGGTCGTCCGGGCGGTCGTGGCCTCCCGGGACCTCTACCGGCGGCAGGTGGCCGCCCTCCTCGTCGGTGCCGTCGTCCCGTGGGTGGCCCAGATGCTGTTTCTGGCCGGGATCAGCCCCGTCGAACCCGAGGTCTTCTTCGCCGTCACCGGGGGTACGTTCGTCTACGCCGTGAGCCGCTACCGGTTCCTGGACCTGCTGCCGGTCGGGCGGGGGACCGTCGTCGCCGCGCTGGACGACGGCGTCGTCGTCCTCGACGACCGCGACCGCGTCGTCGACCTGAACCCCGCTGCCCGCGAAGTGCTCGGGGAGGCCGCGGCGGTGGGCGTCCCCGCGGAGACGGCCTTCGGCGCGGTGCCGGCGTTGCTGTCGTTCTACCGCGACGGCGACGGCGGCGCGTTGCACCTCGACGAGGACCCGCGACGGTTCGACGTCCGGGTCTCGGCGCTCCCCGGCGACGGGCGGACGGTCGTCGTCCTCCGGGACGTCACGCCGCTGGCCGAGCGCGAGCGGGAACTCGAACGGAAGAACCGCCGCCTCGAGGAGTTCGCGGCCCTGCTGAGCCACGACCTCCGGGGGCCGCTGTCGGTCGCCACGGGGTACGTCGACCTCGAACGCGAGCAGCGGGACTCCGAGCGCCTCCGGCGGACCGCCGAGGCGCTCGACCGGATGGACGACATCATCGACGGCCTGCTGGCGCTGGCCCGCGAGGACCAGCCCCTCGAGGACGTCCAGGCGGTCGACCTCCCGGACCTGGCCCGGACGGCCTGGGACCACGTCGAGACCGGGAGCGCGACCCTGGTCGTCGAGACCGACCGGACGGTCGAGGCCGACCCCGGCCGGCTGCTGCGCGCCCTGGAGAACCTCTTTCGCAACGCAATCGAACACGGCGGCGCCGGCGAAGTGACGGTCGGCGACCTCGACGGGGGCTTTTACGTCGCCGACGACGGCGACGGGTTCGACGCCGACCCGGCCGAGGTCTTCGAGTGGGGGTTCTCGACCGCCGACGGGACCGGCCTCGGCCTGGCCATCGTCCGCCGGATCGTCGACGCCCACGGCTGGGAGGTGGCCGCGACGACCGGCGAGTCGGGGGGCGCCCGCTTCGAGGTGACCGGGCTGGAACCGCGCACCGCCCCGGCCCGGCCTGCGTCCCGGCCGGCCTGAGGAGCGGCCCGCGACCCGACCGGCTCGATCCAGGAGCGACCCGCCCGGTCTCACCGTCTCGATCCTCCCGGCTCGACCCTGCCGGGGGGACTCCCGGTTCGCCGGAAACTGAACCTTTTCGCCGCCGGGCCCCGAACGGTCGACCGCCATGAGCCTCGACTTCGTACCCCTTGGCGAGACGGGACTCCAGACGAGCGAACTCCAGTTCGGCACCTGGCGGTTCGGCCGGACGACCGACGAGGGCAACGTCGAGATCGACGAGGACCGCGCTCACGAGTTGCTGGACGCCTACGTCGACGCCGGCGGGCGGTTCATCGACACCGCCGACGTCTACGGCGGCGGCCAGGCCGAGGAGTGGATCGGCGACTGGCTGGCCGACCGCGACCGCGAGGAGTACACCGTCGCCTCGAAGATCTACTGGCAGATCCGCGACGGCGACCCCAATTCCCGGGGTACGAACCGCAAGAACCTGCGGCACCGCGCCGGGAAGATCCTCGACCGACTGGACACCGACTACGTCGACGTCCTGTACATCCACCGCTGGGACGACGAGACCCCCGCACGCGAGATGATGAAGACCCTGAACGGCCTGGTCGAGGACGGCAAGGTCCACTACCTGGGCGCCTCGACCCTACAGCCGAACGCCTGGAAGGTGGCGAAAGCCAACGAGATCGCCCGCCGCGAGGGCTGGGAGCCGTTCACCGTCGCCCAGCCGCGGTACAACCTCGTCAACCGCGAGACCGAGGGCGACTACCTGGAGATGACCGACCACTACGGCATGGCGGTCTGTCCGTGGAGTCCGCTGGGCCAGGGCGTGCTGACCGGGAAGTACGACCGCGACGCCGAACCTCCCGAGGACTCGAAGGCGTCCGAGAGCCAGTTCTTCGACCGCTACCTCACCGAGGAGAACTTCGACGTCGTCGACGAGGTCGAGGCCGTCGCCAACGAGGTCGACGCCACCCCCGCGCAGGTCAGCCTCGCGTGGCTCTCCCGGCACCCGAGCGTGACCGCGCCCATCGTCGGCGCCCGCACCGTCGACCAGCTGGAGGAGAACCTCGGCGCCGCCGACGTCGAACTAAGCGACGAGCAGTTCGAGCGCCTCGCGGAGACCAAACTCGGCCCCTACGACGAACTGTGAGGCCACGCCGGGTGACGGGCCAGAGGTCGATCATCGGTTCCGGTCGATCCACCGGCAGAAGCTGTCGAAGTCGTTCGCCCCGGCCTGTTCGGCGACGTTACGTAGCGTTCCGACGTCGATGCTATCGTGTCGGGGAACCGTAACCGTCCGCGGGTCGGTCTCGTGGTCGGCCGGCGGCTCCCACTTCATGATCAGGTGATCGCCGCGGACGCGATCCACGTAGAAGTTCCCCACGTTGACGAGTACCGTCGCGACGTCGTCGCCGGAAAAGTCCCGCGTTGTCATCGTCCCGCCACTCTACTTCAGGACGTCCGGAAGGTCGCCCCGACCGGGCTCGTTGTCCCCGGGGTCGATGCCGAGTTCGCGCAGTTCCTCGTCCGTCGGCTGCCGGCCGACCTCCCCCTCGTGGAGTGCGACTGCTTCGTCGAGGTTTTCCAGCGCCTCCTGTCGAGTCTTCCCCTGGCTTGCGACGCCGGTCGCTTCGTCCGTCGCTACCCACCACTCTTCGCCGCGGACGAGCGTGATCGTGGTGCCGGTCGGCCGGTCGTGATTGCTACTGGAGTCCGTGCTCATCGTTCAGTCTCCTTCGGCGGTGTACCGGGGAGCCTTCCCGGCACCCTCGACCGTGGAACGCTTTCGTCCCCTGGGCGTCGAACCCGACGCTCGTCGGATAATTGGATCGAATGCGTCGCGTTCGTCCCGGGGACTGCCGTTCACGTCCCTCCGTACACGGGGCGGCGACAAAAAGCCATCCACTGGAGTCGAGAGCCATCGTCCTGGCGGCGTTCCCATCGAGCGAAGCCGGGGCGCTCACACCTCGAACTCCAGGACGTCGCCCTCCTCGACGCCGCGCTCGGTCGTCCACTCGTAGTTGACCTCCAGGACGTACTGGCCGCGTCCCGGGTACTCCTGTTCGCTGCCGTCCTCGCCGGGGCCGGGCACCGGCGCGTGGTGGATGCGCGTGATGACCCCCTCGTCGTCGGCGTAGACGACGTCGATGCCGAAGTCCATCTCCCGCATGACGAACGTGTGGTCGCCAACCTCGTCGTAGACGAACAGCATCCCGCGGTCCTCGGGGAGCGATTCGGTGTCGCTCAGTCCGAGATAGCGGAGGTCGGACGTGTCCGCGACGGCCGCCGTCACCGACCCGAGCAATTCGCCGTCCGGCGTTTGCACCTGGACCTCGGTCGTCTCGTAGTCGGCGTGAATAGGGGTCCCGGTCGGCGTCTCGGTCCCGTCCGGCGTGGCAGTCCCGTCGCTGGTGGTGGGCGTGGACGTCTGGGTGGTCCCGGGCGTCCGCTCGGCTTCGGGCGTCCCCTCGCCCGGGCCGGGACCGCCGCCGGTTCCTCCCTGTTCCACACAGCCTGCCAGCGCGACGGTCGTCGCGCCCGCCAGGAACTCGCGTCTGGAGGATGGTTGCATGGTGAACGGTACACGACGCTCCGGCATCACTGTTCGGACGTAGGACGTCTCTCGGCATCCAACCCCCGTGATGGGGGGGCGTCGAATCTCGCCCGTGGGGGTTATCTGTGGACATACGTCTCACAGCGTATGAGCACTGACGCCGAAGAGCGGGGTAGTGACGGACGGGTGGAGAAGATCGACGTCAGGGTTCCTCGTCGCTGCTCGGACGGATCGACGAGGAACACGAGAAACGCGGCTACAGTTCCCGGTCGGAGGCAATTCGTGACGCCCTTCGTGACTGGATAGGCACCTGGAGGACCTCGATCCGCGCGTAGCCGACCGGTCAACGCTGTAACTTTAAATGCCTGGACGACGACTCACCCCGACATGGTCGATGACGCCGTCGACCACGCGATTCTGGCGGTCTCGATAGTGGCCGCTCTCCTCGGTGTTACCATGCTAGCGAGCGGCGAGGTCGCTGCGCTCGCGGCGCTCGCCGTCGGCGCCGCCGGCTTCGCCTACCTCAAGGCGGATCTCGAACAGGTCCGTCAGCTGGTCAGTTCCGGCGAGCGCGAGGTCGATCAGGCGGAGGACGCACTGACCGTTCTTCGTGGCCGGTACGCCCGCGGTGAGATCGATCAGGACGAGTTCGAACGGCGGCTGGACGACCTCCTCGAGACGGAAACCGTCGAGCAGGCGGAGACCCACCGGGAAACGGAACGGACGAGGGAACGCGAGTAGGCCCCTGCCGTACCATGGGGCCACCCCCTGGCTCCGCTACCGCGTCGCCTCCAGCGCGAACACCAGCCCACCCGCAGCCACCAGGCACGCCACCAGTCCGGCGAACGCCGGCGCGTACCCCCAGCGACCGGCGACGAACCCGACGTAGGTGGGGCCGAGACTCCCGAGTCCGATGTAGACGGTGCGGGCCGCGCCGAGGTCCCCGCCCATGCTGTCGTCCGGGAACGCGTCCATCAGGTGAGCCTGCATGGCCGGCGGGAACGCCATCAGGCCGGCGGCGAAGCCGACGACGCCCAGCGCCACCAGCAGCGGGTCCGCGACGGCGACCGTGGCCGCGAGCGACGCCGCGCCCAGCGCCAGCGCGGCGAGGCCGACCACCGCTTTCGAGGCGAACCGGTCGCTGACCGCCCCCGAGACGGGCTTGACCAGTGCGCCGACGACGAACAGCGCCGCGAACCCGCCGCCGGCCAGCCCCGTCGAAAAGTCCTTCGCGTTCTGGAGGAAGGAGGGCAGAAAGCCCACTGCGCCCTGCCAGGTGAACGCGTACAGGACGTACGCGGACATCAACGTCCCGAACCGGCGGTCGACGAACAGCCGCCTGGCAGTGCCGCCGACGTCCAGGTCCACCCGCCGAACCTCGTAGGGCGCGGGCCGCCAGGCGTGCAGCAGGGCGAGCACGGCCAGCGCGACGGCGGCGACCGGGACAAAGGCGACCCGCCAGGTGGCGACCGCGAGGACGCCGACCGCCAGCGCCGCCGACGCCGCGCCGCCCAGGTCCCCCGAGGCGGTGTGCAGGCCGAACGCCCGGCCCCGTCGCCGGACGAACAGGTCCGAGACCAGCGCCCGGGCCGCGGTCGGGTACAGGCCAGCCCCCAGCCCGACGACGGCGGCGCCCAGGAGGTACAGCGGGTACGTCCGTGCGCCCGCGAGCGCGAGGAAGCCGACCGACGACAGCGCGAGGCCGGCCACAAGCAGCGTCGACCGGGTGAGCCGGTCCGACAGCCGGCCGCTGGGGAACTGCCCGAGCGCGTACAGCACCCACAGCAGGGTGAACGCCAGGCCCGCCTCGAACTCCCCGACGTCGAGGTCGATCATGATCGCCGGTAGCATCGGGGACAGGACCAGGCGGCCGGCCTGGATGGCCGTCCACCCCAGCGAAGCCGTCAGGAGGAGCCTGCCCGTCGGTCCCGTGAACAGGCGCTCGTCGTCGGTCTCCGGCACGTTGGCGAGGTGGACGGCGGGGTCCTTGAGTCCGGCCATTGCGGCAGGGAGGTCACTGACGGGTCGTTTAGTGGTTCGGGCGGGGGAGAACCTGGCAGGACGTTCCAGGCGATCAGGTAAACGCGATGTCGTCAGCGTGGGGGTTCGGCGAAGGTCGATTCTCCTGGCCCTCACTCGCTCTTTGTGTCACGACCGCCACCCGGACCGCTCGATGGAAGAAACCCAGAAACCGACCTCGAACCCTACTCCAGCGAGATGTACCGCGCCTCGATGATCGGTTCCTCGGCCGACAGCGCCTCGACCACCTCGTCGGGCACCGGTTCGTCCAGGCTGTAGACGGTCAGCGCCTCGCCGCCGATGGTCTCGCGGCCGTTGAACATCCCGGCGATGTTGACGTCGTGGTTGCCCAGCACGGTGGCGACCAGGCCGATGACCCCGGGCTGGTCGAGGTTACGCGCGAGCAGCATGTGGCCGTGGGGGATGGCGTCGACCCGGTAGCCGTCGATGCGGACGATCCGGGGCTCGTCGCCGGTAAAGAGGGTCCCGGAGATGCTGACCGCCTCGTCGGCCGTCTCGACCGTCACCGTCAGGAGACTACGGAAGTCCTCGGCCTGGCGGGATTTGGACTCGGTGACGTCGACGCCGCGCTCGTCGGCGATCCGGGGTGCGTTGACCGCGTTGACCTGCCACTCCAGGGGCGCGAACACGCCCTGGAGGGCGCTGGCGGTGACGAACTCGACGTCCTCGTCGGCCACCTCGCCGCGGTACTCCACCTCGACGCTGGCGACGCGCCCGTCGACCAGTTGCGCCGCGATGCGGCCGGCGGTCCCCGCGAGGTCGACGTACGGCCGCAGGCGGCGGAACGCGCTCTCGTCGATGGACGGGGCGTTCAGCGCGTTCGTCACCGGCCGCTCCTCGAAGGCGGCAAGCACCTGCTCGGCGATGCTGGTCGCGACGTTCTCCTGGGCGGCGGCCGTCGACGCGCCCAGGTGCGGGGTCACCACGACGTCCTCGACGTCCAGCAGCGGGTTGTCCGGCGAGACGGGTTCCTCCGCGAACACGTCGACCGCGGCGCCGGCGAGGGTGCCCGCCTCGACCGCGCCGGCCAGCGCCGCCTCGTCGACGACGCCGCCCCGGGCGCAGTTGACGACGTAGCCGCCCTCCAGGCGGGCGAGTTCGTCGGCGCCGATCAGCCCCTCCGTCTCGGGGGTCAACGGCGTGTGGACGGTGACGACGTCCGCGCGGGAAAGCACCGTTTCCAGGTCCGCGAGGTCGGCGCCGAGTCGGTCGACCCGCTCCTCGGAGACGTACGGGTCGTAGACGACCAGGTCCATGCCGAGGCCGTCGAGCTTCCGGGCGACCTCGGAGCCGACCCGGCCCATGCCGACGACGCCGAGGGTCTTGCCGGCGAGTTCGGTCCCGAGGTAGTCGCCTTTCGCCCACTCGCCGTCCCGGAGGCGGGCGTGGGCCTGCGGGATCGACCGCGCGGTCGCGAACAGCATGGCGACGGTGTGTTCGGCCGCCGCGCGGACGTTGCCCTCCGGCGCGTTGGCGACGATCACGCCGTGTTCGGTCGCCGCGTCGACGTCGATGTTGTCCACGCCGATGCCCGCCCGGCCGACGATGACCAGGTCCGGGGCCGCCTCGAAGACCTCCCGGGTGACCTCGGTTCCCGAGCGGACGATCAGCGCCTCCGCGTCCGCGACCGCCGACAGGAGCTCCTCGCCCGCGAGGTCGTAGCCGGTATCGACGTCGTGGCCGGCCTCGCGGAGTCGCTCGATGCCCGCGTCCGCGATGGGGTCCGTGACGAGTACGTTCATGGTGGGTTGGAACCGACCGGCGCGGATAAGCGTGCCGTCATCGGCGGAGGTTGCGCCGGCCGTCGATACCGTCACGACTGGACTCGGCCGTGCCGGCCGAGCCAACTGATAGACTCGTGTCGCCTTTCGGTTTTCTACCTTATAATTTATCCTCCCCAATAAATCTTAAATGGGAATAAAATTTTTATTATGCTCTCGTAATTATCGAATGATGTCGTTAGACTACGACTACATCGACGGAGGCGGGACGCGGGACACGACGAACCTGTACCTCTTCCTGTACCCTCACGAGGACAACGGGGAGACGCAGAACGAGGCGGAGGGACCCGTCGCGGACGCGCTCGCCACCATGGGTGACCGACTCGTCAACGCCAACGCGATAGATCGCTGGGAGATCCGTTCGTGGGTCGGTTACACCGAAAACGAGAGCGACATCGGCGACCCCGACGACGACCGGGGCGAACCGTACTTCAGTGACTTCGACAGCTGGATCGGCAGCAACGCCCAGTCCATCGGCGTCCACCTGGGCGTCACGAGCCAGAGCAAGTACGCGGAGGGCGAGTACGTCGACGGGTCCTACAACGCGTGGAACTCCAAGACCGTGTCGTTCGTTGGCATCCAGGGCGGGTACAGCGTCGGCAACGACGACCAGGAGCGGTACCTGAACCTCTCCGTACAGGAACCGCTCCACAACATGGTGGTCGAAGACTACTACAGTTCGGAAGATCTGACGGACGGCGACGAACACGACCTCGGCAAACTGATGCCGTACAGCCCCTGGGACACGGTGGGTTCCTCGACGCCGATGATCACGTTCTACGAGCGGAGCGACACCCATCCCAACCGCGAACACGACCGGAGCGGGAAAGGCCAATGTACCGACGACGTCGACTGGGACGAGTACCACGAACGGTATCTAACCTCCTGCACCGTCGAAGCAGTCGACGTCACAACCGATCAGGTGTAATCCATGTCAGAATACAACCGACGTTCGATGCTCAAGGCCACGGGCGCATCGCTACTTGGAACCACGATCACCGCGACGGCAGCCGCCGCTTCGCCGGTCAACGCCGGCGTCGACCTGCTGGAAGCTCGCCTGTCGCTGGAGTTCGAGGACGACGAGAACCTGGCGTGGAAGCACGTCGACCGTCCCCCGAAGTACGGGATCGACGCCGAACGGGGAACGCTGGAGATCCTGACAGTAGATGACGGGGAAGTCGAGGCGCTCACGGCCGCGGACGAGGTAGTCAACTTCCGCGGCGTCGAGGCCGACCCGGACGCGATTGGCGGCGAAACCCTGACCTCCCTGTTCGGCGGCGAAGAACTCGGCTTGCAGGACACGTACGTCCGTTCCCCGGACGGGTACGAGATGCCGCGGCTCGACGTGAACGTGGACGCCACCCGGCCATCCGAACTGCTCGACGGGGACGCCATGCAGGAAGTGACGGTGGACGCCGACCGTGGCGTCGTCGAGTTCAGCCTCCCGGGCCAGGAGGTCACGGTCCAGGAACGGATCGTTCGCGACGAATTCGAGGACATCGCCCCCGACACTGACCTCGAACCGAGCCGGGTGGTCGAACGTCGAACGACGACCACGACCGCCATCCCCTCGCTCGCAGTGGCGCTCCACCGCGACCTGGACGTCGTTCGCGTGGACTGACCCACCGGGGCGCGGTCTGCATCCTGCGATCCGTCGTGGGTTGCCGGAGGGAGCGAGACGGCGGATTCTTTTTATATCTCACCGGACGTACCCCGGGCCATGCTGGTCGCCTTCGACTTCGACGGGACCCTGTCGGACTCGGAGATGACGGTGCTGCTGGGCGCGACCCGGGGCGTCGCCGACGAGATGGCCGCCATCACCGAGCGGTCGATGAACGGCGAGATCGAGTACGCCGAGAGCCTCCGGCGGCGGGTCGACCTGCTCTCGGGCCTCGCCGAGGACGAGGCGCAGGCGGCCTTCGGGGAGGTCGAACTCCGGCCCGGTGCGGCCGAGGTCCTCGCGGACCTCCGGGCGGCCGGCCACGAGGTCGTCGTCCTGACCGGCGGGTTCGAGCGCGGGGTGGCCGCCGCCCTGGACCGCGCGGGCGTCTCGGTCGACGAAATCGTGGCCAACCGGCTCCCGGTCGCGGACGAGTCGCTCACCGGCGACGTCGAGGGCCCGCTGATCGAGGGCACGAAGGACGACGCGCTCGCCCGGGTCGCCAGCGAGCGCGGGGCCGACCCCGGCGAGACGGTCGCAGTCGGCGATGGCGCCAACGACCTGCCGATGCTGGAGGTGGCGGGCCTGGCGGTCGGCTTCCGGCCGAAGCCCGTCGTCGAACCGCGGGTCGACGTGGCCGTCGAGTCGACCGGCGAGTTGCGGGACCTGCTGGACGAGCGGGGCCTGCTCTGACCGGGATCGTTCGTCGACGCGTGTCGTCGCTCTAGACCGCCTCGTCGGGGTCGTGGCGGTCGGCCATCCGCGAGGCTTCCGAGGCGTAGCGGTCGCGTTCGTCGGCGGCGGGGGCCTCTAGCCTGTCGGCGTCGACGTCGCGGGCGGCGGTGACGTCGCCGAGGCGGTTGGCGGCCCGCTGCTCGACCAGCTTCCGGTCGCCGTCGGTCGTCGCGTAGACCAGCGTCACCAGCCCCTTGTCGGTGTACTTCCGCTCGACCAGCCAGCAGCGGACGGGTTCAGTCACGTCGGTCGCTCCGGCAGCCACGGGCTTGTATCCTGCGTCCCACGCTGCAACCCCGACCCGTAGCGGTCGGAGCCGCCACCCCGCTACGGTCGGAGCCCCCGACGCATTGGGCCGGAACCACCGGAGTAGGGCGCCGTTACCGACTCTCGGCGAGCTATCAACGGCGCCACAAATATCGAAATGTTATCATAATCGGCCGCGTTAAAGGCGGGCGTGGCCTAACCCGTCCATGGCCCGCGATCCGGTTTCGCGGCGGCGATTCGTAGCGCTCGCTGGCATCACCCTCTCGACCGCGTCGCTGGCGGGGTGTGCCGAGAACGGCGGCGGTGGGGACGGCACGCCGGCGGACGGCACGCCGATGGAGGGCGGGACGCCGACCCCGGCACAGGACGGGACGCCGACCCCGGCACAGGACGGGACGCCGACCCCGGCACAGGACGGGACGCCGACGCCGGACGGCACGCCCGCCCAGGACGGGACGCCCACTCCGGATGGCGGAGGCGCGGTCGATCCCTCCGCCTGGGAGGGCGTCGAGGAGATCTACCTCGACGGGTACACCGAGGCATGGGAAGGCGTCGCGCCCGAACCGATCCAGGGGGAACAGAACCCGACGCTCGTCCTGTTCGAGGGCAACCAGTACGCCCTTACCTGGGAGAACAGGGACGGCGCGCTCCACGACTTCACGCTCTGGGACGACAACCAGGAGGCCCTGGAGTCGACCGAGCAGATCGACCAGCAGGGCGAGACGCTGACCCTGGAGTTCGAGGCGACCCAGGAGATGGCCCAGTACGTCTGCACCGTCCACCCCAACACGATGATCGGCGACGTCCAGATCGAATCCGGGTAAGTACGGCGTCGATAGCGAGAAAGCCCCCGCGCGCTGCGCTCTCGGTAGACGGAGACCTCGACAGCACCGCCTAAAGCCCCCGCGCGCTCGACTTCCGTCAGAGACGAGCCCACGCTCGCGGAGACACCGTCGGAGACACGCTCCGACGAGCCCCCGCTCACGTCCGTTCGCTGGGACACCAGCGCGCGCCACGGGCCCAAGTTAGGCTCTCGGCGCGCGCGAGCAACGCGCGCGAGGGTCGGGGACGGGCCGGCGCCCCAGCGGGCGGGCGCCGGCCCAACCCCGCGGCTGGGGAGGCGTGAGGTATACCCCTAGTCGTCGTGTGCCGTCGACCCATCTCGATCACACCGAGACGTCGCGTACCGTCGAGTTCCGTCAGAATCCACGGATAGAGTGACACCCGACAACGACGTTGCACACCCTCCAGCGATCACGCTGTCCAGAGAATTCGAGAAAATATCCCACCGTGCTGGCACGTTATCGCCGGGGGTTGGGAGTATATGGACAGTTGTACATATATACATATGCTCCGGCACCGCTCCCCGGTCCCGCGGTCGAAACCCAAAAGCGGAGTCACCCCGTACCCGTCCACCCATGGACGCCGGCGGGGTGCGCGAGCGGGCGGCCGACCTGCCGCGGGACCCCGGGGTCTACCAGTTCCTCGACGGGGATGCGGTCCTCTACGTCGGCAAGGCCGTCGACCTCCGGGACCGGGTGCGCTCGTACGTCGACCCCCGCAGCGAGCGCATCGCCCGGATGGTCGACCGCGCAGACGACGTCGACGTCGCGGTCACCGACACCGAGACCCAGGCGCTGTTGCTGGAGGCGAACCTCGTCAAGCAGTACCAGCCGCGGTACAACGTCCGCCTGCGCGACGACAAGTCCTACCCGCTAGTGCAACTCACCGACCACGAGTTCCCCCGGATCGAGGTGACCCGCGACCCCATCGGCGACGACCCGCGTTCGCCGGGGACCGGCCGGGAAGGGGGCGGCGCGGCCGTCTTCGGGCCGTTCACCGACAAGGGCCGCGTCGAGACGGTCGTGAAGGCGCTGCGGGAGACCTACGGCGTGCGGGGCTGCTCGGACCACAAGTTCGCCAACCGCGAGCGGCCCTGCCTGGACTACGAGATGGGGCTCTGTTCGGCCCCCTGCGTCGAGGACACCGAGATCGACCGCGAGGGCTACCTGGCCGACGTCGAGGCCGTCGAGCGGTTCCTCGCCGGAGAGACGCACCTGCTGGCGGACCCCCTGCGCGAGGAGATGGAGCGGGCCGCCAGCGAGCGGGAGTTCGAGCGGGCCGCGAACCTCCGGGACCGCCTGTCCGCGGTCGAAGCGTTCCACGAGGGCGGT
Source organism: uncultured Halobacteriales archaeon (assembly GCA_964435625.1). Classification (GTDB taxonomy): domain Archaea; phylum Halobacteriota; class Halobacteria; order Halobacteriales; family PXRE01; genus PXRE01. The sequence goes on along the minus strand of CAYTAG010000014.1, from coordinate 4,593 downwards.
CGGGAACTGGTGTCCGACGCCAGCGACGAGCGCGTGGTCGACGTGCTCGGCGCGGCCGTGGAGGGCCGGGAGGCGACCGTCGCGCGGCTCCACAGCGAGGACGGCCAGCTGGTCGACCGGACCCGCCACACCCTCGCCGCGCCGGAGGGCGGCGAGGACCGCATGGCGGCCGTGCTGTCGGCGTTCGTCCAGCAGTACTACGCAGAGCGCCCGCTGCCGGACGGCCTCCTGTTGCCGATGCGGCTGGACGACGGGGACGTCCGGGACTGGCTGGACCGCGAGGGCGTGGCCGTCCGCGTGCCGGGCGCCGGCAAGGAGGGCCGGCTCGTCGACCTCGCGCTGAAAAACGCCAGCCGGCCGGTCGGCCGCGGCGACGAACTCGGGGCGCTGGCCGACGCCCTGGGGCTGGACCGGGTCGACCGCATCGAGGGGGTCGACGTGAGCCACGCCCAGGGGACGGCAGCGGTCGGCAGCGACGTGACCTTCGTCGACGGCCGCCCCGAGAAGAGCGACTACCGCCGGAAGAAACTCCCCGCCGGCAGCGACGACTACGCGAACGTGCGCGCCCTCGTTCGCTGGCGCGCCGAACGCACAGTAGCGGGGAGGGACGAACGGCCGGACCCCGACCTGTTGCTGGTCGACGGCGGGGCGGGCCAGTTGGCGGCCGCCCGCGATGCCCTGGCCGAGGTGGGGTGGTCCGTTCCGGTCGTCGCGCTGGCGAAGGACGAGGAAGTCGTCCACGCGCCCGCGGGCGACCTCGACGACCACGAGGGGAGCCGTACCTGGACCTACGACTGGCCGAGCGACGCACCCCAGTTGCACGTCCTCCAGCGGGTCCGCGACGAGGCCCACCGCTTCGCCGTCCAGTACCACGGCACGCTCCGGGACGAGGTGTCGACGGCGCTGGAAGACGTCGAGGGCGTCGGCCCGGAGACCCGCCGGCGGTTGCTCCGGCGGTTCGGCAGCGTCGACGCCGTGCGGGAGGCCTCCGAGGAGGAACTTCGCGCCGTCGACGGCGTCGGCGCCAAGACCGTCGAGGCGATCAGGCAGTCGCTCCGGTAGCGTCGTGTGCGCGAACCCGGTCCACGACTTCCCGGGACCCAGGAACCGACCGGGGCGTCCCCGCCTCAGGAGTCGAGCAGGGCCCCCTCCAGCCAGCCGATGACGGAGCCGTCTTTCGTCTCGGACAGCGAGTAGTAGTCGTCGATTACTTTTTTATAAAAATTCATCTAGTTTATAATGATATCAATGCCCGGTGGGCGGGCGGGCAACGGCCGGAGTGTCGCCGCCGTTCGCGTCAACTAGGCGTCAAATTTAAGACAGTCTCGCATAGAATTGACATCATGGACCTGAACCTTAATCCAGCGAATCTGGGGCGTGCGGAAGCGATGACGCTGTTCGGCGCGGTTCTGGCCGTCGTCGGGTCGGTACTGCCGTGGGCGGCGTCGACGAGTAACTCGATCAGCGGCCTGGAGGCCAACGGCGTCGTCACGCTCGGCCTCGGGCTGCTCGTCGCGGCCATCGCGCTGTTCCGGATCGACGGGCGCGTCGTCCACGCGTCGAACGTGTTCATCGCCGTGTTCATCTTCGTCATCGGCCTGGAGACGTACTGGAACATGGGACGGCTCGGCCTGATGGTGTGGCCGGGCATGGGCCTGTACGCCACCATGGCCTCCGCGACGTTCGTCGCCACCGGCGGGGCCATCGGCTTCTCGTCGTTCACCGTCCAGGGCGGACACGCGGAAGCGACGAGTTGAGGGCCTGGGGCAAGAGTCGGCCCCGGACCGTCCCGTAATCGCTGTAAAGAGCGGGGCCACCACGCTTAACACCTGGTGGAGTGACGCCCCGGTCGCATGGACTTCAACCGGATGGGGCAAGGTGAGAAGGCATCGCTCGGTGGAGCCGCCGTAACTATCGTCGCCGCGTTTCTCCCCTGGGTCACGCTCGGCGCGCTGGGGTCGGTGAGCGGAATCGACGGCGACGGGACGTTCACGCTCGTCATGGGGGCCATCGTCGCCGGCATCGTACTCTTCCGCGACTGGGGGACGGTCGACCACCTCGCGACGGTGGCGCTCGGCGTCCTCGTCGCCGGGATCGGCCTCATGTACGTGACCGACCCGGCGGCCGGCGTCGACACCGGCTCCGAGTTCGGTAACCAGCTCGTGAGCGAGGTGCTCAGTCCGGGGATGGGCGTGTACCTCACGCTGCTCGGCGGCATCGCGATCACCGCCGGCGGCGCCCTGGGATACTCGAACGCCGGCACCTCGGGCCGCCCGGCCGAACCCGCCGACTGAACTCGGCGCGTGGAAGGGACTCCCTACGTAGCGTCCGGTTGCTCACCGGATGGTTACGAGGTCCCGGCCCTCGGCGTGGTTTTTGCACCAGAATAGTAACCCGAGACACCGATAGACTTAATCCTCCGAAGAAGGTTTGACCTTCCGATGACTGTCGACGAATTCACGCAGGGGGAGAAGGTGACGCTCGGCGGGGCGCTCCTGGTCGTCTTCGGGGCCATCCTGCCGTGGACGTCGGGGACGGGACTGGCGGCCAGCGGTCTCGCCGGAAACGGGATCTTCGCCGCCGTCTTCGCGATGCTCGCGGGCGTCCTGGTCGCGACGGGTGACTGGGACCGCGACGTCCACCTCGCGGTGCTCGGGCTGGGCGCCCTGACGGCGCTGGTGGCGCTGGCCGCCCTCGTGGACGTCACAATCGCGCCCCCGGGCGAGGGACTGTACCTCACGGTCGCCGGCGGGGCCGCGGTCGCCGCCGGCGGCGGGTTCGGCTACGCCGTCCGGCGCGACCCCGAGCGGGTCGTTGAACCGGCGGACTAGCAAGCGAGCAGGACCACTCCGACGGGCAGAGTAGATCGACGGGCCGGGTGCCGCCCGGGACCCGCGAACGACGTGTCCGGTCCCGGCGCACCCCGTCTTCGACCGGATACCCACGGGGGCAGGTCGTTGGCCGTGGACGCGTCTCCTCGAACGGAAAAATAACGGAAGGGTGATCAGCGTCAACAGTGGTCCAGCGAGCCGCCGTCGACCCAACCGTCTTCGGCGTTTTGGTCGTCCCAGTCGACGTAGTACTCGTTGCTTTCGCTACACTCCTGTTTGATCCTCCCGGTCTTCCCGTCGTCCACCGGGTAGCTGATTAATCCGTTACATTCGGGGTACGAACCCACCGACTCGGTGGTGACGACGCAGTCGCCCGGCTTGAAGTGGGACGCGCTTGCCGTCCCTGCCGCACTGAATACGGCGGCCATCCCTGTGGCCGATCCGGCAGTTGCTCGCAGCACCGTACGGCGATCGTACAGCATTTCCTTCCCAGACATCAGTATCGAATAATTTTCTCCGAATAATAAATTTAGTCCTTTGTAGCTGATCTCCCCATCGGCCCGGGCTTGCAGGACGGCCCTGGGCGACTCTCCAGTCCCCCGGCCGGACGCCAGCGCGGTTCGGCGCCGTGCGGTCTACCTCCCCACGCTAACCTGGCTCTCGTGGACCCAGCCGTCCGGGGTCGCGTCGGTCCACTGGCAGTGCCACCAGGTGTCGCCGTTGGCGTCGTAGCACTTGTCGCAGGTCATCCCGGCAGCGCCGTCCTTGACGCAATCGACGTAACTCCCGTCGCAGGAGTCGTACACGTCCGCCATGCTGGCAGCCGTTTCGACGTTGTAACACGCCGCCGAGGCGATCCCCGCGACGGCGCTGAACCCGACGAGCCCGCCCGTCGCTCGAAGCACGTTTCGACGTTTTGTGGAGTTTGGACGCATCGCATCCCGATATCGTCTTATTATATTAAATTATTTTTGCTTAAAGTCAAGTGAGACACAAAAATAGCTCGGACACTATGGTATTTTGACTTTTCGTGTCGTTCGAATCGGCCCGGAGCGCACGCGGTTCGCGCGAGATTCAGCGAGCGGGAACCCCGTCCGGAAGCGTCAGTGGCGGAGCGGGCGACCCGGATCGGGGCCAGCTCCACGGGAAACCGACCTAGAACTCCGCGTCCGGTTCCGGCGCCACTCCGGCGTCGTCGACCTCGCCACCGAGGTCGTGCTCCTCCCGGAGTTCCCGGATCCGATCCCTGATGTCCGCCGCGAGTTCGAACTCCAAGTTGTCGGCGGCCTCCTGCATGCGCCGTTCTAGCTCCTCGACGTGTCGCGCGGCCTCCTCGGCGTCGTCGGGGGCCTCGCCCGCGACCCCGGAGGTGTCGGTCTCGGCGCCGGGCAGGCTGGTCTCGCCGATGGCCTTCTCGATGGTCGTCGGTTCGTGGCCGTGCTCCTCGTTGTACTCCCGCTGGATCCGCCGGCGCCGGCGGGTCTCCTCGATGGCGGACTCCATGGCGGCCGAAACCTCGTCGGCGTACAGCACCACCTCGCCGTTGACGTTGCGGGCCGCCCGGCCCATCGTCTGGACGAGGGTGGTCTCCGAGCGCAGGAACCCCTCCTGGTCGGCGTCGAGGATCGCGACCAGCGACACCTCCGGGATGTCGAGGCCCTCCCGGAGGAGGTTGATGCCGACGAGGACGTCGATCTCGCCCAGTCTGAGCGAGCGGATCAGCTCGTGGCGCTCCAGGGTGTCCGTCTCGTCGTGCATGTAG
>CAYTAG010000013.1:0-31917 GCA_964435625.1 uncultured Halobacteriales archaeon | reverse complement strand
CCTCGATGCCGAACTCGCCGTCGAACCGCACCGACCCGGGGACGTCGAACAGGTCTGCCTCCGAATCGACGCCGACGGTCTCCAGCATCGCCGCCGTCTCTTTGTCGGTGTGGGGGGCGAAGGGGCTACCGCTCATCCGCATCCCCCCGCTCGTCCACTGGCTGTTCCGGTCCGGCCGTCGCGTACGCTGGGAGTCACGTTGACGGACGCTTCGCCCCAGCCCCTAAAGTTTTCAGCGATTCCGGAGGGCCCCTGTAAGCGTTCGCGGATCCGTGAGGCTCCGCGCCCCGGCCGCCGCGCCAGGACGAGCAGCGTTTGGCCCTGGAGTGGCCGGCGGAGGTTACAGTGCTAGGAGACCGACGATCAGCACCAGACCGAGTCCACCGCCCGCAATCGAGAACCTGGAATCGCCGCGTTCACTCCCGCGGAGGACGAGGGTAATCGCCTCGGACACGTACGCGCCGAGAAACATGGCAGGAAACCAGATAGAGGATGCATCTAAGATACCCTGCTGGTAGAGTTCGTACCAGAGTACGGGGGCCGCGACCGCGATTGAGCCGACGACCGTTGCGATTTTCGCCCGACGGCTTAGGCGGTGAACCGTAACCGGGAGCAGTGCGCCCATCGCGGGGAGGAAGACGAACGTCCAGCCGAACAGTCCGAACAGCAACCAGTCCGGCGGTCCTGATAATGGTACTAGTTGAATGAGCAATTCCGGAGTGTGAGCGTTTGTCATTTTTGGTTTGGGTGCAAGGCCAAGGTGTCCCCGTTTATTCATTCCCCTAGTGGTTCTTTCGATTTGATTGTTGGCTTCTTGAAATCGGACCCCCCTTCGAAGTTCTGGACATCTTCCTTCGAGGGGCCGCACTCGAAGTGCTGCTTTGTATTCTTTTTTGAATCCCAGTTTTCCACATCTTCATCGATATTTGAGGTATTAGAGATGTAGTAGGTTTCGTTCCACTCATTACATTCCTCCTGGTTCATGTGCATTGCCGTTTGATCATGTGGATCCATTAGCTGGCCCAGCAACTCATCCCGATGAGGAAGGTCATGGGCGTGGCCCATCTCGTGAAACCAGTATTTGTATGCTGCGCCAGCAGAAGCACATTTGTCATCGTTTATGCGACCTTTGGTGGTGTACCACGCATTATTCTCACTAAGTGTCCAGTCTCCTGCAACCATCAATAGGTTGCCGTCGGTAGCCCCTTGATCAAATCTACTTTTAGCGTACTCGTTTGAAACTCGATAGACATCGCCAACACGGAGATACACATCGTCTTCCCATTCGGAGTGTTCTAACAACACGAGACTATTTTCCATATTCTTTACGTCGTTATATACGTAATCGAATTTACTATGCTGGCTAAAATAGCAATTAATTACTCCTCCACTCTCTAATCGCGTTTCACTCTCACGATTTCCTGCAGAGACCGTGGATGCTGCACCAATTGAAAACGCACAGCCTCCTACCGCCGTAAGAACTTTTCTTCTATTCCTATTGATAGCACCCTTATCTAATTCAGTTATGTTTCGTCCCATAATATCCATTCACGACCCTAATGTAAATATTTAATGGGGGTTTATAAGTATATAATATAGTTTTCGAATGAATTACGGAACAGTATGAAATTGATTGGCCGATATGATGAACGTACTTTGCGATACCCCCGGCTGTGAAGGGTTAGAATCCAGTATTTGGTGAGAAAACGTACTGCTGACGACCGTCACTCGATCTGGTCGTCGTACTCCTCGGGTCCCAGCAGGTCGTCCAACTCCCCGTCGTCGGCCAGTTCGACCTCGATCATCCACCCCTCGCCGAAGGGGTCGTCGTTGACCAGTTCGGGTTCGTCGAACAGGTCCTCGTTTCGATCCACGACCTCGCCGGAGACGGGGGCGTACAGGTCCGAGACGGCCTTGATGGACTCGATGACGCCGAAGGTCTCGTCCTGGCCGACCTCGTCGCCGACCTCGGGGAGTTCGACGAACACGATGTCGCCGAGTTCGTCCTGGGCGAAGTCGGTGATGCCGACGCGGGCCGTGCCGTCGTCGACGCGAACCCACTCGTGCGATTCGAGATATCGGTGGTCGTCGGGTACCTCGAAGCTCATGGGTCACTCAACGAACGGCAGCGCTTCAATCCTTGCTTTTTTCGGCTCCCCGCGGACGACGACCCGGAGGGTCGTCCCCTCGTCGGCGTACTCGGTCGGGACGTACCCCAGGCCGATGGGTTCCTCCAGCGTCGGGCTCATGGTGCCGCTTGTCACCGTGCCGACCTCCTCGCCGTCGGGCGTCTCGATGGCGTACCCGTGGCGGGGCACCCCGCGGTCGATCAGCTGGATGCCGACCAGCCGTTCGTCGACGCCCTCCTCCTTCTGGCGTTCGAGGGCGTCCCGGCCGACGAACTCGGTGTCCAGTTTGACCGCGAAGCCGATCCGACCCTCGTAGGGAGTACGCGGATCGTCCTCGGAGTGGAAGTCCTGGCCCGACAGCAGGAAGCCGGCTTCCATCCGGAGGGTGTCGCGGGCGCCCAGGCCGCAGGGCTGGCAGTCGAGCGCCGACCAGACGGTCTCGGCGTCCTCCCACGGGACGACGAACTCGAAGCCATCCTCGCCGGTGTAGCCGGTCCGGGAGGCCAGGCAACGAACACCCTCGACGTGGACGAACCGCGCGTCGAACCGGCCGAGGTCGACGATCCGGTCTTCGACCACCCCGCCGGCGAGGTCCTCGGCCTCGGGCCCCTGGAGCGCGAACATCGCGTACTCGTCGGTGACGTCGTTGATGGAGGCGTCGAGGTGCCAGTCGTCGCGGTGGGTGAACCAGCGCTCGGTCATCGCGTCGTCGTTGCCGGCGTTGGGGACGAACAGGTACTCCTCGTCGGACCCGGCGGGAAGCCGGTAGACGACAGTGTCCTCCAGCATGACGCCCTCGTCGTCCGTGATCGCGGCGTACAGCGACTCCCCCCGGTCCAGCGCCGAGACGTCGTTGGTCACCAGCCGGTTCATCAGTTCCTCGGCGTCGGGGCCGGTGACCGTCACCTCGCCCATGTGCGAGACGTCGAAGACGCCGACGCGCTCGCGGACGCTGGCGTGTTCCTCGCGGATGGAGTCGAACTCCACCGGCATTTCCCAGCCGCCGAACTCGGTGAACCGCGCGCCGCGCGCCTCGTGGATGTCGTACAGCGGCGGCCGTCTGTCCGCTCCGGAATCCATGTCCGAACGGTCGCCCGCCGACAAGTAAGGTTTTCCGTCCCGGGACGGGGTCGTCCGCTCCCAACGGCACGGGGGCTGGACGTCCGACCGCCCCGATTCCACGATGGAACCGCACCGACGGCTCGCCGGGGCGACGAAACACGTCCTCGGCCCTGTTGGCCGACGTCGGACTGTTAGGACGGTTCGACGACCACCTTCCCGTCCACGCGCTTGAACGCGAGCTGGTCCCCGATCTGGACGTCCTGATCCATCTCCTCGAACTCCTTGCGCACTCGCTTGATGAGGCTAATCCGCCACCGGTCCGCGACCGTCGTCGTGCCGAGTAACTGTTCTTCGGACATCGACGGGAATGACGTGTTTGACGATTATATAAATTGTTAGCTATATAACCTATATTACCTATATTGACTACAATGCTGCTGGAGGCGGGTGCTCACCGGGGGTCGTGCACAGGGGTCCGGCGGCTACCGGAGAGATGCGGAGAACCGAACGTGGAGAGACGTCGCCCCACCGTCGGCCGTCCGGTCGTCGGTACTCAGGCGGGTTCGACGACCACTTTGCCGTCGACGAATTTGTAGACGATCCGGTCGCCGACTTCGACGTCGTGGCCCTCGTCCTCGTACTGTTCGCGGACGGCCTTGATGAGACTGATTCGCCACCTGTCGGTCACCTTCGTCGTACCGAGGATCTGTTCGTCGGTCATCGACGTGGGCTAACGGATTCGGCAATGTTATGTGCTTGTAGCAATTTCGACTATATAGTCACTAATGACAACGGCCTCGGACGCGATGCTCGTGCAGGCGGGATCGCCCCCGGAACTGGACGCGGATCGACTGCTCGACGTCCGTCCCGGGACGGGGTCGACCTTCGACGGCGACATACGGTGGTCCAGCCTGACGTTCGTCTACGACGACCGGCGGCGACGGTCGTACGGCCGCGACGACGTCGCGGCCGCGCTCGACGCCGCGACCGACCACGTCGAGGACGGCGGAACCGTCAGGCTGGGCAACCGCTCGCGGCTCCGGTTCGACTGGTCGGAGACGACCATCCGGACGGTCGAACGACGGCTCGCGACGGCCGCCCGGGAATCCGGCGGCGCGTTGGTCACCTGGACCGACGAGCCGCCGGAGCCGGACGACGAGTCGCTGTACGACGTCGTCGTCCGCCGCTGACTGCTCACTCGCCGAGCCGGGCGGCCAGGAGCGCCCCGGGATCGGCCGAGACGTCGGTGCTGGCGCAGGCCGGACACTGGACCGAGAGGGACCACTCCGGATCGGTGAAGTCGTCCGGCCCCCGGGCGAGCACGGCGAGTTCGACGAGCAGCACGAACTGATCGGCGTTGTCGCAGTTGTGACAGCGCATGGTGATCGGACCGGCGGGTGGGTTGCTGGGCCGGTCACGAAGTCTGGTGCGCGTCCGTACAAGAAGCTTCGCTCCCGCGGTGACGAACGCGTCGCCGCCCGGACGAAAAACGCGAGTCAGGGGATTCGGGCCGTCGCGGTGCTCAGGCCTTCTCGGTGAACGTCAGCGTGTAGTCGCCGCTGCCGTCCCAGGAGTCGACCAGGACGTACACCGGGGTCGAGGTGTCGGGGTTGTCGATGACGATCTGCTCGTCGGCGCCCCAGTTGTAGGAGATGTAGTCGTAGTCGGTGGTCGTGGGGCAGTACGCCCGGCCCTCGTTGGCGTAGAGGTCGAACACCGCGCCGGAGTCCGGCCCGTCGAGGTCGATGACCAGCTGGGTCGGGTCGTCGAACTCCCACTCCCAGTACCAGCAGTCGCTGTCCAGGTAGTCGATCAGCGAATCGGTGACCGACTCCGTGAACTCGTCGCCGTCACCGGGATCGTCGCCGGGATCGTCGCCGGGGTCGTCCCCGCTGCCCGGATCGGTCGTGACGGCGTTGCCGGCGTCGACGCGGCCCGAGCCCTGCTCCTCGGCGGAGAGGCCGACGTCGACGGCGGTGTTCTTGAGGTGCGCCCGGGTGTCGTTGTTGTTCGTGCCCCACTGGGAGATCGTCAGGCCGGCGACGCCGGCGACGACCGGCGAGGCCATCGACGTGCCCGAGAGGGTGTCGTAGCTGTCGAACGGCACCGACGAGAGGACGTTGCTCCCCGGCGCGGCCAGTTCGATCTCGGGGCCGGTGTTGGAGTACGACGCCAGGTTCTCACTGGAGTCCAGCGCCGAGACGGCCAGCACCGAGTCGTAGGCGGCCGGGTACGAGACGGCGCTGCCGTAGTTGTTGCCGGCCGCCGCGACCACCAGCACGCCGTTGTTCTGGGCGTACTGGCAGGCGTTCTGCAGGGTGGAGTTGCCGCTTGAACCGCCCAGGGACATGTTGATGACGTCGACGCCCTGGTCGGCCGACCACGTGATCGCGTCCGCGATGTCGGAGTAGGACCCGCTGCCGCCCTCGCCGAGCGCCCGGGCCGACAGCAGCGAGCAGTTGCTGATGCCGGCGTGGCCGGTACCGTTGTCGGTGCCCCCGGCCGCGATGCCGCCGACGTGGGTGCCGTGGTTCTCGCTGGAACTGGCGGGGTAGGGATCGCCGTCGCTGTCGACGAAGTCGTCGCCGTGGTTGGAGACGCCGTCGTCCATGTTGCCCGACAGGTTCTCGTGATCGTACTCGATCCCCTGGTCGACGACGGAGATGGTCACCGAGGAGTCACCCAGCGTGTGGTCCCACGCGGTGTCGGCGTTGACCTGCTGGGGGGCGTACTGGTCGCCGAACTGCGGATCGTTCGGCGTGTACAGCGCCTCGGCGGTGGGGTTGTCCTCGGCGTACCGGACGTACTCCTTTTTCGTGATGACCTGCTTGAAGTTCTCGCGGGCCCGCTCGTTGGCCGTCTCGGGGAACTTCACGGCGACGTACCCGATGCGGTCGTTGGAGTGGACCACTTCGGCGTTGCCCGGCACGTGCTTCTCGACGGTCCCCTCCAGGTCCGGGGCCGTCTTCGCGACGCCGACGAGGATCTCGCCTTCCTTCGGACCCGGTTCCCGCCCGGGGGTCGCCGCGACCGTCTTCCCGATCCCGGCGGCACCGAACGCCATTCCGGTCAGTTTCAGAACGTTTCGCCGTTTCCACGACGGGGTGTCATCTGTTGGCATGACGCGTTCGATACTATACCATACTCTTATTAAAATATTACGAATTTGATGTGAATTTATATATATATGCCCTCGATTACGTACCAGGTACTAACGTGAGCCGAGGGTCCGTCCTCGGGCGACCCGGATGCCGGGACGACACCGCCGACTGTTCGAGGGAAGCGGTCGAAAGAAAGAAACCGGCGAACTCCGACGTTCGCGACGCAGGTTCCACGGGGCGCCGTGGGGCGCCAGTGGCCGTCGTTACGTCGACTTCTCGGTGAACGTCAGGTCGTAGTTGCCCGAACCGTAGTAGGAGTCGACGGTCACGTACAGCGGCGCCGACGCGTCCGGGTCGTCGATGACGATCCGCTCCTGGCTGTTCGTGGACGTCGATGCGTGGGTGTAACTGGAGGTGCTCGGACAGCTGCCGGTGCCCTCGTTGACGTAGAGGTCGAAGTCGGCACCGCTGGGTCCGTCCAGTTCCAGGACGATCTGACAGGGGTCGTCGAACTCCCAGGACCAGTACCAGCAGTCGCCGTCCCAGTAGCCGCTCAGGGAGTCGCTGGCGGTCCCCGAAGTGGAGTTGCTACCACAGGTGCCCGGATCGTCGCCCGGATCGTCGCCGCCGTCGCCCGGATCGGTGGAGATGGCGTTGCCGGCGTCGACGCGACCGTTGCCCTGCTCGTTGGAGCCCAGCCCGACGTTGACCGCCGTGCTGTTGAGGTGCTGGCGCAGCGTCTCGTTGTCGATGTCCCACTGGGCGAGCGTCAGGCCGGCGACGCCGGCGACGACCGGCGAGGCCATCGACGTGCCGGAGAGCTCCTCGTAGCTGCCACGGGAGTCCGTGGTCGTCGAGAGCACGTTCGCCCCGGGCGCGGCGAGTTCGACCTCGGAGCCGGTGCTGGAGAAGTTCGCGAGGCCCTCGCTGGAGTTCAGCGCGGAGACGGCCACACACTGGTCGTAGGCCGCCGGGTAGCCGACGCAGTCGCTACAGGGGCCGCTGTTGCCGGCCGCCGCGGCGATGAAGGCGCCGTTGTTGTAGGCGTACTGGACGGCGTTCTGGATCGTCGAGGAGCCGCTGGAGGCGCCCAGGGACATGTTGATGACGTCGGCGCCCTGGTCGGCGGCCCACTCGATGGCGTCCGCGATGTCCGCGAACGACCCGCCGCCGGTCTCGTCCAGCGCGCGGGCCGACAGCAGGGTCGAGTTGCTGATGCCCGCGACGCCGGTGCCGTTGTCCGTGGTCCCGCCCGCGATGCCCGCGACGTGGGTGCCGTGGTACTCGTTGGAGGTGTCGTCGGGGTACGGATCGCCGTCGCCGTCCGCGAAGTCCTGGCCCTTGTCGCTGCCGAACTGCGACGACAGGTCCGAGTGGTCGTACTGCACGCCCGTGTCGATCACCGCGATGGTGACCGACGACGAGCCAAGCGTGGTGTCCCAGGCGTCGTCGGCGTTGACCTGCTGGGGGGCGTACTGGTCGCCGAACTGCGGGTCGTTCGGCGTGTACAGCGCCTCCATCGTGCCGTTGGGCTCAGCGTACTTGACCCGCTTGTCCTTGGTCACCGCCTCGATGAAGTTCTCCCTGGCCCGCTCGTTGGCCGCCTCGGGGAACTTCACCGCGGCGTACCGCAGGGTGTCGTTCTCGTGGGCGACGCTCGCGTGCTCGGGGGCGTGCTCGGCGGCCACGTCGGCGGGGCGGCCCGCGCCGGCGGAGACGCCGACGAGGATCTCGCCTTCCTTCGGCCCCGGTTCCCGGCCCGGCGTCGCCGACACGACGCCGCCTGCGGCGACGAGGCCGAACGTCGACCCCGTCAGTTTGAGTACGTTCCGTCTGTCCATCCCGTTGTTGCCATCGTCTGGCATGATACATGCACGAAAACAGTGCCTTGATATTAAATACTTACGGAATAGAGATTAATTTACTATCGGCCGACAGCTTTTTATGATATCAATTAATGAATAAAATCCGAAAATATAGAACGGGCAACCTTTCGGGCGTAGATGGCCGACGGCGGGGAGCCCGGCGGTCGTCGGTGTGCACTCGGGCGTCGTCGGTAGTGATCGGGCCGTCGTTACGTCGACTTCTCGGTGAACGTCAGGTCGTAGTTGCCCGAACCGTAGTAGGAGTCGACGGTCACGTACAGCGGCGCCGACGCGTCCGGGTCGTCGATGACGATCCGCTCCTGGCTGTTCGTGGACGTCGATGCGTGGGTGTAACTGGAGGTGCTCGGACAGCTGCCGGTGCCCTCGTTGACGTAGAGGTCGAAGTCGGCACCGCTGGGTCCGTCCAGTTCCAGGACGATCTGACAGGGGTCGTCGAACTCCCAGGACCAGTACCAGCAGTCGCCGTCCCAGTAGCCGCTCAGGGAGTCGCTGGCGGTCCCCGAAGTGGAGTTGCTACCACAGGTGCCACCGCCCGGATCGGTGGTGACCGCCCCGCAGGCGTCGACGTGCCCGTTGCCCTGTTCGTCGGACGCGAGGCCCACGTCGCGGGCCGTCTCGTTGAGGTGCTGGCGTAACGTTTCGTTGTCGACGTCCCACCGGGCGAGCGCCAGGCCAGCGACGCCCGAAACGGCCGCCGCCGCGGACGAGGTTCCGGATAGCACGGTGTACTTCCCGTTCGGGGTCGTGGTCGTCGTCCGGACGTCGACCCCGGGCGCGGCCAGTTCGACCGAGGCCCCGGTGGAGGAGAAGCTGGCGAGGGTCTCGTTGGCGTCGACCGCCGACACCGCGACGACCTCCTCGTACTTCGCCGGGTAGCCGACGCAATCGCCGTCGCAGGGGCCGCTGGCGCCGGCCGAACCGACCAGGTACGACCCGTTCGCGTAGGCGTACTCGACGGCGTTTTTCACCGTCGACGAGTCGTTGGCCCCGCCCAGCGATAGGTTGATGACGTCGGAGCCCTGGTCGGCGGCCCACTCGATGGCGTCGGCGACGTCCGAGAACGACCCGCCGCCAGTCTCGCCGAGCGCGCGGGCCGACAGCAGCCGCGAGTTGCTGACGCCGGCGATGCCGGTCCCGTTGCCGGTCGTCGCGGCCACCACCCCGGAGACGCTGGTCCCGTGGGTCTCCGTGGCGAGGTCGTCGGGGTACGGATCGTCGTCGTCGTCCGCGAAGTCGTGGCCCTCGTCGCTGCCGAAGCGGTCGAGGAGGTCCTCGTGGTCGTACTGGACGCCGGAGTCGACGACGGCGACGGTGACGTCGTTCGAGCCCAGGGTGTGATCCCAGGCGCAGGGAGCCCCGACCTGCTGGGGGAGGTACTGGTCGCCGAACTGCGGGTCGTCCGGCGTGTACTGTGCTTCGTAGGTGCCGTTGGGTTCGGCGTACTTGACTCGTTCGTCGCCGGTCACCGCCTCGATGAAGTTCTCGCGGGCCCGCTCGTTGGCCGCCTCGGGGAACTTCACCGCGGCGTACCGCAGGGTCTCGTTCTCGTGAACGACGCTCGCGTGCTGGGGGGCGTGCTCGGCGGCCACGTCGGCGGGGCGGCCCGCGCCAGCGGAGACGCCGACGAGAATCTCGTCTTCCTTGGGCCCCGGTTCCCGGCCCGGCGTCGCCGACGCGACGCCGCTCGCGGCCACGAGGCCGAACGTCGAACCGGTCAGTCGGAGGACGCTCCGTCGGTCCAGTGCTTCGTTCGCGTCTACCATGGTGCAAAACGGTGTTCTACGCTTGGATATTAAATACTGGTCTTTAACTTATATATTTATTAACATAGTTGGGTACTAATCGGCTCGCGGAGCAGGGAGCCGGGGGCCGCCGTTCCGGACCGGGCGGCTTTAGTGGGCCGACCCCGACCCCAGGGTATGTTCGGACGGGTCCTCGACCGGTTCCGCCGCGGTCGGGAGCGCGGCGACCGCGTCGCCGTCCTCGTCGACGGGCCGAACGTCCTTCGCGGGGAGTTCGACGTCGACCTGGACGACGTGCGAGCCACCGCGGCGGAGGCCGGCCGACTCGTCGCGACCCGGGTGTACCTCGACGAGCACGCCACGCCGGGGCTGGTCCAGGCCGCGGAGGCCCGGGGGTTCGAGGTGGTCGTCACCAGCGGCGACGTCGACGTGAAACTGGCCATCGACGGGACGGAACTGGTCGCCGAGGGCGACCTGGACGTGCTGGCGGTCGCCTCCCGGGACACCGACTTCAAGCCGCTGCTGGAGGTGGCTGCGCGAAACGGCGTCCGGACGCTGGCCATCGCGCCCGGCGAACACGGCCGCTCGGACGCGCTGCGGAACGCCGCCCACGAGGCGGTCGTGCTGGACGAACAGTAGAGTTTTCCGGCGCGGGAGTCGACCACGCCACATGACCGACGTGGAACTCGACGGGCCGGTCCTCGACGACCACCTCCACCTCGACCCGGACCACGGGCGCGGCATCGAGGCCGTGACGGACTTCGCGCGCAGCGGCGGGACTCACCTGCTGGTCGTCAACAAGCCCTCCTGGCACCTCGGCGTCGAGGCCGAGACCGGCGAGGACTTCCGCGCCGTCTTCGAGCGGACCATCGAGGTCGTCGAGGCGGCCAGCGAGGTGCTGGACGGCCGGGCCTGGCCCGTTCTGGGCGTCCACCCCGGCCTGGTCTCCCGGCTGGTCGACGAGCGGGACTTCGCGGTCACCGAGGCCAGGGACCTGATGCAGGACGGCCTCGCCGTCGCCGCGGAGTACGCCGCCGACGGTCCGGCAATCGCCCTGAAGTCCGGACGGCCCCACTACGACGTGGACGACGACGTTTGGGAGGCCTCGAACGCGGTCATGCGCCGGGCGTTCGAACTCGGCGCCGAGACGGGCGTCGCCGTCCAGTTGCACACCGAAGGCGGCGAGGAGTTCGAGGAGGTCGCCGAGTGGGCCGAGGAGGCCGGTCTCCCCCGTCGCCGGGTGGTCAAGCACTACGCTGCCGGGCGCATCCAGGGTCCGACCCCCAGCGTCATGAGCGAGAAAGAGCGCCTCCGGGTCGCGGCCGAGGCCGGCGAACCCTTCCTCATGGAGACGGACTTCGTCGACGACCCTGACCGCCCCGGGGCCGTCCTGGGGCCGAAGACCGTCCCGCGGCGCACCCGCTGGCTGCTGGAGGAGGGGTACGAGGACGCGGTTCGGACCGCCCACGTCGAGACGCCCGCGGCAGTGTACGGAATCGATACGCGCGCGACCCTGGACTGACTCCGCGACGCCAAGCGTCGCCGCCGGCTACCCGACCAGCGTGGCGACGCCCTTCGTCTGGCGGTAGTCGGAGGCGAGGACGCTCTCCAGTTTCTCGACCAGCGCCGTCCGGTCGCCGTCGTCCCGGACGCCGTCCCCCCAGTCGCCCCCGTCCCACTCACTCGGGTCACGGATCGGGATCACCATGAACCCGCGGCCGCGGAGTTCGCGGGCGTGCAGCGACGCCGGGTCGCCGTCGACCTTGTGGGCGAGCGTCGTGTAGGTCTGCAGGACCCGTTCGGCCGCCCGCTCACCGACGGGCAGCAGGACGTGGGCGTTGATCGCCCGGAGTTCCGCGTCGAAGTAGCGTTCGAGCAGGTCGTAGTCGGCGTCGGTCGGCGAACCCCCGTCGGGTATGCAGCACATGTACCGGTAGCTGGTGAAGAGGTTCTCGTAGTCCGGCTTCTCGGCGTAGGATTCGCCGGCGAACCCGACCTCGTGCAGGACCGACTGGAGGCGCTGGCCGGACACCGACCCCGTGAACGGGACGCCCGACTCCCCGCCGCCGTGGACGCCCGGGTAGTCGCCGATCACGTGGAAGTCGGCGTTAGCGTCGCCGTAGCCGTACACCGCCGGGACGTCCTCGCGACAGCGGTGCTCGCACGGCGCGCGCATCCCGAAGGGGTTGCTCGTCCGATCGGTGACGTTCCGCACGCCGCGGTGGTAGTCCGTCGGCCGTTAAAACCGGCGCGGTTCGATGTGAAGATACGTCGGACACGACATCATTGCCGCCAACAGCCGGAATGTCCCCGCGGGTTTTCCGTAAACTGTCTCTCGGTCGCCAACAGCCAGAAAGCCCCCGCGCGCTCGACTCGCGCGGCTCGCTGCGGTCCTCGGCCGCCGTCGGAGCAAGCTCCAACGAGCCCTCGTTCGCAAGCTCACGAGGACTCCGGCCTGCGGTCCTTACGTCGCCGGGCGTCGTCGAGCGCGCGGCCCCTTTCAGTCCCGTCCCACCGCTGGTATCCACACGCCTCCCCAGCCGATTGCGTTACTCGTCACTCGTTACACTCGTCCTGCGTTACTCATCCACCGGGAGAGCTTGCTCTCCCGGCGGACGGGCGCCGGCCCGAGTCCGCGGCTGGGGAGGGTGAGGCCATCCCTAGTCGCCCGGCTATCGCTCGTCATGCCCGCCAAAATTGCGTAGGCGAAACGATGTCGCCCGACGACCAGCTTTCCACGCCCTCCCCAACCAACTGCGTACCCCTGCGATGGTCGAACAGGCATATATGAACATATGCACATATATTCATATAGCGACCGCACCACCTAACAGCCGAACCACACCACCTCACGACCGAGAACGCCAGGAGACGACCACGAAAACCGCCAGCACCCTAGATCGCGACCAGCAGGTCGGTCAGGTACATCACGACCAGGCCGGCGAGGAACGCCAGCAGGTTGGTCGCGCTGGCGACTCGGCCGCCGTCGGAGCGAACCAACCCCCGCAGCTCCCAGAGCACCTGGACGATGGCGCCGACCCCGACCGCAAGGAACAGCGCGCCCAGCGTCGGCGAGTACGCGAGGCCGCCGATCCACCCGCCGAGGATCACGGGCGCCCCCGCGAGCGCACCCAGGGCCACGAAGTGCCACGCCGACGGCCGGCGCTCGTCGGCCAGCGGCGCGACCACCGCCGGCCCCTCGGTGACGTTGTGGAGCATGAACCCCACGACGAGGAAGGTCCCCAGCGACACGCGCCCGAGCGCGAACGACGACCCGATGGCAAGCCCCTCCGCGAGGTTGTGCAGTCCGATGCCCAGCGCGACGAGGTACGCGACCCACAGCCCCGTCGAGAAGCGGGCGTCGCCGCGCTCGGCCCGACCCTGCCGCCAGGCGCTGACCGACTGGACCAGCAGCAACGTTCCGAGGGCGCCCAGCACCACGAGGGCGGGACCCTCGTAGGCGCCCGGTACCTGCTCGGTGAGTTCCAGCGCCTCGAACCCGGCGTCGACGGCCAGGAAGGCGAGGATGCCGGCCGAGAACGCCAGGACGGCGTACAGCGCCCGGCTGGACATCCCCCGGACGTACGGGAACCACAGCATCCCCAGCGCGACCGGGATCACGCCGACGAACACGCCCAGGACGGCAAGCGTCCACAGCGTGCCGCCCGTGAACCCGGGCGACGCGCTCGGGGCGACGATGGTGTGGTGGACGGTCGCCCCGTCGTCCAGCACCAGCGCCACGTCGAGGTCCCAGCCCTCCTGCCAGTGGTAGGGGACGTGGATCGTCCGGGACTCCATCGCCCCGAGGGTCCGGTCGCCGCCCTCGACGGTGAACGACCAGTAGGCGTCGTCGACCAGCACCTGCGAGACCGTCACTTCGCCGGGGCCGTTGTTGACGACGTGCAGGGCCACGTGGTCCTCGGCGAGCGTGGCGTGGGTGACGGTCACGTCCGGCAACGGTTGCCCGCCCTCGACGCCGGCCAGCGGCGCCGTGGCGACGAACGCCCCCAGCACGACCGCGAGCAACACCAGCGGCAGGACCGCCGTCGCCCACCGGGGCAACCCGAGCGGGCGCTTCTCGGTGGCGGCCCCGACGCCGTCAGTGGTCGGGGCGGGCGTGTCCCCCGATCCGTCGGCGGTCGGGGCGTCCGGCCCGCGTTCGTCGTCGGGCGCGTCGCGGTCGCTCATGACTCCACCTCGAAGAAACTCATCCAGCCCAGTTCCGCGAATTCGGACTGGTGGGCGTGGAACATGTAGAGCCCGGGGTCGTGATCGGCGTAGTCGATCTCCAGGATGCCCCGCTGGGCCTGGCACTGCATGATCGTGTCGACGTTGCTGTGGGTGGGGTACAGCGTCGTCCCGTGGTCGTAGTAGTCGAAGAACTGCGAGTGGGTGTGAAAGGAGTTGACGAGGTCGAACTCGATGGCGTTGACCAGGTACACCCGCTGGAGTTCGTTCCCGTCGATCCGGATGGGGTGGATCGTCTCGCCGCCCGCCCACGAGCCCTTCCCGTCGGTCTCCGCGACGCCGTAGGCGAACGCCTGCGTGTTGGCGGCGTACACCTCGTTCTCGCCGTCGAAGTTCGTGTCGAAGCCGTTCATCACCATCACCATCTCGTTGACCCCGTCGTGGTCGGTGTAGCCGTGCTCGTCGTACTCGTGGTTGCGCGACTTCGCGCGTGCCACCAGGTCCTCGCGCACCTCGTCAGTGATCGGTCCGTGGTAGTTGACGTACTCGCGGGGGTTCTCCCGGACGCGCTCGGGGTCGGGGTCGACGACGAGGACCCCGTAGAGGCCGCGGTGGATGTGCTCTTTCAGCGGCAGCGAGTGGCAGTGATAGAAGTGCACGCCCGCGGGCTGGGCGATCCACTCGTAGGTGAACGAGTCCTCGGTGCGGTCGATGACCCCCGGCCCGTTCTGCGGGATGCCGTCCATCGTCGGGTCCAGGTTCCGCAAGTGTGGATGAATCGTGTGCGCGTGCACGCCCGCATTGGTGAACGTGACCCGGATCACGTCGCCCTCGACGGCCCGCAACGTCGGGCCGGGGACCTGGCCGTTGTAGGCCCAGGCCTCGAAGGTGACGCCCGGGGCCACCTCGATGGCGCGGTCCCCGACCATGTCGACCGCCGTCAACTCGAAGTGCCTGACGGTCCGGCGTTCGCCCCGGATCGTCTCCTCGTAGACCTCCTGGTTCACGCCGTCCTGGCCGTCCCGCCCCGCGTTGAACTGCGTGAGGAACGCGTGGGGGTCGAAGTCCGGGTCGTCGTACTCGCGGGCCGGCCCGAAGTTGCCGTGCTCCTCGTGGCCGTCGGTCGCCGCCGCACCGCCACGTCCGGAACCGACGAGCGCGGCCCCGCCGGCGACCCCAAGACCGCCGAGGACGGCCCGGCGGTCGACGGCCGCGTCGTCGGCGAGCAACGCCACCAGCCGCGACGCCAACCGCTCGGTCGTCCGCGCTGCATCCTCCGGATCGATTCCCGCCATCGTCACCGCCCTCGCTCGTCCGGTCCGGGCGTTCGAGTCCGTGGTTCCATGGCAGTAGATTTAGAGGCATCTAAATTATAGTTTTTGTTCGTCTACAGCGGCGGGCCCGGGGAACTACGGTGGTCCCGGACGAACGACCGGCCGATGGTCGGGACCATCGAGATGCGTCTCTCGGACGTCTGCTTCGCCCACTGGCCGGTCGACCCCGGGGAGATGGCCGCTCACGTCCCCCCCGGGACGACGGTCGACGTCCGGGACGGCCGGGCGTGGCTGTCCGTGCTCGGAATGTACGTGCGACCGCGGTTCCTGCCGGCCCAGGGGGCGTACGCCCAGGTCAACGTCCGGACCTACCTGGCCGGCGACCGGTCGGCGGTCCACTTCCTGGACGCCGTCGCCGACGAGTGGCTGGCCGCCCAGGGGGCGAGGACCCTCACGGGCTTTCCCGCCCGGTACGGCAGCGTCTCCGTCGACCGCGAGGGCGAGGGGATCGGCGTCCGCTGTGAGACCCTCGGGAGTCGCTCCTTCGGCGTGGACCTGACGCCGACGGGTCGCCCGGAGCAGGTCGAAGACGGTTCGCTGGCCGACTGGCTGGCCGAGCGATACCGCTTCGTCAGGGACGACGGAACCGCCGGCGACGTGGCGCACCCGCCCTGGCGGCTCCAGGCGGCGACGGGGGAGGTCACCGGGAAGAGCCTGCTGGCCGATTTCCCGGAGCCGACCGGCGAGCCGGTGTTTCACTACAGCCCCGGCGTGCTCGTGGAGACGTAGTTACGGGTCGGGCGTCGTCGCCCGCCGGCTGGCCAGCGTGCCGCCGGTCAGTCCGCGGCCCCCTCCTGGAGGGACTCGTACTGGTCGACGAACTGCGAGCGGCAGGACGAACAGCAGAAGTGGTAGGTGTTGCCGTCAAGGCGGACGGACTCGCCCTCCTCGGAGACGCTGTTGCCGCACTCGGCGCACTCCAGGGCGAACGCTTCCTTGCCCAGCCCCGGCGTCCAGTCGGCGTCGGTCAGGATGCGGACCTCGTACTCCCGGACGTCGCTCAGGTCGACCGTCTCCTCCAGCAGGCGGCGGGCGTCGCCGCCGTCGACGAAGGCGTCGACGACGACGGAGGCGTCCGCGGTCGTGAAGACGTGCTCGACCGCCTCGTGGGCCGCCAGGCTGTCGCGACCCTCGGCGACGGCGTCGGGGTCGAACGACACCTCGACCAGCACCGGGATGCCGCCGGACAGCGTCGAGCGGTCGAGGTCGACGGTGAACTGTCGGATGACGCCGGCGTCCTGCAGGCGCTCGATGCGGTCGGACACCGTTGGCGGTGAGAGGCCGACCTCGTCGGCGATGTCGCTATAGGGCCGCCGGCCCTCGTCGACGAGCAGTTTCAGGATCTCCATGTCGGTTTCGTCGAAGTTCGCCATGCGCGACACGTCGTTCGTCAGTGCGAAAACACTTTCGGATCGGTCTTGGATCTTGAAGGGCGCCTGGTCCCCTGTTTCGGAACAAAAGGGAAACGTCATAAGGCGTCCGTGGACTACGTTCGTGTATGCCGACCGAACTCACCGTCGATTCCATGACCTGCGAGGGATGCGAGGAGATCGTCGAGGAGGCGCTGGAGGACGTCGACGGCGTCGAGAGCGCCGAGGCCGACCGTCACGAGAGCACCGCGACCGTCGAGGGCGACGCCGACGTCGACGACCTCGTCGAAGCGGTCGACATGGCCGGCTACGAGGGCCGCGCCTCCTCCTGATCGTCGCGCATACCGACGCCGTTCCCGTCGCCGACTCGCGGGCCGCTGCCACACCGGAGGCTGCCGGGGTCGTAAGGGATAACCCCGGCGGGGGCGGAACCCGACCGTGAACCGGTACCGGAACCTGGCGCTGTTCCTCGGACTCGCGGCCGCGTGGGGTGCCGCCTTCGCGGCCATCAAGGCGGGCCTGGAATACTTCCCGCCCGTGCTGTTCGCCGCCATTCGCTACGACGTCGCGGGGCTGGCGATGGTGGCCTACGCCGCGTACGCGACCGGGCGATGGCGCCCCGCGACGCGCGGGGAGTGGTCCGTTGTCGCCGTCAGCGGCGCGTTCATGATCGCCGCCTACCACGCCTTCCTGTTCGTCGGCCAGCAGTACGTTACCAGCGCCGTAGCGGCCATCGTCGTCGGCCTGAACCCCGTGTTGACCACCGGGTTCGCCCGGGGGTTGCTTCCGGGCGAGCGCCTGACGCCGGTCGGGGTCGTGGGCCTGCTCCTGGGGCTGGTCGGGGTCGGCGTCCTGGCGCGGCCGGACCCGTCGAACCTGCTGGACGCCGGCGGCGTGGGCGTGCTCCTCGTGTTCGCGGCGACCGCGGCGTTCGCGCTCGGCAGCGTGCTCACGCGGCGCTCGTCGGCGGACCCGGGCATCGAACTCCAGACGGCGTGGTCGATGCTGCTGGGCGCGCTGGGGATGCACGCCATCAGCGTCGGCCTCGGCGAGCGCGTCGCGGCAATCGAGTGGACCCTGCAGGGCGTCGCCGCGCTCGCGTTCCTGGCGCTGGTCGCCAGCGCGGCCGGCTTCCTGGTCTACTTCGACCTGCTGGAGCGGCTGGGGCCGGTCGAGATCAACCTCGTCTCCTACGTCGTGCCGGTGTTCGCCGCGCTGACGGGGTTCGTCCTGCTGGGGGAACCGGTCACCGCCACGACGGTCGTCGGCTTCCTGTTCGTCGTCGCCGGGTTCGCGCTGGTGAAACGACGCGCAATCGCGGGCGAACTCGCCCGGGTTCGCGGGCGACCCAGTGGGGACTGACGGGGTCGAGGTGGCGGCCGACCGCCGTGGGTCGGCCGGGACGGAGGACGGGAGAGTGCTTCGCCGCGGGCGGGGCGGGAGCGGTTCGACGGGTGTCCGGCGGGCGGTTCAGCGAGGATCGTGGTCGTGGCCGGCGTACAGTGCCAGGAAGTTCAGCCCGAGGAGGACGACGAGGGCGACGCGCTCGCCGCTCGTGGAGATGCCACCGACCAGCAGCGGGACGTATAGGAACGGGAGGGCGACTGCCGTCCAGAAGGCAGCCCGTTCGAAGCCCGGGACCAGCGAGCGAGCGGCGTGTCGTAGTAAGTCGGTGCGGCCACCTTCAGCCTCGTCGCTCGAACCGAACAGCGGGGGACCATCCAGGGTCGACATGTTCGGATTACCGTACGAATCCCCCCACCTTATAACGGGCACAGCTTTTCGGGAAGTTCGCGTCGATTTACGGATTCAACCGCTCTCTTCCCACGTTTTACGACGACCCTAGATCGACGGAGAAATTTTAAAGCCGCCGTTACTCCCGCGTCGCGCGCACTCCCAGCGGCCGGAGGTCGGCGGCCGGCGAGGAGACGGTATCGTCCGGCAGGAGGACGAACGCAATCGCCCGCCGACCGCGACGGCCAGAAGTCATTTGATAGTGCGCCCCGACCCCCTCGACCGGGAACGCGGCCGAACGGTCACGGACTGCTCCCCCCCACCGTGCCGGCAGGCGACGCGTTCCGCACTCCCCCACTCCCCCGAGTTCTCTCTTCGGAGTCGGCCGTCGAATCCTTCATTTCGGGGGCGGCCGTACCCTCGCGCATGTCCGAGACTGCGCTCGCCGATCAGGAGTGTATGGCCTGCACCAGCGAGGACGAACCGCTCACCGCCGACGAGTACGAGGAGTACCTCGACGAACTCCGCGGGGACGTCTGGGAGGTCGTCGACGACCACCACCTGGAGGGGACCTACGAGTTCGAGGACTTCCGGGACGCCCTGGAGTTCACCTACGAGGTCGGCGAACTCGCCGAGGAGGAGTGGCACCACCCCGACCTGCACCTCTCGTGGGGCGAGGTCCGCGTCGAGATGTGGACCCACAAGATCGACGGCCTGCACAAGACCGACTTCGTGATGGCCGCGCGGATGGACCGCATCCACGAGGAGTACGAACCCGGGGAGTAGCCAGTCGTCGTTCGCGACCGAGCGAACGCGAGGGAGCGGGCGGTTTTTTGGTCCAGATTTTTCGAGGAGCGCGAGGCGGTTCACCGCCTCGCTGCCCCACGGGCGAGCCGAGCCTCGCCCGTGGAGAGCGGTGCCCGCAGGGCGCTCGAAGAGCGTCCGAGGACACCCGACGAAGAAAAAGGTGGTCGCTGA
Organism: uncultured Halobacteriales archaeon; assembly: GCA_964435625.1. GTDB lineage: Archaea > Halobacteriota > Halobacteria > Halobacteriales > PXRE01 > PXRE01. Next base: position 12,393 of record CAYTAG010000013.1, on the reverse strand, counting down.
TGGCCGCGCGGATGGACCGCATCCACGAGGAGTACGAACCCGGGGAGTAGCGGGGACTACGACCCCGGGGAACGACGGTCCGGCGGTAGTTACTCCTCGCGGCGGCCGAACAGCCGTTCGCGGAGCGACCGTTGGCCCGGCCGTTCGGCCAGAAGCACCGAACAGTCGACGTCGTCGACCACGTTCATGTGCAGCGAGTCGGTCACCAGCCGTGAGAGCAGTCCCTGCTCGGTCGCTCCGATGATCACGAGGGTGTGCCCGTCGGCCTCGCGGTCGATTGCCGCCTCGACGTCCCCGGAGTCGTCGACGGTGAGGACGGCGTCGCCGAAGCCGTGCTCGGCCGCCCACTCCGCGAGGAACTGCTCGCCGGCCTCGCGCCCGGCGGGGTCGTCGACGACGTGCAACAGCGTGATCTCCGATCCGACGGCCGTCCGCAACGCGCGGGCGACCTCCGCGCTCAGGTCGGAGTCGGGGCCACCGGCCGTCGGCAGGAGGATCCGCGAGGGATCGAACGCCCGGTCTTTCAACACGAGGAAGTCACACGGGAGGTCCCGGGTGAGTTCGTCCAGGGCGCGTTCGGCGCGGCCGGCGCTCCACGGGCGATCCGCGCCCCAGCCCATCACCACCAGGTCGGCGTACTTGCGCTCGGCGGCGTCGAACACCTCCTCGAACGACCGGTGGGAGTACACCGTCGAGACGTCGAACTGGACGTCGTAGTCCGCGGCGTACTCGTGGGCCCGCTCGACGAGGGCCTCGGAATCCGGATCGACCTCGTCGAGGTGCTCGGCGCCGTGTGCCAGCGAGGTCTGGTCGGGCACCTGGACGACGTGGACCGCGTGGACCTCCCCGGCCTCCCGCTGCTCGGCGAGCGTACAGGCGAGGTCGATCAGGACGCCCTCGGTGCGGGGATTCGAGATCGGGACGAGCACGCGGTAGGGTCCCGCGCCGTCGGGCGCGGTGGCCCTGGCGGCCCCGACCGCGGCGTCGGGGAGGGCCTCCGCCCTGTCGAGGACGAACCGCTCGATTGCGCCCTCCCGTTCGGTTTCGCCGCGGGCGTACAGGAAGTACCAGGTGACCGCGCCGGCGACGAACACGCCGCTCAGGCCGATCTCGACGGGGTCCATGAACGCGATCAGGCCGAAGGAGAGGACGGCCCCGAGGACCGGCGTGACCGGGTACAGCGGGACCCGGAAGCTCGGGTCGTACTCGGGGACGTCCGCCTCGCGGAACGCGATCAGCGCGAGGTTCATCAGCCCGTAGACGATCAGGTGGAGGACGCTGGCGGCCTTCGCCAGGATCTCCAGGTCCCGGCCGAGCAGGACGACGAACAGCAGGATCATTGCGCCGGTGACGACGATGGACCGGTAGGGCGTGGCGAACCGGGGGTGGATCTCGTTGAGCCACGCGGTGACGATCCGGTCGCGGCCCATCGCGAAGTTGATCCGTGCGGACGACAGGATCGACGCGTTCGCCGAGGAGGCGGTCGCCAGCAGCGCGGCGACCGTCAGCAGGCTCACGCCCACGACCCCGAGCACCGGGAGGCCCTCGAAGGTGACCTCGCCGACCTGCGAGACGGGGACGCTCTCGCTCAACCGGTCGTAGGGGACGACCCCGATCATGATCCCGACGAGGACGGCGTAGACCACGGTCACGAACGCGACGCTGCCGATGATGGCGATGGGCAGGTTCCGGCCGGGGTCCTGCAGTTCCTCGGCGACGGTGGCGATCTTCGCGTACCCCAGGAAGGACACGAACACTAGCGCGGTCCCGGGGAGGATCGCACTGTAGCCCGCCTCGGTCGGCGCGAGTCCGTCGCGGGTCACCGTCCCCAGGTCGAAGTGGAACCAGCCGGCGACGGCGAACACCGTCAGGATCGACAGCAACAGCATGACGATCACCGTCTGGACGCTGCCGGTCTCTTTGGCCCCCACGTAGTTGACCCCGACGAAGACGACGCCGGCGATCACCGCGCCGATCTGAACCTCCGAGAGGACCAGGACGCCGAGGTCCAGCGTCGGGAGCGCCAGGGCCGTTCCCGCCAGCAGGTCCGCGAGGTAGCCGCCGAAGCCGATGCAGTAGAACGCCGAGGCGAACGCCAGGCCCATCCAGTCGCCCATTCCGGTGATCGAGCCGAACATGGGGCCGAGTCCCCGGTTGACGTAGAAGTAGCCGCCGCCGGCTTTCGGCATCGCCGTCCCGAGTTCCGAGATGGCCAGCGCGTTGACCATCGCGATCAGCCCGCCGATGACGAACGAGACGACGACTATGGGGCCGGCCTCGCGGGCGGCGACGCCGGGGAGGACGAAGATGCCCGCGCCGATCATCGTCCCGATCCCGATGGCCAGCGCCGACGGCAGTCCGAGGTCCTTCGCGAGTTCCTCGCCGTCGCTCACCCACGATCACCCCCTGCGGGTGCTCGCGTGAGCGGCGGCGAGCAGTCGTCGCTCACCCGCGATCACCTCCGTCCGAGACCGCGAGCGACGGCGAGTCCTCGTCGGTCGTCACCCTCGCCCCCCGGTGCTGGAGATGACCGCGGACCGTCCGGTTCGAACGGGGAGTCCCACGGTCGCCCTGGTCCACGGCGTGCATCATGTCCGCGCTTGCTCGTTACGGGGGTATAAATTCATCGTCCTCGTTCCCGATCCGTGAATCAGACGCCGGGATTCTCCGCAAACGTCAAAACAGACACGTTATATCGCTGGTTCAGTCGTCAGCGGATCGCCGCCGTCGGCGTCGGTCACGCCTCGACGTCGGAGTCGGCCGTCGGCAGCACCAGCACCGGGCGGTCGGTCCGGGTGATCAACGCCAGGGCGACGTCGCCGGACAGGATCCTGGAGAGCCGGGAGGCTTCCCGGGGCGAGAAGGCGATCACGTCGGCGTCGACGTCGTCGGCCGCGCCGAGAATTGCGTCGGTGACGTCCGTGCCGTAGCGGACGTGCGTCTCGACGTCGAACCCGTCGAGGTGCTGGCGGACGGCGGCGAACACCTCCTCGGCGTTGTCCTCGCGCTGTTCGACGCTCGCCTTGTCCGGCGCACCGCCGGCCTTCTCGATCACGTGGACGGCGACTACGCGCGTCCCGCCGTCGACGTACTCGGTCAGGGCGCGACTCGTCGCGCGCGCATCGTCCTCGCTCGCCAGCGGCACGACGACGGCGTCGGCAGTGAGGGAAAGCATCCGTGGCCTCGTCACTCCCCGCCCGTCGGTCGCGGGCGGACGTTCGGCGGTTCCACGGGGCAACGCTGGTCGAGGTCGTTCACGTCGGGAGTGATGCGGGGCCGATCAGTAAACCGTTCCGGTGGGGATCAACGGCGGCCGATCAGTCGCTGGAGTAGCGACCGGTCGCCGGGCCGCTCGGCGAGCAACACCGAGGTGTCGACGTCGTCGACCACGTCCATGTGCAACGAATCCCGGACGAGCCGGGCGAGCAGGCCCCGCTCGGTCGCCCCGATGATCACCAGCGTGTGGTCGGTGGCGGCGTCCTCGATTGCCGTCTCGACGGCCGCCGTCGAGACGACCCGACGGGCGTCCCCGAGGCCGTGTTCCTCCGCCCAGGAGCCGAGGAACGCCTCGGTCTCGTCGCCCCTGACGGCGTGCAACAGCGTGACCTCGGCCCCCCGCTCGTCGCGGAACACCCGCGCGATCTCGGCACTCAGATCCGAATCCGGTCCGCCGGCCGTCGGGACGAGGATTCGCTCGGGATCGAACCAGCGGTCGTTCAACACGAGGAAGTCACACGGGAGGTTCCGCGTGAGTTCGTCCAGGGGGCGTTCGGCCCGGCCCGTCGAGTCCGGTCCCCAGCCCATTACCACCAGGTCGGCCTCGTGGCGTCGCGCGGCGTCGAAGATCTCCTCGAAGGCGCGGTGTGAGATGATCGTCCGCGTCTCGACGTCGACGCCGAACGTCTCCGCGTCGGCCCGCGCGGATTCCAGCAGGGCCTCCGACTCGGCGTCCAGTTCCGAGACGTGCTCGGCGCCGTACTCCAGGCTGGTCTGGTCGGGGACCTGGACGACGTGGACCGCGTCGACGGTGCCGCCACGCTGTTTCGCGACGGTACTGGCCAGGGAGATGAGGTCGGCTTCGGTCCGGGGGTTCGCCAGCGGGACCATCACCCGGTAGTCCCCGCCGTCGGGCCGGACGGTCGCGGCCGCCGACACCGCGGCGTCGGGCATCCGTTTCGAGCGGGCGAGGACGTACTCCGAGAGGATGCCCTGCTTTTCGGTGTGCTCGCGTGCGTACGCGAAGTACCACACGACGACACGACGCCGCCGCCGACGAACAGGAGCGAGAGACCGATCTCGATGGGCTTCATGAACGCGATGAGGCCGAAGGAGGTGATCGCGCCGACCACCGGCACGACGGGGTACAGCGGGACCTCGAAGGTCGGCTGGTACTCCTCGACGTCGGCCTCCCGCATCACGACGAGTGCGAGGTTGAGCAGTCCGTACACCACCAGGTGGAGGACGCTCCCGGCCTTCGCGAGGGTCTTGACGTCGCCGACGGCGATGAAAAGCAGGATGAGGCCGCCCGTGACGGCGATGGAGCGATAGGGGGTAGCAAAGCGCGGGTGCACCTCGTTGAGTTTTTCGCTGACGAGGCGGTCCCGGCCCATCGCGAAGTTGATGCGCGAGGACGCCAGGATGCTGGCGTTCGCGCTCGACGCGGTGGCGAGCAGGCCGGCGAACGTCAGGAGGCCCACTCCGACGGCGGCGAGGCCGACCGCGCCGAACGCCACCTCCGCGACGTCGAGGACGGGACGGTCGCTCGCCCCGAGGACGTCCCAGTTGATGACCCCCATCAGCACCACCATGATGATCGCGTACATGACCGTCACGATGGCGACGCTGCCGATGACCGCAAGCGGCAGGTTCCGGCCGGGGTTTTTCATCTCCTCGGCGACGGTCGTGATCTTCGCGAAGCCGAGAAAGGAGACGAACACCAGCCCGGTCGCCGGCAGGACGGCCGTCGCGCCGCCGGTCTCGGCCGGGAAGAACGGCCGCAACGTCGAGAGGTCGACCTGCAGGAACCCCAGGACCGAGAACAACGTGAGCACCGCGACCAGCGTGATCACGATGACGTTCTGGACGCCCCCGGTCTCTTTGGCGCCCACGTAGTTGACGCCGACGAACGCCGCTCCGGCCACCAGCGCGCCGACCTGGTAGGCGCCCAGCGAGAGCGGCCCGAGCGCAATCGCGGGCACCGGGAGGAACGTGACGAGGTACTCGCCGAACCCGAGCATGTAGAAGGCGCTGGCGAACGCCAGGCCCATCCAGTTGCCCCACCCGGCGATGCTGCCGAACAGCGGCCCCAGGGCGTGGTTGACGTAGTAGTAGCTCCCGCCCGCCTTCGGCATCGCCGTGCCGAGTTCGCTCGCCGACATCGCGGTGAACATCGAGATGACGCCGCCGATCACGAACGAGAGCGCGACCGCCGGCCGCGGCCGCCGCCTGGCCCGGCAACACGAAGATCCCCGCGCCGATCATCGTCCCGACGCCGATGGTCAACGCGGCCAGCGGTCCGATGTCCTTCGCGAGTTCTTCGCCGTCGCTCACCCACGATCACCTCCGGCGGGTGCTCGCGTGAGCGGCGGCGAGCAGTCGTCGCTCATTCGTCACCTCCCGCCCGCGGCGAAGCGGGGTCGTCGGTCGTTCGATTCGTCCACGTACCGCCGCAACGATGCCAGCGACAAAACTGTTCTGAGACCACCACGAACCGTGTAAAACCGTGAAGGATCGGGGGGATCGACGACCGTCAGATCGCGTCGACGACGTCGTCGAGGACCTCCGTCTCGACGAACAGGACGACGTGATCGCCGGGTTCGGTCACGGTCGCCCCGCGGGGCGTGATCAGTTCGCCGTCCCTGGTGATCGAGCCGATCACGACGCCTGCGGGGAGGTCGGCGGTCGCCTCGACGATCCGGCGCCCGGCGAGGACGCTCCCGTCGGTGACCTCGATCTCCAGGACCTCGGCGCGGTCGTGTTCGAGCATGGCGACCTTCTCGGTGTGGCCGGCCCGGGTGAACCGGACGATCTCCTCGGCGGTCTCCTCGCGGGGGTTGACCGCGATGTCGACCCCGACCGTCTCGAAGAGTTCGGCGTACTCGGCCTGCTGGACGACGCTGACGGTCCGCTCGACGCCGATCCGGTCGGCCAAAAGCGACACCAGCAGGTTCCGGTCGTCGTAGTTCAGCGCGGACACGACGACGTCGGCCTCGTCGACGTGTTCGGAGGTGAGAAACTCCACGTCCGTGGCGTCGCTGTGGAGGACGGTCGTGTTCGGCAGGTCCTCGGCCAGGTTCCGGGCGCGCTCGTGGTCGCGCTCGATCAGCCGCGGGCTGTGGCCGTGTTCCTCGAACATCCGCGCGGTCTGGAAGCCGATTTCGCTGCCGCCGACGATCACCACGTCGTCGGTGTCGCCGTCCCCGGTCGCGACCGACGTGGCGAACCGGATGACGGAGTCGGGGCTCCCGATGACGACGACGCGGTCGCCCGACCGGAGGACGGTGTCGCCCCGCGGCACCTCGACGTCGCCGTCCCGGAAGACGGCGGCGAACGTCAGCGAGTCGTAGCGGTCGGCCTCCTGGACGGTCTGACCGGTCACCCCGCTGTCCTCGGCGAGTTCGAACTCCGCCATCCGGACCAGACCGCCCGCAAAGGTGTCGACGTCGCGCGCGCCGGGCAGCCCCGAGATGCGGAAGATGGCCTCGGCGGTCAGCAGGTCCGAACTCACCATGAAGTCGACGTTGAACGCGCCCTCGGCGCCCTGCCAGGTGGTCAGCAGGTTCCTGCGTTTGACCCTCGCAATCGTGAACGCGTCGGAGGCCGTCTTCGCGGCCCCGCAGGTGACGATGTTCGTCTCGTCGACGTCCGTGGAGGCGATCAGTATGTCGGCGTCCTCGACGCCGGCCTCCCGGAGGACGGCCAGATCGGTCCCGTCCCCCTGGATCGGGAGGACGTCCAGATCGTAGGTGAGTTCCTCGACGAGGGCCTCGTCGCGCTCGACCACGACGACGTCGTGGGAGTCGGCGAGGTTCTCGGCAATCGAGCGGCCGACCTCGCCGACGCCGACGACGATCACGCGCACGGCATCCACTCCCCGGTCATCGGAGCCTACTACTGCGAGCGTCCGGAAGTGCGTTACGGAGGACACGGCCCCGACGGATCACCTTTTTACCCCCGCTGGAACTATCCCCGGGGAACTGATGGCTGCGCCGGCGAGCGCAGGGTGAAGGATGCAACTCCGGGTCAACTGGCGTGCGTCGGTCGGTTTCCTCGGGAGCCTCTTCAAGTGGCTGGCCGCACCGCTTGCGTTCCCGCTGGCGCTGGCCGTCTACTACGACGAATCGGTCGTCCCGTTCGCCGTCACGGTGGCGTTGACGTTCGGCCTCGGGATCTGGCTGGAACGGATTCCCGAGGCGGACGAGGAACTCGGCGGCCGCGAGGCGTACCTCATGGTCGCGCTGGCGTGGCTGACCGTCGCCGTCGTCGGGGCGGTCCCGTTCCTGCTGTCGGGCAATGGGGTGCTCGCGAACCCCGTCGACGCGATGTTCGAGGCGACCTCCGGGGTCACCACCACCGGGGCGACCGTCCTCGTCGACTTCGACCGCCACTCCCGACCGATACTGATGTGGCGCCAGGTCCTGCAGTGGATGGGCGGGCTGGGCATCCTCGTGCTCGCCATCTCGGTGTTCTCCCGGCTGTCCATCGGCGGCGCGCAACTGATGGAGACCGAGACCCAGACCCGGGACGTCCACAAGCTCACGCCCCAGATCGAGGAGACCGCCCGGTTGCTCTGGAAGCTGTACGCCGGGATCACCGGACTCTGTGCGCTGAGCCTCTACGCGTTGCACCTCGCCGGAATCGCGCCGGGGATGGGCCTCTACAACGCCCTGGCGCACGCGATGTCCGGCGTCGCGACCGCCGGTTTCTCGCCGAACCCCGAGAGCCTCGGCGCCTTTTCGGCGGCCGCCCAGTGGACCGTGCTCCCGTTCATGTTCGTCGGCGCGACCAACTTCATCCTCATCTACTACTTCGTCAACGGCGACTTCTCGCGCCCGCTGGACAACGACGAGTTCCGCTTTTACGTCGGGATCGTCGTCGGCACGGCCGTGTTGCTGGCACTCCTGTTGCTCGTCGACCCGGACGTGACGATGCCGCTGGAAGCGAAGGCCCGCCACGCCACGTTCCAGGTGGTCTCGATCATGACGACGACGGGGTTCGCCACGGTCGACTTCAACGCCTGGTCGCCCGCCGCCAAGCACCTGCTCTTCCTGCTGATGTTCCTGGGCGGCATGGCCGGGTCGACCACCTGTTCGATCAAGCTGCTGCGGTGGCTGATCGTCCTGAAGGCGTTCCGCCGGGACCTGTTCACCGCCGTCCACCCCTCGGCGGTGCGGCCCGTCCGGCTGAACGGCCGGGTGGTCGAGGAACGGACGGTCGGCGACGTCTACTCGTTTACCCTCGTGTCCATCGTCATCTTCGTCTTCGGGACGGTGGTCGTCGTCGTCGACGGCGCGCGCGTGGGGCTGGGCCTCTCGGAGTTCGAGGCGATGAGCGCCTCGGCGGCGACGTTCTTCAACATCGGCCCCGCCTTCGGCATCGCCGGACCGTACGAGAACTACCACGCCTTCTCCCGGGCAACCAAGACGGTCATGATCGTCCTGATGTGGGTGGGCCGCATCGAGGTCGTCCCCGTGCTGGTGCTGTTCACGCGGTCGTACTGGATGTCCTGACCCGGAACGGACGGTCGTTCCGACCCGGAACCTTCAGGGGCGCCCGGGCGGACGTACGGGCCATGGCGCCGTGGCGGTCCCGACGGTCGGTCTACTACCTCGCGCTGGTCGTCGCGACGACGGCCCTGTTCACGTTCGTGTACAACCTCGGGATGGCGACGTGGGAGGGCCGCCAGCAGCCCCTGTACCGCTCGCTGGAGGTCGTCGTCCAGAGCTTCACGACCACCGGGTACGGCGGCGACGCCCCGTGGTCGACCCCGCAGATCAACCTGCTGATGATCGTCATGCAACTGACGGGGATCGGGTTGATCCTCACCGCGGTCGACGTGTTCGCGGTCCCGTGGCTCCGGTCGGCGCTGTCGCCGTCGGTGCCGACCGAGGCGCCCGACCTCCGGGACCACGTCGTCATCTGCGGGCACACCGCCCGCGGGGCGGCGTTCGTCTCGGAGTTGCGGTCCCGGGACCGGGAGTACGTGGTCGTCGTCGGGGACGCCGAGACCGCGACCGAACTCCACGAGGCGGGCTACCGGGTCGTCCACGGCGACCCGGAGTCGACCGACGTGCTCGAACGCGCGGGCGTCGAGGCGGCGCGGGCGGTCGTCGCGGACGCCCCCGACGACGTGACCGCGAGCATCGTGCTGTCGGCCCGCGAGGTGAACCCGGACGTCCGGGTCGTGACGCTGATCGAGGACGCGGACCTGGAGAGGTACCACCAGGTCGCCGGCGCGGACGAGGTGCTGTCCCCGCGGCAGTTGCTCGGCGAGAGCCTCGCGACGCAGGTCACCACCCCGGTGACGACCGTGGCCCAGGAGGGCGTCGAGATCGGCGACGACGTCGAACTCGTGGAACTGGCCGTCGACCCGGGCAGCGACCTCTGGGGCCGGTCGGTCGCCGAGGCGGACCTCCGCGAGCGGTTCGGGGTCGACGCCGTCGGCGCGTGGATCGACGGCACCTTCGAGACGCCGGTCGACCCGGGCCGCGAACTCGACGAGGGGGCGCGATTGCTGGTCGCCGGCGACCCCGAACGGATCGAGTCGCTGCGCGCGGCGGCGACCGGGCCGGTCGAGCCGTTCGCGCCCCAGCGGGTGCTGATCGCCGGGTACGGCGACTCGGGATCGGCGACGGCGGCGGCGCTGGCGGACACGAGCACGGCGGTGACCGTCCTCGACGTCGCGGACGACGAGGGCGTGGACGTGGTCGGCGACGCCCGCGACCCGGAGACGTTGCGCGAGGCTGGCGTCGAGGACGCGTCGACGGTGATCGTCACCGTCGGCGACGACACGACCGCCATCTTCGCGACCCTGATCGTGCGCGACCTCGCTCCCGGGGTCGACGTCCTGGTGCGGGCCAACGACGAGGGCAGCGTCCCGAAGCTGTACCGCGCGGGCGCGGACTACGCGCAGTCGCTGGCGACGATCAGCGGTCGGATGCTGGCGACGACGCTGTTCGAGGACGAGGAGGTGCTGGCGTTCGACGCCCGGATCGAGGTCGTCAGGCTCGCCGCCGCCGGCCTGGCGGGAACGACGTTAGCCGACGCCGACGTCCGCGAACGGACCGGCTGTACCGTCCTCGCGGTCGTTCGTGGGGAGCAGACCATCACGGCGGTCGACGCGGAGTCGTTCGTGTTCGAGCGCGGCGACGAGGTTGTGGTCGCGGGGACCGACGAGGACGTGCGGGCGTTCGAGGAACTGTTCGTGGAGTGATGGGGAACGGGGCCAGGGCGCTTTGGAGCGTTCGCGGTCGAAGGCCATTCGTGGCGGTCGAGCGCACCGACAGTCGCTACGACGGTTCGTCTCGTAGTCGGCGTGGGGACGAACCAAGACCACCGAAACGATTACCCCGCACCATATACAACGTATACGTATGAGCACCACGATTCGCGTCTCCGACGATACAAAGGCCAAGCTTGCCGTTCTCAAGGGAGACGACGAGAACTGGGACGAGTTCCTGAATCGACTCGCCCGGCGGGAGCGCGACGTCGAAGAGCTAGGCGGCTTCGCCGACGAAGGGGTCGTCGAACACGTCGAACGGACGGACCGTGAGTTGAACGAGTCGCTCGACGCGGGCGAGACCGCCATCGATGATCTGCCTGGACGATAGCGTTCTCACGCGATTTGCGAGCGAGAAGCGGTATCCGGCAGTGGAACGATACCTCTCCGATCACGCCGCCGAACCGACGACGCCTTCGAACGGCCCCACAATTTAATGGGCAGTCTCAAATCGATCCAAAAACTCGTCGAGTTTCAAGTACGAGAAACACGCCTCCCGAAATCCGCCCGATGTGGCCTTCTGATTCAACCCTGTTTATTACCTCCTTGAAATACTCCGCTGTTTCACCCCCGCAATTCAAGCAGAAAGCAGAATTCTTTAATCACACCGGTCCAATTTCGGGGTAATGGGAGAGGAGTATCGCCTGCCCGATGCCCCGGGCCATTATATGCCACTTCGGGAGGACAAGCACCTCTCGAAGGCGTACTTTCCCGACAACCTCCCGCCGACCATCGAGTTGGGCGAGGACGTGGTCGTCGAACTCGCGCGGGCGATGCACGCGCTCGGGCGACTCGACGGTCTCGTGAGCGAGGTCGAGAATCCGGGCGCGGTGTTCAGTTCGTTCGTCTACAAGGAAGCCGAGCAGTCCTCCCAGATCGAGGGAACCGCAGTCACCGTCTCGGACATCTACCGCCTGGAGGTCGACGAGTTGGACGAACCGCCGGAAAGCGACCACGAGCGCGACGTCCGCGAGGCGAAAAACTACGTCCGGGCGCTGGAAGAGGCGCTCGATTACCTCGACACCGCGGGCCGGTCCCGGGAGAGCCTAACGGTGGGACTGGTCCGAGACCTCCACGAGACGCTGATGGAACGCGGCCGGACTGACGAGGAGGATCCGCTCCCCGGCGAGTTCCGTCCCGATCTCGTCCACATCGAAGAGACGGACGAGTACGGTCGTCCGCAGGTCAGGTTCGTTCCGCCGCCGCCCAGCGCCGTCGAGGGAAAGATGGAGTCGCTGCTGGAGTACGTCCGGACCGGTCGCGGGTGGCCGGACCTGATCGACGTGGCGCTCGCACACTACCAGTTCGAGACGATCCACCCGTTCAAGGACGGGAACGGTCGAGTGGGCCGCTTGTTCGTCGTCGTGATGCTACTCTGTACGGATCTTCTGGTAAACCCGGTTCTGTACCCGAGTTCGTACTTCAAACGACACCGTGACGAGTACACGGATCTCTTGCTGGCTGTCAGCGAGCGGGGTGTCTGGGAGGAGTGGCTCCAGTTCTTCCTGGAGGGGCTACGCCGACAGTCGGCAGAGGCGTTCGTGCGCGCGAAACTTCTGATACAGAAGCGCCGCGAGTACGGGCAGCGGTACGTCGACGAGGCCGATTCGACCCGGTTGCTAGCGACCGAAATGTTCGGAGAGCCATACTTCACGGTGTCCGAGGCAGCGGAGATGATCGGGATGTCCTATCAAACGGCGAACCGAGCGGTCGAACGCCTGGCCGAGGACGGCGTCGTGACCGAGATAACGGGGAACGAACAGCATCGAGTCTTCCGGGCCGACGAGATTATGGAGATCGTCGAACGGTCGCGGGGCGAACTTCCGTCCCCGACCGACGTGATCGAACGGAGTTCGTCGTTCCGTCTTTACGACCGATAGTCGCTACTCGCTACA
>CAYTAG010000012.1:0-33060 GCA_964435625.1 uncultured Halobacteriales archaeon | reverse complement strand
CCTTCGACGAGTGCCACCGCGCCACCGGCGAGTACGCGTACAACTACATCGCCGAGCGGTACCACGCCGAGGCCGCCGACCCCCTGGTCACGGGGATGAGCGCCTCGCCGGGCGGCGACGAGGAGGCCATCCTCGAGGTCTGCGAGAACCTCGGCATCCGGCGGGTCGAGGTCAAGACCGACGAGGACCCCGACGTCGAGCCGTACACCCACGAGACCGACGTCGAGTGGGAGACCGTCACCCTGCCCGACGAACTGCTGGAGATCCGGGACGCCCTCAAGGAGGTGATCCGCGACCGCATGGAGACCCTGAAGGAACTGGGGGTGACCAACAAGACCAGCCCCGACCTCGCGGAGGACGACGTCCGCGAGATCCAGTCGAAGCTCCAGCGGTTGATGGACGACGACGACTCCGCGGGCTACGAGGGGATGTCGATGCTCGCGGAGGTCCGCAAGTTGCGGACCGCGGTCACCTACGTCGAGACCCAGAGCGTCGAGTCCCTGCGGAAGTACTTCGACCGCCAGCGCAACGCGGCCCGCTCCTCGGGGGCGTCGAAGGCCAGCCAGCGGTTCGTCTCCGACCCCCGGGTCCGGGAGGCGATGCGGAAGGCCGAGAACTTCGACGACCTCCACCCGAAATACTCGGCGGCCCGGCGACTCATCGCGGAGATGCTGGGCATCCACGACGGCGAACGAGTCATCGTCTTCACGGAGTCACGGGACACCGCGGAGGCGCTGACGGACTTCCTCGGCGAGCACTTCCAGGCCCGGCGGTTCGTCGGCCAGGGCGACCGCGAGGGCTCGGACGGAATGACCCAGACCCAGCAGCAGGAAGTGCTGGACGACTTCCGGGCCGGCGAGTTCGAGGTCCTGGTCTCCACCTCGGTCGCCGAGGAGGGCCTGGACGTGCCGGAGGTCGACCTCGTGCTGTTCTACGAACCCGTCCCGACGGCGATCCGCTCGATCCAGCGGAAGGGCCGGACGGGCCGCCAGACCGAGGGCCGGGTCGTCGTCCTGAAGGCCGAAGACACCCGCGACGAGACGTACTTCTGGATCTCCCGGCGGCGCGAACAGCGCATGGAGGACGAACTGCGCGAGTTGAAGTCGGCCGTCGAGGACCTCGAAGCCGAACTGGACGCCGGCGAGCAGGTCAGCCTCGGGGACTTCGCCGGCGGCGAGGACGTCGAGGAAGGACTACGGGCGTTCGCCGGGGACGATTCGGGGGCCGAGTCGGACGGCGAGCAGGTCGGCGCCGACGGGGCCGCCGACGAATCGTCGGCGGACGAAGCAGACGCCACCGGGTCGAGTGCCGAGCGGGCCGAAAGCGGCGAAGCGGACGTCGTGGCCGCCGGAGAGGCGGACGGCGTCGTGGCGACCGCCCGTGCCGACGAGGAGACGGTCGAGATCGTGGCCGACCAGCGCGAGACGGACGCCTCCATCGCGCGGGAACTCTCCCGCCGGGAAGACGTCGAGGTCCGCCTGGAGACGCTGGCGGTGGGCGACTACGTGCTCTCGGATCGAGTTGCAGTCGAGCGCAAGTCCGTCGAGGACTTCCTGGCCTCGCTGACCGGCGGCGACCGCTCGCTGTTCGAGCAGGTCGGGGACCTGGCGCGGCACTACAGTCGACCCGTGCTGATGCTGGAGGGCGGGGACCTCTACGAGCAGCGCAACGTCCACCCCAACGCCGTCCGGGGAGCGCTGGCGAGCCTGGCCATTGACTTCGACTGTAGCGTCCTGCAGGCCGACGACGAGGCCGACACGACCGAACTGCTACACGTGATCGCCGGCCGCGAGCAGGACCTCTCCGACCGGGAGGTCGACGTCCACGGCGAGAAGCAGGCCAAGACCCTCGCCGAACAGCAGGAGTACGTCGTCTCCTCCATCGCCGACGTCGGCCCCGTCACCGCCCGGTCGCTACTGGAGCACTTCGGCAGCGTCGAGGCCGTGATGACCGCCCGGGAAGCGGACCTGCTTGAGGCGGAGGGCGTCGGGCAGGTGACCGCCGACCGCATCAGGACCGTCGTCAGCAGCGACTACGGCGACCGGGAGGACTGACGGGGCGACACACCGCAAGGGGACGGCGGACCGAAGCACCGCAAGAGGCGGGCGAGGTCCGGAACGGACGGGTTACTGGCTGCCGGGGTCGAACAGCCGGAGGGTCTCGGCGACGGGGAGGTTCGAGTGGCCCCGGTACGCGACGGTTTCGCCGTCCAGATCGACCAGCCCCACGTCCGCGAGTTTCGGCAGGTGGACGTGGTACAGCGAGGTCAGCACCGCGTCGGTGGCGTCCGCGGGTTCGTCGGTGTCCGCCTCCCGCGCGGCGACGACCTGCGCGAGGTCCCGGCGGCCCATCGCGCCGTCGCGGCCCCGGAGGACGTCGAGGGCGATCCGTCGGCGCTCGCTGGCGAGGCACTCGATCACGTCGTCCCACTCCCGGGTCGCGTTCTCGACGACGGTGCGGAACCCCGGCTCCCCGAGGACCCGCCGGCCCGTGGCGGTCACGGCCACGCCGCTGGCGTCGCGCTCGACGAGGTCGGCGTCGACCAGCGCCGGCAGGTGTACGTGCTTCAGGTCGGCGCGGACCGACCGGACGGCCTCGTCCGACACGGCCGTCGGCGGTTGGCCGTCCTCGAACGCGGCGACCAGCGACGCCAGCCGGGGCTCCGGCAGCGGCGACGCGTCCGCGAGGATCGAGAGGGCACACCGCCGACGGCGGGCGGTAAGGGCTTCGAACGTCTCGGTACGCGGCTGTTTCCGGACCTGGCCGGGTGTCGTGCTCATACAGGTCGTTACGCGAGTCGGGGGTAAGTAGCCTCTTCCAAACTATTTTGGCTCGGGCCGGTCAGAATCGAAGCCGCAAGGAGATGGTAACTAACGGGCGCCTAGAGTGGAGTACGGCGTGTTTCGCCGTGGTTACTCCGAGGTACGGCCGAAGCCGCAGTCCGCGAGTTCTCCGGACGGGGAAGTAGCGTCGCCTTCGAGTGGCCGCGGGGGAGTTCCGGCGAGGAGGTCGCCGAGTCGCTGCCCATCTCGCCGGCGACCTTCTCGCAGCACTTCCGGACGGCCGAGAACGGGATCCTCGCCGCGCTGTTCGAGGGGAAGTGAGTCAGACCTCGTCGCCGCCGAGTTCCGCCAGGGCCTCCGCGCCCTCGTTTGCGGCCTCCAGCAGGTTCTTCGCCCGGACCGGGTCGTCGCTCTGGGCGGCCTGCTCCGAGAGGCTGACGATGGCCCGCCGCAGCGACGCCCGGGCCTGCGCCAGCGACGGCGCCTCGTCGGCCGCCGCTCCCTGGAGTCCCCCCGACGGCCCCCGGCTCCGGGTGGGCACGTCGTCGGTCGTCGACGCGTCCGCGCCGGCCTGCAACTCGCTGGGGTCGGGACGGACCGACCGCTCCGGAGCCAGCGACTCGGGGCGGTCGCTCCGGTCCGACGACCGGACCCGGCCGGCGCCGGAGTCGCGGCCGTCGCCCGCACGTGGCCGGTCCCCTCGCCCGTCCCGACCGGCGTCGGCCGCGCGGCCGGCGTCCTCCCGCCCGACGTCGGCCGGTTGCGACGCGTCGGCGGAGTCCGCCTCGCGGGGGGTACCTGCTCCTCCGGCAGTACCCTCGTCGTCGGTGGTCCCCACCTCGCCGGTAGCTCCAGCCTCGTCGGCGGTCCCAGCGTCGCCGGCAGCGTCGGCCGCCGTGGCGTCCTGGTCGACGTCGGTCGTCCCGCCGCAACTCGGGCAGAACTCCTCGCCGTCGTACCGGAAGATGGGCGACCCGCACTCCTCGCAGTGGCGGTTGGTCATCGTCGCACCCTGCAACAGCAGTTCGCTCATCTTCTGGGTGGCTTCGCGACGCTGCTTGTCGCGCTCGTACTTCTCGCGGAGGCGCTCGCGCTCGGCCTCCTCGTCGAAACCGTCGTCGTCCGACCCACCGCTATCCTCGCTGTCGCTCATGGGCGGGCGAAGGCGTTCGGCGGCGAAAAAGGCAACGGGTCGACGCGTTTCCGTGACTGTCACCGACTCGACGACGGCCTCTCGCCGACCGCGAACGAGCGGGTCCCGCAGTCGTCGACCCGCTCGACGGGGGGTGCGTCCCCGTCGCCGTTTCGCCGACGACGCCGGACGAGCGCCTCGCGGACGGCCTGCAGTTCCGCGGGGTCGACGTCGAGACCCAGGACGTCGAGGACGACGGCGTCGAGGGCCGCCCGGGCGGACTCGTCGCCGTCGAGGAGCCGACGGGTAGCGTCGACGAGTTCGGCCCGGCGGTCGCCCTCGATGGTGGCGGGGTCGACGGCGGGCAGGGTCTCCACCTCGTAGGTCATCAACTGCAGGGCGCCCCCGCCCTCGGCGCGGCCCCAGCACTCCAAAAGCACCTCGTGGACGGTCGAGTGCAGCAGGCCGAGGACCACCACCTCGTCGACGTCCTCGCGTAGCGACAGGCCGTCGACGGCGTTGCTCGGCGCCAGTCGGTCGCGGTTCCACAGCGGGACGACCCGCTCGTCGAAGAACTTCGGGTGGACGACCTCCGGACGGACGAGCGGCCCCAGATCGAACCACACCTGGCGTGCGGCGCAGGTCTGCCGTTCGTGGTAGCCCTCCCGCTCGCCGTGTTCGACGTACGCCACCAGGGCGTCGTGGCCGTCGCGGGCCAGCGCACGCTTCACCCGCGTTTCGAGCGGGCCGGCGCCAGCGTTCGCATCGCCCTCCCTGACCGTCTCGACGTACGGCCGGACGTCCAGCAGGTACTGGTCGGTCGAGGCCGCCGTCAGCACCCGCGACTCCAGGCCCCGGACGCTCCGGGCGGCGGGCGCCAGGAAGCGGTCGTCGATGGGCCACTCCGCCAGGTCGGACTCCTCGAGGAAGAAAAAACGGTTGGCTCCCGTCTTGTTGCCGTAGGCGACGTCCGCGAGGTCGCCCAGCCTGATCAGGTCCGGGTGCCGGAGGAGCCGGATGGCGAGCGCGGGCGCCGACAGGAACGGCGCGAGTTTGCCGGACCCGACGGCCGCCACCGCCGACTGCCGGAGCGCGACCGTCCGGTGGGTCTCC
This sequence comes from uncultured Halobacteriales archaeon, assembly GCA_964435625.1. GTDB lineage: Archaea > Halobacteriota > Halobacteria > Halobacteriales > PXRE01 > PXRE01. Next base: position 28,032 of record CAYTAG010000012.1, on the reverse strand, counting down.
CGCGTCCTGACGATTGCTTCGCCTTCCGCCGGACGTCCGGGGGGCGACCGGCCGCCGGTCGGCTGGCCACCGTCGGCCCCGTCCGGCCGGCGGTCCTCGCCGTTTTCGGCCGGCCGGCCGCCCGTGACGGCGTCCAGCACCGACTCGACCGACGTGGACCCGTCCAACCGGACGAACCGCGTGGTCGTCTCGGCGCGGCGTTGCAGGTCCGAGCACCGTTCGAGCAACAGCAGCGCCGCGTCGACCAGGGCGTCGTCGAACGCCCGGGAATCGAAGCCGACGACCGCCCGGACCCGGTAGTGGTCGGCGAGGAACGCCTGGACCGACCGGCCGTAGTCGGTCATCAGCCACTTCGTCGGGACGACGAACCCGAGCCGACCGCCCTCCTGGAGAAACCGCGTCGCCTGGGTCAGGAAGTACACGGAGGCGTCGCTCTTGCCGCTCACCGCCCCGTCGCCGTCGGCGTAGGTCCCGTCCGCGAACTCCCGGAGGTGGCGTCTGCAGTGGTCCTTGTCGAGGTCCTCCTGGCGCACGAACGGCGGGTTCCCCACCACCGCGTCGAACGCCGGGGCGGCGTCGGTGCCCCGGATGTCGCCCTGGCCGTCGGTGGCCGAAAACGCCCCGCCGGGGTCGAGGTCGAGAAACGACCCGCAGTGCGCCCGGACGGCCTCCGTCGGCGCCGCGGCGCGCTGGCCGGCGAGGTTCAGTGCCGTCGTCAGGAGTGGCAGGGGGTTGACGTCGACCGCGGCGAGATGGTCGAGCAGTTCCTCGTGGTCGCGGTCGGGATACAGCGCGGCGAGCCGTCGGTAGGCCGCGACGGCGAAGGTCCCGCAACCCACAGCGGGGTCGAGGACGTTCGGAACCCCGCCCGTCCGGGCATCCGGGTCGCCGGGAATCGCCCAGCGGACGACGGTCTCCGCGATCTCCGGGGGCGTGTAGTACTGCCCGTCGGCCCGGCGCTCGGCGGGGGACAGCAGGTCCTCGTAGAGTTCCCCGAGGAGGTCGCCCTCGACGGCCGAGAGGGGGCGCCGGCGGAGCGCGCCCAGCAGTTCGGCCACGGCCCGCCGGACCACCGCGTCCGTGGGGAACGCCCCGACCGGCCCCGGCATCGCGTCCTCGATTGCCCCGTCGGTGGACCGGTCGAACAGTCCGCCGACGAGCGGGTCGAGGGGGTCAGCCAGCAGCGCGTCGACGCGGTCCGCCAGTGGCGGTTCCACGTCGTCGCTGTCCGCCGCGTCGTTCCGGATCGCCTCGTACAGCGTCCTGGCCGCGAGCAGGTAGGCGTACTGTCCGGCGGCGTGCGCGACCGCCTCGTCCCGGTCCCCGTCGGTCCACGCATCGAAGCGGGCGGCGAATTCGCCGTCGCGGTCGAGTGCTTCCCTCGCGAGCGATTCGAGGTGAGGCCGGACCGCGTCCTGGAAGTCCCGGAGGAGTCCCGCGACGCGCTCGCGTTCGGACTCGTCGGATGCCGCCCGCGAGGAGTCGCTCATCCTGCCGTAGGTGTTCCGGCGACGGCGCCTAAAGCGTGGGGGCGGCAGGAGGGTCGTTTTCAGGTAGCGCACGTTCGAACCTCTGGAACAGTCGAGCAGACGCCGACTAATTGAAGCCCACGCCGGATGGACCGTAAACGATCCTGGCGCTCGGCGGTTTACCGGGCTCCCTCGGACGTCAGCGTGATTATCTGCGTCGGCTGTTATCCTCAACTTCAAACCGGAGTACGGAACGAAAGTACCCGTGGGAGACACGTGAACTCGAAAGAACTGGAGGTCACGGCCGGAACGACGTACAGCCGTCGGCGTGACCGTGGACGTCCCGAAACGGCATATGCACGCGCTGCTCGAACGACCGTGGGACCGACCAGCAGAGCTTTGTTTGTTGGTGTTCTACACCAACATAGGTGGCCGTGATGGGGTCGACGACCATCTACCGGGAGTCGGACACCTTCCCCGACGGCACACGCTACGAGATGGTCGCGACGCTGGTTCCGGAAACCGAGGAGTACCCCGAAGGCGTCAAGTATCGGTTCCAGTACATGGACGAGGACGGTCGAACCTTGCTACGGTTCGACAACTTCCCACACCATCCCGGCGTCGACCGCCATCACTACCACGCGCCCGACGGCGTCCACGACGACGTCGAGTACACGGGCCTGCTAGCCCACGTACAGAAGTTCCGCGACGAGATGGATGCACGCCGCACCAGGTGATACTCATGTCCGACGAACCCACCACTCCCGACGATGCGAACGAGGTCGAGGACGGAACGTCCGACGACGGCACTACCGACGCGGAGGCGCTCGCCATGGAAGACGCGGAGGCTGGTTTCCTCGCAGACCGCGACCCCGGGGACTATCCGTCAGTACTGCGCATCACGTCCAATTCCGGAGACCAGCACCGCCAGGAGGCCCTCGACCGCCTGGCGCGCTGGGAGGCCGGCGAGGCAGTCCCCCACGTCATCAACTTCCAGAACCCCAGCGACCTGCGTGCGCTACTCACCGACCGACGCGTCGAACTCCTCAGAAGCATCATGGCCGACCGTCCGGAGAGCATCCGCCAGCTAGCCGACCGACTGGAGCGCGACGTCAAGACCGTCCACGACGACCTCCGGTTGCTCGCCGACTACGATGTCGTACACTTCGAACGGGCCGGGCGAGCGAAACGACCGTTCGTTCCCTACGACACCATCGAGGTCACACTGGAAATCTCTTCGACGGAGCAGGCAGAAGACGTGGTTTCGGCGTGAGTTAGAGGTGTTTAGATACCTCTGAGCCGCCTAACTGTGGCTGACGTCGATTCCCCCGTCGATAATTTTTAGTAATCATGTGTCATATGATTCGAAGTGATGTCTAAAAAAGGCAAACTAGAAATCGAGGGAATTAGGTTCGATATTATAAAACTTGGTGAAACATACAAACATGAACTGAGCAAATCGGAACGAGATCGACGTATGGAGCTCGGGGATTGCCACCAGCCCGAAGACCTGCCTATAGAGGATTTAAAAACTGATTCATCTGGCAATATACTGTCCAAACCCCATACAGAACCCGGGAAAATGCATGTTGACCTAACTGATGGTAATGGGAACGTAATTAAAGATAATAATGACAGCTCTGTGACTTTGAGAAGGGAGGACATGGAAACAACGACGACTGTGTATCTCTCCGGGTCTTCCACTAGGAGATTGTCGTATCCCCAGAATGCTACTACCCACACTGTGGGAGTGTATGGAACCGATTTTCCTGATACCGTGAATACCAGCATCGATGATGGGAATCTAGTGATCGATGCAACCCCGTCTGGAACTTTGAATGTGGCATTTTGGTAGAGTAGAAGGATTTTTATGATTATTGACAATCGTGATGCAGGGCGCATCCGGACACCAGCGAAGCAGGAAGAGTCAGTAGTAAGCCAAACCCAGTCCGTCCTCAATCGTCGCCGGGCTTGTACGCGTCGCCCCGTCGCTCAATAGTATAGATGTCTAGCACCTGTTCGTCGTAGTTACATTCGATGCCCAGTCGAAACTGCCCAATCCGGAGCTTGGAGTGGGGGACCCCCGTCAGTGGTTCGAGATAGTCGTCAGGGTCGCGCCACTGGTCAGTAACGATCTCGTCCAGTTTGTCGGTGATGCGGTTTCTGGCGTGTCCGTCGAGGTCGTCGTACGTGCGCTTCGCCGGCTTCCGGAAGCGCCATCGCCACCCGTCGTCACTCATCGGTCCCGAGGATCTCCTCGCGCGAGAACGACTCGCTGTCGCCAGTCCGGCGTGCGTGTTCGACCGCGGCGATCTCCTTCCAGCTTTCCCGGGTCAACTCCGGGTGGCGAACGGCGTCTCTGAGTGCCTCACGGATGAACTCGCTCCGGCTGTTGTACCCTTCCTCGCGCCACGTCGCGTCGACGTCCGCGAGTAGCGTCTCGGTGAGCCTGACGTTGATATTCGTCTTCTCGGGGTCCTTTCCCCCATCTGTATCCGTACCGGACATACGCAGGTGTTACACCAGAGGACGGATAAGCGTTGGTGTGCCGCGGTGCGACGAGTGAAGCGTCACAGTCGTCGTGCCGGCCGAGTGCTCCGGGAGGCCGAGGGGTGCCGAATGAGGGCGAGAGTTCGTCTAGTACCCCTGTGCGTTCCCGTCCTTCCGGGGTTCGGTCGCCGCCGAGAGCACGCCGTCCGACCAGCGGGCGATCTGTGCCCCACCGAACCGTGAGGCGGTCTTCGTCCGCACGTCGTGGTCTCTCCGCACCAGTTTCGCCGCGACGCCGCCGTCGAAGTGCGGCTCCAGCGCCAGCGTTCCGTCCTCGTAGTACCGCCAGCGGGGCCGGTCCAGGGCGGCCTGTAGCGGCAGGTCGTAGTCGACGATGTTCGAAATGACCTGGACGTGGCCCTGGGGTTGCATGTACCCGCCCATGACGCCGAAGGCGGCCCAGTCGTCCCGGTCGAACTTCGCCAGCCCGGGGATGAGCGTGTGGAACGGGCGCTTGCCGGGCTCCAGCGAATTGGGATGCTCGGGGTCCAGCGAGAACGAGGCCCCGCGGTTCTGGAGTGCGATGCCGGTGTCGCCGGCGACCAGGCCGGAGCCGAACCCGGCGAACCGGGAGTTGATGTACGAGACGACGTTACCTTCGTCGTCCGCGACCGTCAGCAGGACGGTGTCGGCCTCCTCGGCGTTCGCGTCCGGGACGCCGAAGGTAACGTCGTCGTTGGCCGTCTCGCCGATCTTCCCGGCGCGCTTTTCGGCCCAGGACCCGGAGGCCAGCGGCGGGTGGTCCTCGTACTCGGGGTCGGTGACGTAGTGGTGGCCGTCGTGGAAAGCGAGTTTCATCGCCTCCGCGAAGTAGTGGACCCGCTCGGGCGAATCGATGGAGTGGTCGTCGGCACCGACTTCCGCGGCGACGTTCAGCGCCTCCAGCGCGATCAGCCCCTGATTGTTCGGCGGGAGTTCGTAGATTTCGGCGCCGCCGTAGGTCGTCGAGACGGGGTCGGGCCACTCCACCTCGAAGTCCGCGAGGTCCTCGACGGTCATGAAGCCGCCCTGCTGCTGAATCTCGGCGGCGATGGCCTCCGCGATCTCGCCCTCGTAGACGACGTCGGCGCCCTCCTCGGCAATCGTTCGCATGGACTCACCGAGTCGCGGCAGGGTGACCTCCTGGCCGACCGACGGCGCCTCGCCGTCGAACAGGAACGTCTCGCGGGCGTGGTCGGTCTCGAAGAGGTCCTCGGCGTGGCGCCACGCGCTGGCGATCACTTCCGAGACGGGGTAGCCCTCGGTCGCGTACCTGATCGCCGGCTGGAGCAGTTCGCCGAGGTCCTTGCGGCCGAACCGCTCGGCGGTCGCTTCCCATCCGCGGGCAGTCCCCGGCACCGTCACGGCGTGTGGACCGGTGAAGGGCATTTCGGCGTCGGCCGGGTCGTCGGCGTCGCCGCCGGGGTCGGCCGCGACCGCCTCGCTGACGTTCTCGACGGTGGCGTCCGCGGGCGCGCCGCCGCAGGCCCGCATCGCGCCGACTTCGCCGTCGGCGGTCCGGTACAGCGCGAAGACGTCCCCGCCGAGGCCGGTCGAGGTGGGTTCGACGACGTTCAGCGCGGCGGCTGTGGCGACCGCGGCGTCGAAGGCGTTGCCGCCGTCCTCCATGATCGAGATGCCGGCCTGGGCGGCCAGTGGCTGGCTCGTGGCGACGACGCCCCGCTGGCCGTACACCGTCGAGCGCCGGGACTCGAACCGATCCAGGTCAGGGTCCATACGCGCCCTTGGTGAACGCGGCGGTAAAGGTGGTTGCCCTGCGGCGAAGCGTTCGGCGGACTAGCAGGGTGTGCGTCGACCGGCGGGGCTACTCGGTGAGGTCGTAACCGACCCCGAACAGGTAGACGTCGACCGCCAGCACGGCGGCGGTGATCGCGACGAGGACGGCCAGCGACGCCGCGGGGACGAGGTCGGCGTACCCGAGGAAACTGTAGCGGACGGTGTCGACCACGTAGACCATGGACTGAAAGGGGCCGGGCGGTCGACCCCGTCCGGACGACGCAAGCACCGTGCTCAAAAATCACAGATTTTTGGCATCTCGGAAATCTCCGATTTCCGACGAGTCCGCAGGAGCTTCGCTCCTGCGAGATCCAGCGAGAGCTTCGCTCTCGCGCGACAACGGAGCGAGGAGCGCAACGAGGTTCCCGCGAGTGAAACGAGCGGGAAGTCGTCAGAGCTCGCCTCTGACGGAAGTCGAGCGCCCGGGGGGATTTCGAGATGTTCTAAACATATGATCCGGCTTATCTGAACACTGCGTCCCGCATCACGGCTGGTCCTTATGCCCGTCCGGCGATAAGGGAAACACGGACCCCCGGAGGGTCCGGATGAGTTCATGCCCGTCACGACCCACCGATGTGACATCTGTGGCGAATCGGGGGAGCACGACCAGATCGCCGACCACGTGACGTCCGAACACGACGTGACCGAGGACAACGTCGACGAGTACGTCGAACCGATAGAGGACGAAGGGCTCTAGCGGCGAGTGTCCCCGGCGGTTCGAGCGGCCGGGGCCGACCGACGTCACGGAGAACGGTCTCGAACGGACCGCCGATGGGCCAGCCCCGTCGTTCCCTGCGTCGACGTGACTACCCGATCAGGACGTCGGAAGGAGTAGTCCCAGGAGGATTCGAACCTCCGTCGTGAGCCCCAGAAGCTCACATGATTGGCCACTACACCACGGGACTGCGTGCGGGAATACTGGGTAGGCGTACTTATGATTGTCGTATCCGAGCGACCGTCATCTCTCGCCCGGCGGTTCGAAGTGTTCCTTCCGGTGGCAGTTCGCACAGAGCACGATGCAGTCGTCCACCTCGTTGCGAATCGCGTCCTTCGACCGGCCGTTCGAAACCAGCTCGGCGACGGTCGCTCCTTTCTCGTCCCGGTCGTGGTGGAAGTCGAGACAACGCGGATCGCGCTGCCCGCACCGGGCGCAACCGCGCTCACGCTTGCGTTCGTGAACCCACGCTCGAAGTTCCTCGTGCCGTGTTTCTCCCGCGGTCGGGGTCGCGCCGTGTTCCGTCCGATGGCAGTTCGCACACAGAACTTCACACTTCTGGATTTCGTCCCGGAGACCGTCTTTCCCGTATCCGTACGTGATCATCGTGCCGACGTCCATCTCCTTGTCCCCGGCTTCCACGTGGTGGAAATCCAGGCAGGCGGGATCGTCGACGCCACACCGGATACATCCACGTTCGCGCTTGTGTTCGTTGACCCAGCGCCTGAGCCGGGCGCGTCGCCGCAACGTCCGCTCGGTGTTCCAGTCGACGTTCCGGTAATGCCACCGCTGGTCGACGGAGAGGTCCGCCCACGCGGTTCCCTCGGGGAGGTCGACCCCGTCCGGCTTCGATCCGACCCGCGAACCGGTCGAGGCGTACGTCTCCAGCCCCGCGGCCTCCTTCGCCTCGTTCCACCCGCCCATCACCCGCTGGATCGTCGCCGAGGCGGGCGTCAGGCCCAGATCCTCGTACTGGGCCTTCGTCGGCGACTCGCCCAGACGCTCGGCGGCCTCCCGCAAGGCCTCGACGCACTCGTCCTCGGTCGTCGTCACGCGACAGGTGGTCCCGCCTTCGGCTATAAACCTCGGCCCCGCGGGCCGCTCCCCGTCCCACACGGGCCGACCGCCTGCCCGCCACGACCGCACCCCGCCCGCGACGGCCGACCCATTCCCGCGACCGACACCCCTTTGCTGGCGACCCACCCATCTACGCCCATGTACGTGGGTCGCCTGCTGGTCGCCGCCCCGGGCGTCGGCGCCTACCGCGTCTCCTCCCGGTCGTTCCCGAACCGCCAGGTCGTCACGCGGGAGGGCGGAGAGGGAACGCCGGACATCCTCACGGTCGCGCCCACCCCGGACGCCCCGGAGACTGACAACCCCTACGTCTCGTACAACTGCCTGCGGGTCGTCGCGGACCCCCCAGCGGTCGAGGGGGCCGCGGTCGCGCTGGGCAACGGCAGCCACGTCGACCCGGTGGCCGAGAAACTGGCGCTGGGCTACCCCGCCCGCGACGCGCTGGCGGAACCGCTGCTGGCGCTGGACTACGAGAAGGACGACTACGACACGCCCCGCATCGCCGCCGTAATCGGCCCCGACGCCGCGACGGTCGGCATCGTCCGTCGAGACGCCCTGCTGGTGGAGGCGGTCGAAGAACCGCACCTCGTGGCGACCTACGAGAAGGACGCCCCGGAGCCGTTCGAGTTCGAGGCCGAGACGGCCCAGGCGGCCGCCGACGCCGCCTACGAACTCGACTTCGAGCACGCCGTCTGCGCCGCCGGGGCCGCCTGGACAGGCGAGGAGTGGGAGACGGCTGTCCGGAACGGCTGAGCCCTTATTAGGGCCGACGAGGTATATAAGGGTACCAGGGCAGGGGGCGTCGTTCCGGCGAGGTGATCGTCGAGCGTCGCGTCGGCAACCCACACCCTCGAACGTCGTTTCGGCAGCCCACCCCCGAACGTCGTTTCGGCAGCCCACCCCCGAACGTCGTTTCGGCAGCCCATCGTCGGACGTCGGCGCGCGCGAGCAACGCGCGCGAGGGCCGGGGGCGGGCCGGCGGCCTCGGCGGCCGGCCGCCGGCCCGCCCGCACGGTTGGGGAGGGGTGAGGCTTCCCCTGGTTGCCGTGTGCCGCGTCCAGACCGTTCCGACGATCCACCGCTCGACATTTAGACCGCCACGACGATCAACCACTCGACGTTCAGACCGCCACCGACGATCCACCACCCCCGACGACCCCCTGACACGCATCCAGCGGTAGACGGGAGTTTTCAAGCCCCTGGGACGTGAACCGTCGGCCCATGAAGGTCGGCGTCATCTCGGACGTGCACGGGAACCTGCCCGCGCTGGAGACGGTGCTATCGGACGTGGTCGAGCGAGGAGTCGACGCGCTGGTCAACGCGGGCGACGTCGTCGGGTACAACCCCTGGCCCGCGGCCTGCGTCGAGGCGATGACGGCGCCCGGCGAGTCCGCGGCCGTCCCCGATGAATTGGCGGCCACGGTCGACGCTGCGGCAGTATCGGAGTCGGCGGGCGTGCCGACCGTGATGGGCAACCACGACCGGGCCGTGGTCGAGGGCGGCGAGGAGCGGTTCAACGACATGGCCCAGGCGGGCGTCGAGTACGCCCGGACGGACCTGGCGGAGAACCACCGGGACTGGCTCTCGGAGTTGCCCGACCAGCGGCGCCCGTTCGACGGCCGCCTGAAGGTCGTCCACGGCCACCCCGAGGACCCGGACCACTACACCATGCCGGGGGAGTTCGGCCCCGACCTGCTGGGCGAGGAGGACGTCCTCGTGATGGGCCACACCCACGTCCAGCACCACGAGGTCTACGACGAGGGGGTCGTGCTGAACCCCGGCAGCGTCGGCCAGCCGCGGGACCGCGACCCTCGGGCGGCCTACGCGGTGGTCGACCTCGACGAGTGGACCGTCGACGAGCACCGCGTCGAATACGACGTCGAGCGCGTCCAGGCGGCGGTCGAAGAAGCCGGCCTCCCGCCGGGGATCGGATCGCGGCTGGACGCCGGGCGGTGACGCCGTCGGGGTCGAGCCAGAGGAGAGGGCACGTGAGCGAGGTGTCGGTCAGGCCAGCGGCCGCGCGTCCGACCGGTAGGCGAACGCGCGGCGTTCCAGCGGGCGGAAGACGCCGTACTCGACCAGGAGGATGATCGCCACGAACACCGCCGCCCAGGCCCACGCCTCCTCGAACCGGAAGCGCTGGTAGGCCTGGAACAGCCGGTAGCCGACGCCGTTGGAGGCGGCGAACATCTCCGCGATGGTGACGATCTTCCAGGAGATCGCCAGCCCGAACCGCGACGCCGAGAACAGCCCCGGCGCCACGTCCGGGAGCAGTTGCCGGCGCACGATCCGTCCCAGGGACACGTCGAAGCTCCGGCTCATCCGGGTCAGGTCGTCGTCGACGTTCTCGACGGCCTTCCAGACGTGGACCGTCACGAACGGGAACGTCGTGAGCACGGTCGCGGCGACGGGCGCGAGCACCGAGAACCCGAACGCCAGCGTCCCGACGGCGGCCCACGCCACCGCCGAGACCGACATCCCGACGACGACGTACGGGAGGAAAAACCGGCGGGCGTAGTCGTCCAGGCCCATCAGCGTCCCGACGGTGACGCCGACGACCATCGACCCGACGAACCCCAGCAGGATGCGCCAGGCGGTCGCCAGGAGGTGTTCGGTGACGACGCCCCGGGCAAGGAGGTCGGCGGTGATCGCGAGCGTCTCGCCGGGGAACGGCATCAACTGGTTGGGGAACACGCTGGCTAGCCCGTACCAGCCGGCCACCCCCAGGAGGAGGCCGACGAGCCGGGGGGCCACGGCGCTGGCGACGTCCGACGGGCGCCACGAACCGGGGAGCGCGGTCCCGGATCGGCGGGTGGAGTCGGTCATGGTTACCCCTGTTCGCGGAACTGCTCGCGGACGCGTTCGCGGAACCGGACGAACTCGACGGAGTCGACCGACCGGGGGCGGTCCAGCGGGACCGTCACGTCGCCGAACAGGTCCCCGTCGCCGAGCATGAGGACCCGGTCGGCCAGCCGGACCGCCTCGGTGACGTCGTGGGTGACGAAGACGACGGTCGGCGAGAAGTCCGCCCACAGGTCCAGCAGGTCCTCCCGGAGGCCGTCCGCGGTGATCTCGTCGACGTTGCTGAACGGTTCGTCCATCAGCAGGACGTCGGGGTCGACGCTGAGCGCCCGGGCCAGGCCGACGCGCTGGCGCTGGCCGCCCGAGAGTTGGGTGGGGTACTGGTCGTACTGGTCGCCCAGGCCGACCAGGTCCAGGTACCGCCGGCCCACGTCGTCGTCGTACTCGGGGTCGTCGCCGTGGACGTACTCGACGTTCTGCAGGCAGGTCTCCCAGGGGAGCAGCCGCGGGGCCTGGAAGACGTGGCCGACGGTCGCCTCGCCGTCGGCCGCGGGGAAGGTCACCCCGCCGCCGTCCGGCCGTTCGATCCCGCTGATCACGTCCAGCAGCGTCGACTTCCCGCTTCCGGACCGACCGATGAGCGCGACGAAGTTCCCGTCGCCGACCTCGAACGAGACCGACTCCAGGACGGACTCGGCCTCCTCGCCCTCGCCGTACCGCTTGGAGAGGTTCGAGCACGCGATTGCGGGGGCGTCGGTCATCGCATCGGCACCCCCTCCGAGCGGTAGGCGAACGCCTGCCGTTCCAGCCGCTGGAAGACGCCGTACTCCAGGGCGACCAGCACCGTCACGAACAGCAGCGTCCAGGAGAACACGCCGGTGATCGAGAGCTGGCGCATCTCGAACTCGATCATGAACCCGATCCCGCTGCCGGCCGCGACGAGTTCGGTCAGCGTCGTGATCTTCCAGCAGATGGCGAAGGCGTACCGGGCGCCGGAGAACCACTCCGGCAGGACGGACTTGACGACGACCCGCCGGAGCATCCGCCGGCGGTCGACGTCGAACGCCGTCGACATCTCGACCAGCCGCCGGTCGACGTCCTTGACGCCGTCGGCGACCCCCTGGGCGACGAACGGGAACGAGATGGCGGCGCCCGCCACCGTCGGCGTGAGGTCGCTGATCCCGAACCACATCGCGGCGAAGACGGCCGCGAACAGCGACGGGAGCGCCAGGCCGACGGTCACGTATCCGCCCAGCGCGCGCTCCCAGAACCGGCTGGCCCCGACGAGCACGCCAAGCGCCGTTCCGACCGCCAGGGTGACGACGAACCCGAAGACGGTCCGGCGGAGCGTGGCGAACACGTGGGGCACCCACTCCATACTCGCCAGGAGGTCGGCGGTGGCGACCGCCACCAGGGTCGGCGTGGAGATGGTGTCGACCAGGCCGAACCCCCGGGCGACGCCGCCCCAGACGAGCACCAGCACGACCACCGAGGCGAGGGTCGCCGGCGGCCGGCGGAGCAACCGCCCGGCGCGTCGGCCGACGGTACGCGTCATCCACGACATCCCTGGCACGGTCCGGCGGAACGCCCGACAGCGAACCGCGCGGCGGTCGGACGGGGGCGACTGGCGGCCGCAGCACCTGACGGGTCGAACGTGGCGCTTGCGCTGGATGTTCCCTTCATTCGTGTTTTTTCTCTTAGCTATTCATGTTACTCAGCATAGAACTTTTTAAATATTTCCGTTCGCTATCACCTTGCGAGCATGCACAATCGACGAGCGTTCCTCGCAGGCATCGGCGGGGCAGTCGGTGCGTCGACGGCCGGCTGTCTCGGTAGTTCCTCGAACGACGACGGCGGGACCCTCCGGCTGGTGATGGCGCCCCAGGAGTACCAGGGGATCGTCATGGACCACGTCACCGGCGAGAACGGGGCCCTCAACGAGAAACTCGACGAGGCGGGCTACGAACTCCAGACCGACGAGTCCTGGGACGACGTGGCGCTGTTCGCCGCCGAGGGACCCGACGTCGGCTCCATGGCGCCAATCGAGGCCGCACAACTGGGGGCCCAACGCGACCAGCAACTGGCCGTGGTCGGGCGCGCCTCGACCAACTGGGTCGGCTGGTGGACCACGCCCGACAGCGAGTACCACCCCGAGCGGACCGGCGGCGTGGACGCGACCATCGAGAAGGTGGCAGCGGACGGCGCCACGGTCGGCATCGGCGGCTGGGGCGGCGGCGACGTGCCCGCGTACTCGCTGATCGCGTCGATGAACGACCTGACGTTCGGGGAGAACGACGGCGACTTCGAGGTGGTCACCGCCGACTACTTCGCCCTCGGCGACCTCCTGAAGCAGGGCGAGATCGACGTCGCCTCGACGGGGCCGATGCTGGGGATCGTCGACCCCATCCGGAACGACGAGATGGACGACGTCTTCTACATCTCGGACTACCTCGTCGACCGGGACGAACCGATCCCGAGTCTCACCACCTGGGTCGTCCCCCAGGACTACCTCGAGGAACACCGGCCCGCCGTCGAGGCCCTCGTCGAGGCCTACCAGGAGGGCGTCGACTGGCTGTACGACAACGCCTACGACGCCGTCACCCAGGAGAAGTACATGGAGATGCTCGCGGTCGAGAGCGAGGCCAACGCGGAGTGGCTGGCCGACTGGGGGCTGAAGACCACCGAGAGCATGGACACGCCGGTCGTCTGGGAGCAGACCACGCTCACCGAGGACTACGCCGGCCGCCAGGAGGAGTTCCTGAACCGGACGGCCGACCTCGGCGTGGCCCCCTCGGACTGGGACGACCACCTCGAGTTCGAGGTGCTCTGACGGGATCGAGGCCGCCTTGGCGCGGCGCTCCGACGGGACCGGGGTCCGCCTGGGCGCGTGGGCGCGGACGACACCGCGCCGGACTCGTCAACAAAGATTTATTTCGTCGTCGGGTGTCAACTGATACGAATGACGATAGACGTCCACAACCACCTGTTCGCCGCGGACCTGCTCGAGGAGATCGACGACGCGCTCGTCGAGCGACGGGGGCCGGCGGCGTCGATGGACCAGTTCTACGAATCGGAGGACCTCTCGTTCACGACCGAGGGGCCACGGCGGCGCGTCGAACTCATGGACGAGTGGGAGCTGGACCGGGCCGTCCTGTCGTTCCCGTCGCCGGAGTCGTTCATCGACGAGGAGTACCTCTCGGAGCCGGAGATCTACGGGACGTTCGCCCGCCTGGTCAACGACTACCTGGCCGAGGCGAACGACCGGTATCCCGACCGGTTGCTCGGGTTCGCCAACGTGCCCCTGGTCGACCCGGACGCGGCCATCGCGGAACTGGACCGGGCGCTGGACGACCTCGGCCTGCAGGGGGTAACCCTCGACACCAACGTCTTCGGCACGTCGCTGATCGACGAGCGGTTCCGCCCGTTCTTCGAGCACGCCGACGACCGCGGGGTGCCCATCTTCGTCCACCCGACGAACCCGCTCGGGAAAGAGCGCCTCCAGCGGTACTACACCGAGAGCATGATCGGGTTCCCCGTGGAGACGACGGTGATGGTCGCCGAGATGGTCTTCTCGGGGTTCGTCGAGCGGTACGACGACCTGGAGATCGTCCTCTCGCACCTCGGTGGGGCCATCCCCTACCTCAAGCGCCGGATGGAGTTCCTCTACAGCCCGAACGATCCGGAGTTCGACCGCGACCGGATCGCGGAGTTGACCCGCGAACCGTCGGCCTACCTCGACGCGTTCTGGTACGACACCTCCCAGACGTTCCCGCGCGCGATGGAGATGGCCTACGACCTCCTCGGCGACCGCCTGATCTTCGGGTCGGACTACCCCTTCGGCCCGACCGACAGCGTCCCGACGACCGTGGACCAGGTGGACGAGGTGGGCCTGGACGACGACGTCCGCGAGCGGGTGGACCGCGGGCACGCCGAGGAGATCCTGTTGAACCTGTAGGTAGGCGCGTAGCGTTAAGAGAGGGAATGTCCGGACGGCTTTAGTGTTGACCCTTCGATCTCGTTACCTTACGTTCATAAGGGATGTGGGCAAAGGATGATCCATGTCGGCTTACACGGCAGACGAGGACTTCGCTGACGCTCTCCAAAATTATCTCGATAGGGTGAGGCAAGCGAACAGCGAAGCCGCTCTCGGCCACCATTTTCTGACGTTCGTTCGGGATACATTCAGTACGCTCGATTGTGACCAAGCACATCGGATGTTGCCGTTCCTCGAAGAATTCGTTCAGATTGAGGAGGCAACTGTCGCGTTTCAAGGCCGAATCGACGCACGACTCGGCAACGTCATCATCGAGTTCAAAACGGACCTCAACCGCTACCTTGAGGACGCACAAGACCAACTCCGCGATTACGTCACCGCAATTTGGAACGAACAGGGACAGGACCAGAAATACTATCTCGTTGCAAGCGACGGAACTACTTGCATCGTCTATCTTGCGAATCTCCCTGAAGGTGCGGACTTTGACCCAGACAACGTAGTTTTGAATGAAGTTGATACAATCGACCTTGACGGTGGCGATCCTAACTCGGTGTTCACAAAACTCGACCAGTACCTCTTGTTCAGTGACAACATCCTCCCAACCGCTGAAAACATCGTTACGGACTTTGGTCCAGACTCACCGGTCTGCCGGGAAGGGATGGAAATTTTGCATGAGGAGTGGGATACCATTGGCGAGGATGGTATTGAAGTGCTTTTTGAGGAGTGGCAACGCTATCTTGAAATCGTCCACGGGGAAAGTGACCATTCCGAAGAATTGTTCATACGGCACACGTACCTCAGCGTTCTCGCCAAACTTATGGCCTACGTGCAGTATTCGGACGGAATGCTCCCCAACGAGGACGAGATTTCCGACGTTATAACAGGCCAAACGTTCGCTCGCTGGGGCATCAAGAACTTCATTGAAGAGGATTTTTTCAGTTGGATTTCACGTCCAGCCGCGAGAGAGGTTGATCAGCGAATTACGCAACACGTTCTCGCCCGCCTCAACGACTACGACCTCGCAAACATTCAGGAGGACGTACTGAAAACACTCTATCAAGACTTAGTGACAGCGGGCGAACGCCACAATCTCGGTGAGTATTATACTCCGGACTGGCTTGTCGAAGAGATAGTTGACGGCGAACTGGAGAACGACGCCAAGGAAACAGTTCTAGACCCGACGTGTGGCAGTGGCACGTTCCTCTTTCAGGCGATCCGGTACAAACGCGAACACACCGATCTTGATGACGACGAACTGCTGGAGCACATCTTCGACAGCGTAGTCGGGATTGACATTCACCCGCTCGCAGTGATAGTTGCCCGTGTAAACTACTTATTGGCACTCGGTGACCTCGTGCGCGACGCCCGTTCGGGCTCCGTCTCCATCCCGGTCTACCTCTCGAACAGTATCATGCCGCCTTCTTATGAGATGAGCCAGGAGACAGTTCACGTTTACCGGTTTCAAGCCGATGAAACCGTGTTCGAGGTTCCTGTTTCGGTCACCGAAGACGGTGAGGTACTGAATGACCTCCTCGACAGCGTGAAATCATATCTTAACAGCAATAATACAATTAGTGAGGATAGTTTCCACGCCTACGCCGAGCGACAGGTTGGCGACGAGTACAGGCGCCTGAACGAAAATGAACGGGCTGTAATCTATCGTCGTATTGTTCAGCGAATCAAAAACTTGCGGGACGAGGGTCGAGACACCATTTGGACGTTCATCCTCAAGAACGTCTACAAGCCGATCTATTTCGAGGATCGGAAGTTCGACCTCGTGCTCGGCAACCCACCGTGGCTCTCATATCGGTACATTAGCCGCGAGAAGTACGAAAATCACGTTAGGAATCTTATCGTAGAGGAGTACGACCTCCTTGATTCGGATGATGTCGAAAACATAACCCACATGGAACTTGCGGCACTCTTTTTCGTCTATTCCATTGACCACTACCTCAACGATAGCGGAAGGATCTCATTCGTTCTGCCACGCGGAGTGTTCAACGGCGACCACTTACGGAACCTCCGCGACATAGAGTTCAACGTGACGGCTCACTTCACCGGACTGTGGGACCTTCAAGATGTGTTTCCTCTGTTTAATATGCTGACCTGTGTACTGTCGGCCAAAAAGGGTGAAGGTAACTCGTATCCCCTCAAAGGCCGTCGATACTCAGGAACGTTACCTGAAGTGAACGTCTCTAATGAGGTTGCACAAGAAGAACTCGATATCAAGGATGTAACGTACTACCTGAACATCCTCGGCGACCGAAGCGTAGTGATGGACCGAGAGCTGAACCCACAGTTGTTCAACGCGACCAGTCCTTACGAAGACGAAATTCGGCAGGGAGCAACGGTAGTTCCGCGGAGTCTCTGGTTCGTTAATTTCCAACAGCACGAGACGTTCGGCATCAACGCTCAAGAACCGCTAGTGGAGACGTCAGAACGTGCCCGGACACGAGCGAAAGAACCGTGGGATTCTGTCGAGATGGAAGGCCAGATTGAACATGATTTCCTCTACCACTGCGTGACTGGGAGCGAGCTTGTCCACTTCGCCCACTTGGACTTCCCCGTGTCGGTTTTACCCCTCCAAATATCAGGACGTGACTTCCACCTGCTCAATGAAGATTCAGCCCGGGCAAACGGGTATCAGAACTTGGCAGATTGGATTAGTGTGGCGAGGGAAAAATGGGAAGTAAACAAGGAGGACACCACCGACGAAGGCTTATTAGAATGGCTGAACTATCGCCATAAACTCACCCAGCAGGACCCCGACCCCAGGTATCGAGTCCTCCAGAATACCAGTGGGTCTTACGTCTACGGAGCCGTCGTAGATACCGAGGAACTAAACGATATATCAGTCAACGGAATAGAAATCGAGTTGCAACGAAACAACGACGGGCGTATCCCACTCGTAGTTGATCACAAGTGCTACTACTACGAAACGGACGACCGCGACGAGGCATACTACCTCTCGGGATTCCTCAACGCGCCGCTGATTCTCGAACTTATTCAGGAGATGATGAGTCAAGGACTGTTCGGCGGGCGCGACGTTCACAAGCGAGTATGGGAGATTGCTATTCCCGAATACGACCCAGACAATCCGACACACACCGCAATTCGTGACACAGCAATGGAAGGTGAGAAACAGGCGTATAAAATACTTCCCGAACTCCTAGAACAGTACGACCCGCTCACATCAGTCGGATGGATTCGCCGCCGCCAGCGTGAGGAATTAGAACCGCTCCGATCCGAACTTTCTGAGTTGTGTCTCGAAGCGTTGGAAGCGGTGAACACTCATCAGTCATCGCTTTTCGAGTCGGGTGACGACGTGTAAAGATATTCCACGTTGTCTATCAGCCCGAATCTCCCTTTGAATATTAGTCAGTAGACCAGCCCCCATCAAGCCGGGGCTTATCCGTACATCACCCCCGAACAATTGATAAAGGTTAACACACAAAACCGTGTAGAGGTGAGTATGGCGGGCGAGACGCGAGCATCCGCGCGGGGGCGAACCACCGTCGTCGTGGTGGTAGTCGTGATGCTGGTCGCCACGGTAGCGGCGTGGGGACTGTTCGTGTACGATCCGGTGCCGGCCGATCCCCAGCGGCCGGCGTTCCTGGCGTCCGACGAATCGCTGCCGGCGCCGACGGAGGCCGAACCTTACCAGGTGACGGCGACCGTGCAGTCGAACTACCCCGAGAACGACCGGGTCGTCCGGACGAAGGTGTACTACCCGGACGAGGCGCCGGTCGTGAAGGACACCCGGTTGTCCAGCGGCGACGGGCCGGTGGTCAGGCGGACGACCTACCGCCACGGCGACCGCGAGTTCGTCATGGCGACGGTCGACTCCTCCTCGGCGTTCGACCGGCAGGCCGACGCCGGGAACGTCGTCCGGGCCGATCCGACCGCGCTGACCTACTACGAGGTCGAACAGGAGACCGACTCCGCGGCCGACATCGAACCGGGACCGGCGTTGCAGAGCCTGTACCTGCTGCGGTACGAGGAGCGCGGCGAGGCGACCTACCGGGGCACCGAGGTCGTCCGGTACGGGGCCGTCGACGGCTGGACGTCCGGCAGGACGTTCGACGAGGGCGAGGGCGCCCAGTCCGTCTACGTCCGGCAGGCCAGCGGCGAGGTGCTGGTCGACGCCGAGACCGGCACCATCCTGAAGGCCGACGTCTCCGGGTCGTTCATCAAGGCGGAGAACTGGGCCGACGTGATGGTCGCGGACTCGTACTCGGTGACCGTCACCTACGAGGTCGACACCAGCGTCGACCCGCCCAGCGAACCGCCCTGGGTGGACTCGCTGGCGGGCAACCGGACCGCGGCCGGCGACCAGGTCCGCGGCCCGGACGACCACTGACGCCGCCGAGAACCCCGTCGGCGCGCTCGACGTCCGGTCGGTCTCCCCCTCGCGGGCAGAACCCTTATTTCGAGGTCGACCGACGGTTCGGCAATGGCGCCGCTGTCCGAATCCGCCTTCCGGTCGCTGCTGGCGGACTGCGAGCGGTCCGCGTTCGCGGACTTCGTCGCCGGCCTCTGGCGGGCCCGCGGCCGCGAGGGAGAGCGCGTGGGCGACCGCATCGTCGCCGACGGTCGCGAACTCCGGCCCGTCGTCGACCCCGACGGTGAAGAGTTCCTTGCGAAGGACACTATCGTGGTGTCGGCGACGCCCACGGACACAGAGGAATCCGTCGGCCCCGAAGACCTGTACCACATTCTGCTGTACGACGTCCCGCGCGAGCGAGCCGCGGCCCTGTTCGAAGCCCAATTCGACCGACCGCTAGCGATCGATTCGACGGCTGGAACTCACGAATCAACCGGATCTGGGGGCGGTTTGACGTCCGTGACCGGTGCCTGGTCAGACGAAAGCACGATGGGGGCACCGGATGTGACTACCTTGGCGACCGACGATCGACCAAGCGAGAGCACGACCGCCTCCAAAGAAGAGACGGGGGATCGACCTGCCCGGATGGCCCACCTGTTACCCCGCGACGGGGACGACCTCCAGGCGCTAGTCGGCGACCAGCAGCTTCAGGTCGTGGGCGCCACCATCCTGATTGTCCTTGCGGCGTCGGTATGGGGGCTGTTCCTCTACCAACCCGATCCCAAGCCGAGCGATCCGCCGTTCACCGTCGACGAGCCGCCGGCCGACGGTAGCTACCGGGCCGAAAGCCAGATGCACACCACCGGCGGCCCTGAACGATCGTACCTCCAAAGTACCTATACGTACGTACCAGGAGATCCTGCCATCGCGATGAGTCGCTCGATTCGTGGCACAACCGACGATCAGGCGATGGTCGTGAACTACTGGCGTGGAAACCGCACCTACGTCCGTCAAACGTGGACGGACGCCACGGAGTATCGAGACCACCTCGAACTACTCGGTGACGGCGAGGACGTGGTTCGGACGAGCGACAGTATGCAGTCTATCTACAAGCTCCGTCATAACGAAGGCCAAATTTCCCCATCACCCAGAGACAATTTACTCACCTCGGTACTGTCCATGCTTCCGTATGAGCGTGACGGAACTGTAACCTATGCGGGGAGAGACGTTGTTCGATACGAACCGACGACGGGGTGGACTGCCCGGAAGCCCAACCCCGACGTCGACCCCCAGACGTACCGGGTCCGGTCCGCGTCCGGAGAAGTACTGGTCGACGCCGAGACCGGAGCGCTCCTGTACGCCGATGTCGATGCGACGATAGTACCTGCCGAAACGTGGAGCGACGTGTTGACCGAACCGGACCTGAACCTCCACATCGAGTACCGCGTCGAGACCGGCGTCAACCGACCACGAAGGCCGCCGTGGGTCCATGGGCTAGAGGCGACGAGCGGGAACGTGACGACCGGGAACGCGACCGTGGCGTGACGGCGTGGCCGCGAACCGGTAGTCGGCCGTCAGCGGGAGAGATCCCCTCTGATCGCGCTGTCCACGTTCGACCCCGTTCCCGGGCAGAACGCTTATTTCACGCCCCTATCACCACCAACCAATGGCGCCGCTGTCCGAATCCGCCTTCCGGTCGCTGCTGGCGGACTGCGAGCGGTCCGCGTTCGCGGACTTCGTCGCCGGCCTCTGGCGGGCCCGCGGCCGCGAGGGAGAGCGCGTGGGCGACCGCATCGTCGCCGACGGTCGCGAACTCCGGCCCGTCGTCGACCCCGACGAGCAACCCCCGGAGGGGAGCGTCGACTCCGACCGGGAGGTCGTCCTGGTGACGGCCACGCCCCCGCCGGAGGACGCGAGCGCGACCGTCATCGGCCCCGGGGACCTCTACCGGACGTTGCTGGACGACGTCCCCCGCGAGTGGGCGGGGGACCTGTTCGAGGCCCACTTCGGCCGGCCGCTGGACGACGAATCGGCGGCCGAGGAGACCTCGGACGGCGAACCGACGGACGCGGAATCGACGGAGACCGAACCGGCCGGCGACGAACCCGCGAACGGCGAAACGTCGGACGGCGAAACGACGGACGGGCAACCGGCCCACGAATCCGCGGACGAGGAGCCGACGGGGAACGGCCCCGTCGACGGCGAATCGCCGGACGACGACCACGGCGGTGCCGCGGAATCGACCGTTTCGGCGTCGACGGGTCCCACGACGGGCGCCTCGCCGGAGGGGACCACGACGCGGGGGCGGGACGAGGGACGGCGAGGATTCGGCGAGGTGACCGACAGCACGGGCGAGGACGAGGACGAGGAGGGCCGGTTCGGCACCCTCGGGATCGCCGTCACGGCCGGCGTCGTCGTGCTGGTCGTCACCGCGTCGCTGTGGGCGCTGTTCCTCTACCAGCCGGACGCCCAGCCGACCGACTCGCCGTTCACCGTCGACGATCCGCCGGTCGACGGGAGCTACCGGGTCGTCAGCCAGATGGAATCGGTCAGCGACGACGATGCGATTCGCGTCGAATCCTCGGGGACGTACGTCCCCGGCGATCCCGAGGTCGTGGTGCTGCGTCGCACGATGGGCGACGAGTACGACGGGAGTACGTTCGTGACGTACGTTCGCGGGGACGCCTCGTACCGGAGACAGACCTGGAGCAACGCCTCGGTGTACCAGGAGCGTCGGGCCAACTACGACCGGCGGCGAAGCATCGACCTCGTCCGGGCGAGCAACAGCACCCAGTCGGTCTACTGGATCGAGAACCACAGCGATCTGGGAGCCGAGGACCTGAGCGACGGGCTGTCGGTGACCCCGCTGAGCATCCTGCCGTACGAGCGCGCGGGGACCACGACCTACCAGGGCCGGGACGTCGTCCGGTACGTCCCGGGGACCGGCTGGGTCGGGTCGGACTCCGGCACCCCCGAGGCCCGGATCCATTCAGCGTCCGGCGAGATACTGGTCGACGCCGAGACCGGGTCCCTCCTGTACGCCGACGTCGACGCGACCTACGTCCCGGCACGGACCTGGGGGGAGGCCCTGTTCGAGTCGGACGTCGACCTCAGCGTCGAGTACCGGGTCGAGACCGACGCCGACCGGCCGGAGGCGCCGCCGTGGGTCCAGGGGCTGAACGGGACTGCGGCGGATTCGCCGGCCACCAACGCGACCGATGCCGAATCGCCGGCCCCAAAGACGAGGGCCGTGACCGCGGTGGCCCGTTGAGCAGGGCGCAGGTCCGGAGCGGGCCGCGAGCCCGGTGCGGGGTATGGGTCCAGAGTGGGGTACCCATCCGAACCGGAGCGAAGCCCGCGGGCAGAACTCTTATTTAAAGATCGAACGACCGCCAAACGATGGCGCCGCTGTCCGAATCCACCTTCCGGTCGCTGCTGGCGGACTGCGAGCGGTCCGCGTTCGCGGACTTCGTGGCCGACCTCTGGCGGGCCCGCGGCCGCGAGGGAGAGCGCGTGGGCGACCGCCTCGCCGTCGACGGCCGGGAACTCCGGCCGGTCGTCGAACTCGATTCCGCCCCGCCGGAAGGGGTCGTCCCGGTGACGGCGACGGCCCCGCCGGCGGACGCCGACGGGTCGGTCGTCGGTCCCGGGGACCTCTACCAGGTCCTGCTGTACGACGTGCCGCGCGAGCGGGCCGCGGAGCTGTTCGAGGCGCACTTCGACAGGCCGCTGGCGGACCGGTCGGACGACGGCGAATCAGCGGAGGAGTCGTCGGCCGACGGGACTGCGGAACCGACGGCCCGACCAGCCACCGCACCAGGCGAGGGTCCGGGGTCGTCGCCACGGCCGACCGAGACGAACGGGGGTCCATCGGACGAGCACACGACGGCCGAGGACGCGGACGCACAGCGTCGATCCGGGCGGGCAGCGGCCGTCCTGGCTCGCGCCCGAGGTTTCCGGAGGCGGCTCGCGGACCCGCGGGTCAAGGTGGCCGGCGCTGCCCTGCTGGTGGTTCTGGCGGCGTCGCTGGGAGCGCTGTTCGTCTACCAGCCGGACGCCCAGACGAGCGACCCGCCGTTCGCGGTCGACGATCAGCCGGCGCCGGTCGACGGGAGCTACCGGATCGTCGGGCAAGCGCGAGTGGTCACCGAGCGCGGGGAGCGCTACTACGAACTCTCCCGGACCTACGCCCCCGGGGACCCCGCCGTCGGGACGTTGCGGTTGATACTCGGCGGCCCCGACGACCAGATGGTGGTCGAGCGGTACAGTCGGGGCAACCGCTCGTACGTGCGACAGCGGTGGACCGACGGCGCGGCGTTCCAGCGCCAGCGCGAACGGGTCGGGGACCGCGAGGGCGTGGTCCGGACATACGACTGGACCCGGACCATCTACGAGGCCAGCGACGATACCGGCGGCGTCACGGCGAGTGCGAGGGGCGGGATCCCCGTGTCGAGGCTAACGCTGCTCCCCTACGAGCGCGCCGGCAACGCGACCTACGAAGGGAGAGACGCCGTCCGGTACGAGCCGACGACGGGCTGGACGGAAGTGCGACCCGGACCACACAGCGACCGCCGGACCTACCGCGTCCGGTCGGCGTCCGGCGAGGTGCTGGTCGACCCCGAGACGGGCGCGCTCCTGTCCGCCGACGTGGAGGCGACCGTCGTCACCGCGGAGACCTGGGCCGACGTGTTCACCGAACCGGATCTGGAGTTCGACGTCGAGTACCGCGTCGAGACCGACGTCGAGCGGCCGCGGGTGCCGCCGTGGGTCCAGGGGCTACAGGCGACTGCCGAGACCCCGCCGGCCACGAACGCGACGGACACGGATTCACCGGCCACGAACGCGACGGCCTGATCCCGCCGGGGAGGTCGGCGAACCGTTCGGAAACCTCGTCGGTACGGGCCGAATCCTGTTCGAGAAGAGAGACCTTTCCCTCGGAAGGAGAAGGTTAATACGCTTGCAGTGGAGATGAACGCCGGATGACCGAGATCGGTGACGACGGAGACCCCCGGATGGACGCCGAGTACGTCCGCCGGGTCGCCGGCGAGGGCGACGACGGCGACGTGCTGTTGCTGGGCGTCGTCCACGACCACCCCGCCAGCAGACACCGCGTGCGTGCGGTAATCGCGGACTACGACCCGGACGTGATCGCGCTGGAGGTGGCGCCGCTGGCGCTGCCGGCGTTCGAGGCGGCCGCGCACGGCCGGCCGTGGGCGCCCGCGGGCGGCGACGAGATGAGCGACGCAATCGCGGCGGCGCCGGACGCCCGCACCGCCGGGATCGACGGACTGGACGCGCGCTTTTTCGCGACGCTCGCGCGGGACCTCTACGCGGAGCGCCCCTCCCGCGAGGAGGTGCGGTCGGTGGCCCGGAGCGTGTTCGCCGTCGCGAAGGAAGCGGTGGCCTACCGGGCCGCGACCGTCCTGCGGCGGTACACGTCGTTGCGGCCGTCCGTCGGGTCCCCCGTGGAACACGACTGCGACCCGACCGATCCCGCGGCCGTCCAGGCGGCCGACGAGCGACGCCAGACTTCGACGAGCCTCGCGTTCCTGCGGGCAATCGAACAGCCGACCGGGATGACCGTCAGGGACGACGCCCGCGAGGCGTGCATGGTCCGGCGGCTGGACGCGTTGCGGGCGGACGGCGACGTGGCCGCCGTGGTCGGCCTCGGCCACGTCGACCCGGTCGCCAACGGCCTGGCCGTCGGTGACCGGTCACCCAAGTGACGGTCGGCCCGTCCGAACGGCAGTCGGCCACCCAACGACGGCCGACAACCCGAACGGCGGCCGGCGGCCGCCGGCCGTCCCGTGGAGGCGGCGCGACGTCGGAGGCGGACCCGACATCTGGAACGGACGCGTCGTGCGGACGAAGTGACGGAAATCCGGGGGCTGCTCGCCAGTACGTTCCTGCGGGGAGACGATTCTGTCGAATACTTTTAATATTATCTCAACAATACGGTTCGCCCTCACAGTCGGAAAACTTACAGACGCCGGGATAGTCGTATCTTAAGATGAGTTCGTTCTCGCGGGCGGACGCAGATCTCACTGCGCGCGTTCGCCAGCAGGAAGTGGTCGCGGGACTCGGCCAGCAGGCGTTGCAGGAGGACGACCTCGACCGGTTGCTGGGCGACGCGGCCGTGGCGGTCGCGGAGACGCTCGACGTCGAGTTCTGCGACCTGATCGAGTCGGTCCCGGGGAGCGACGAGGGATTCCTGCGGGAAGGGGTCGGATGGCAGGAGGGACTCGTCGGGCACGCGCGGGTCCCGCTCGACTCCGATTCCCGTGCCGGACGCGCGCTCGCGTCCGGGGACCCGGCCGTCGTCGAGGACCGCCGGACGGAGGCGCACGTCTCCGGGCCGGCGCTGCTCGACGACCACGGCGTCGTCAGCGGGATCAGCGTCGTCGTCGGGCCGGCCGAGGACCCGTGGGGCGTACTGGAGATCCACGCGACCGAACGGCGGGTGTTCACCGGCCAGGACGCCGACTTCCTCGAGGACGTGGCGGCGGTGCTCGCGGCCGAAATCGAGAACGAACGCACCAGGCGGCGCCAGCAGGTCGAGCGGACCCTCGACGGGCGGATCGTCGAGACGAGTCCGGTCGGGATCGCCGTGCTCGACGGCGAGGGGAACGTGCAGTTCGCCAACGAGTGCGCCGAGGAGATCCTCGGGCGTTCCCGGGCGGAACTCGAGGGGACGTCGTTCGACGACCCCGAGTGGGACCTCGTGGACGCGGACGGCGACCCGCTGGTCCCGGACCGGCGGCTCTTCGAGCGCGTCCTCGAAGGCGGGGACGCCGTCTACGACGTCGAACGCGGGGTACGCCGGCCGGACGGGGAGCGCGTCTGGCTGTCGGTCAACGGTGCGCCCCTGGACGACGACGCGGGCGACGTCGTCCTCGCCTTCGAGGACGTGACCGACCACCGGCGCATCGAGACCGAACTCGAGACGGTGTTCGGCCGCGTCACCGACGCCTTCTACGCGCTGGACGACGAGTTCCGGTTCACGCTGGTCAACGAACGCGCCGAGGACCTCCTCCAGCACTCCGAGGAGGAGTTGCTCGGCGAGTCCCTCTGGGAGGTGTTCCCCGAAGCGGCCGACCAGGAGGAGGTCTGGAACAGTTTCCACGACGCGATGGAGACCCAGGAACCGCGGAGTTACGAACTCCTCTTCGAGCCCCTGGGCTTCTGGGTCGAAGCGACCGTCTACCCCTCCGAGTCCGGGGTCTCGGTGTACTTCCGGGACGTCACCGGGCGGCGGGAACGCGAGCGCGAACTCCGGGAGTCCGAACGCCGCTACCGGACGCTGGCCGAACACTTCCCCAACGGCGTGGTCATCATGTTCGACGACGATCTCCGGTACACGCTCGCGTCGGGGAAGGCGTTCGAGGACCTCCCCATCTCGGCGGCGGACCTCGTCGGCCAGCGGCCCCGCGAGGCCTTCGAGGACCGGGAGATCGCGGACGCGCTCGAATCGGCGTTCCGGGCCGCGTTAGACGGCGAGAAGCGATCCCTGCAACGCGAGTACGCCGACCGGGTCTGGAACATCCACGTCGTTCCCATCGAGGCCGGCGAGGGGGAGATCACCGCCGGCGTGGCGATGATCCAGGACGTCACCGAGCGCGAGCGCAACGAGCGACGGCTCGAGGAGAGCGAGCGACGGTACCGGACCCTCGTCGAGCACTTCCCGAACGGCGCCGTGGGGCTGTACGACGAGGACCTCCAGTACACGGCCGTCGGCGGCGAACTCCTCGACGCGAAGGACGTCGAGCCGGCGGAACGGGTCGGCCACAGCATCCACGAGGTTTACCCCGACGACCTCCTCGCGGAGATCGAGCCGTACTTCCACACCGCCCTCGACGGCGAGGCCAACGCCTTCGAGGTCGAGTACAACGACCGGTACATCCACGCGTACACCCTCCCCGTCCGGGGCCCCGACGAGGAGGTCGTCGCGGGGATGCTCGTGGTGCAGGACGTCACCGAACGCAGGGAACGCGAACTGGAACTGAAGCGGTACGAGACCATCGTCGAGGCGGTCAACGACGGGGTGTACGTCGTCGACGCGGACAGCGACTTCACGATGGTCAACGAGACGTACGCGGAGATGGTCGGCTACTCCCGCGAGGAACTGATCGGGGAGAACGCCACCCTGGTCGTCGACGAGTCGATCATCGAGGACGTCGACGACCTGCAGGCGGCCTACGACGGCGACGGGGGCGAACGGCCGACGATGGAAGGCGAACTCCGGACGGCAGACGGCGAGACGGTTCCCGTCGAGGCGACCTTCGCGTCCCTGTCCGACGACGGCTCCGAGTGGCACCGGGTCGGCGTCGTCCGGGACGTCACCGAACGCAGGGAACGCGAACGGGCGCTGGAGAAAAGCGAGCGGCGCTACCGGACGCTGGCCGAGCACTTCCCGAACGGCGCCGTCAGCGTGTACGACCACGACCTCCGGTGCACGCTGGCGGAGGGCGCCGTCCTGGGCGAGAAGTTGCCCCCCGCGGAACGGCTCGAGGACCGCCGGATGCCGGAACTGTTCCCGGCGAACGCGGTCGAGGACCTGGAGCCGCTGTTCCGGGCCGCCGTCGAGGACGGCGAGACCGACAGCACCACCACCGAGTTCGGCGGCCGCACCTGGCAGGTCTGGGCGACGCCGCTGGCGGACGGCGACGGCGAGGTCTTCGCCGGTCTGAGTTTCACCCAGGACATCACCGGCCAGGTCGAACGCGAAAAGCGGCTCCAGGACCTCGTGGAGAAACTCGAGGAGTCCAACGAACGGCTCGAACAGTTCGCCTACGCCGTCTCCCACGACCTGCAGGAACCGCTACGGATGGTGTCGAGTTACCTGCAACTCATCGAGAGCCGGTACGACGACGAACTCGACGCCGAAGGCCGGGAGTTCCTGGACTTCGCGGTCGACGGCGCCGACCGGATGCGCGAGATGATAGACGGCCTGCTGGAGTACTCCCGCGTGGACACCCGCGGGGACCCCTTCGAACCGGTCGAACTGGACGCGGTCCTCGCGGACGTCCGGGAGAACCTCCAGGTGAAAATCGAGGAGAGCGACGCCGAGATCGCGGCGGAGTCGCTGCCGCGCGTGGAGGGCGACGCCGGGCAACTACGCCAGGTGTTCCAGAACCTCCTGAGCAACGCCATCGAGTACAGCGGCGACGAACCGCCGCGGATCCGCGTGTCGGCCGAGCGGGCGGGCGACGAGTGGCTCGTCTCGGTCGAGGACGACGGCGTCGGGATCGATCCCGACGACGCCGACCGGATCTTCGAGGTGTTCGAGAGCCTCCACGGCGGCGACCAGTCCGGGACGGGGATCGGACTG
>CAYTAG010000011.1:6316-34949 GCA_964435625.1 uncultured Halobacteriales archaeon | reverse complement strand
GCCGACGGCGTGGTTCGAGGAGGCGAACGCGACCTTCTCGACGCCGGCGTCGACGGCCGCCTGGAGCACCGTCCGGGTGCCGTCGACGTTGTTCGACAGCACGGAGTCCCAGGGCGCGGAGGGACGCGGATCGCCGGCCAGGTGGACGACCGCGCCACAGCCCTCGACGGCCTCGCGGACGGTCGCCTCGTCGGTCACGTCCCCGAGGAAGAACTCGCCGGGCGGGTCGCCGGCCGGCGGTTCGCGGTCCAGCAACCGCCACTCGTAGTCGTCGGCCAGGCGGTCGAGGATCGACCGCCCGACGTGGCCCTCCGAACCCGTGAGCAGGACGGGATCGTCCATTCGAGTTGCCCTCGGAGGTGGCCCGCTAAGAATCTCGTGGTTTCGAGGAGCGGTGCGGTGAGCCACCGTGGTAGACCGGGACAGCCTCGCCGCCAATTCTTTACTTTCTAAAGTATAATTATTCAGAGTGTAAAGTAAGGGACGGTCCCCGGTCTCTCCCTCGTTCCGGCGCGCGTGGTGGTCCCTCGACCGTGCTCCCGGGTGCGTCGCTCCCCGGCAATGCCGGCCACCGTCAGGCCCACCCCAAAGATTAATTTCTCCCGCATATATGCGAAGGATATGGCGTCCAGTCAATCGCGATCCGCCTTCGAGTACGTTCCCCGTACCTGGTTCGAACCCGTCGTCGCGCTGTGGGTGACGTTGCTGGCCGCCCTCGGGATGCGGCTGACGCTGTCCGGCGGGCGGGAGTTCCTCTATCCGCTGGGAAGCGAGTTGTGGGCGGCCCTCGTCGTCGTGACGGTCACGGGCACGCTCGCGTACGGCGTCTTCGGCGTGGGTTTCGCGCACCTCTACCGGGACGCCAGGGACTTCGACCCGTACGAGCTGGATCCGTTCGACCGCGAGGAGTGGCGCCTGGTCGGCGGCCTCGCGGTTGCAAGCGTCCTCGTCCTGATCCTGGGCCGCGTCTGGCCGATGCTCGTCGGGTATCCGACTCACCTCGGCGCCCCGCTGCTCGGCATCGGCCCACTCCAGGGCCCGGAAGGCCTGGCCGGACTCGGCCTCGAACTGGCCGGCGCCAACAGCGTACTGAACGCGGCGCCGCACGTGCTGTTCGTCGCGCTGCTGTCGGGCCTGCTGGTCGGCCCGGCGGCCGCCGCAGTGTTCCACGGCGTCTTCCAGGACTCGCTGGCCCGGGTCGCCCACCCGGCCGTCGCCGTCGGCGGGACCGCGCTGGTCGCGGCAGTCGTCCTCGAGCGCAGCGCCTTCATCTCGACGGTGACGTTCAACGAAGCGTTCGGCGCGATCACCGTGTTCGCGTTCGTCCTGGCCGTGGCCTACGCCTACCGCGAAACCGACAACCTGCTGGTGGCGATGGCCGCCTACGGCCTGTTCAACGTTCTCTCGCTGTTGCTCGCCTGGCTGAGCCTCCTGGCGCGCCTCCACGCGAAGGGCCACCTCCTGGGATGAGGTTGGTTCACTGACGCTTCCGGGTACTCCGTCGAGAGGACAGCAACCGGGCCAGACGCCGAGCGCCCCGGCCCAGGCGCCGATCCGGTGGATATTACTCCCGACCGACGCCCCGTACGGACGTGACCGATCGGGAGGTCAACCTCGGGGAAGTCGAACGCCGGCGCGACCGTCTGTTCGAGCGGTACGGCGAGGCGCCCATCCGCGAACGCCGCGAGTCCCCGCCCCCGGAGCGGTTCGAGGAGTGGATCGAGACGTCCGAGTCCGGCTACGTCGGGAGCGCGTACGCGCTCGTCGGGCGGCCCCCGGGGAAGGTGCCCCCGCTCTCGGAGTCGATGGAAATCGAGGGCGAGGAACGCGAGCGCGTCCTCCTGATCCTCGGCCGCGGCCGGGTCCGGGCGAACTCACCCGCCGGCGACGAGTCGGTACACCCGTCCCGTTCCGGGTCCCGGCGCCGCGAGGACGTACAGTTCGCCCGCCCGGTCGCGCTCGACCGCGAAGACCAGCCGCAGTTCGTCGCGGTCGGACGCAGCCACCGGGACGACCTCGGTCGGCCACCGGCCGTCGTACCGCGGGGTGGCCGCGAACAGGCGGCCGCGTGCTCGCCAGTCGGCGAACACGAAGGAATCGGCGAGCCCCGGGATGGCCGACCCGCGATAGCGGTAGCCACAGACGACCGCCACACCGCTGACCGGCGAGTCCGACCGGGACGCGTTCGGATACGCGACGACGGGATCACGCAGGGGCTCGCCGCCCCGGACGTCTTCGGGCGTGTGCGTCGGGCAGGCGTCCCCGCGACGGCAGTGCCGGCCCTCCCTGACGTTCCAGCCGTAGTTGCCCCCCGCGACGACGAGATTCACCTCCTCGTAGTTGCGCCCTCCCACGTCGCCCACGAGTAACTCGCCGTCGTTGAACCCCATCCGCCAGGGGTTGCGGAACCCCCAGGCGAAGTACTCCTCGCGGCCGGGTTCGCCCACGAGCGGGTTTTCCGACGGGATGCCGTAGGGCCGGTCGTCGCTTCCGGCGTCCACGTCGATCCGGAGGATCCCACCGAGCACGTTCGCGGAGACGTTCTGCCCGTTTCCGCCCGGGAGCGCGTCGTACCAGTCCCCGGCGTGGCCGCGCCCCGCGTCGCCGCTGCCGCCGCCGTCGCCGAACGGAACGTAGAGGTATCCGTCCGGCCCGAACGCGACGTCACCCGCATTGTGGGTGGCCTGTGGCTGTGGAACCTCCAGGACGGTGCGTTCGGTGTCGGGGTCGGCGCGCAGGCCGTCCTCGCTCACCCGGAACTCCGCGAGTACTTCCGTGTGGTCGTAGTCTTCGGGCGTGCCGGGGCGGCGCGGAGCGCTGTAGCGGACGAACAGCCGCCGGTTCTCGGCGAAGTCGGGATGCAGCGCCAGTCCCAGCAACCCCTGCTCGGGACCCGTCCGGACCGCGTCGCCGAGGTCGACCAGCGGCTCCTCGCGGAGTCCGTCGGCGTCGAGGACCCGGACGACTCCAGGACGGACCGCGACGTATCTCGGGTGCCCCCCCGACGGTGGGACGGCTAGTCCAAGTGGCCAGTCCGACACCGTCGCGACGTGGTCGAGGCCGACCGGCAAGCCCTCGGACCGGGGAGGACCGCTTCGAATCGACGTCGCCGCCCCGTCGCGGGGCGTGGCCGTCCGCCGGCGCTCGATGCAACCGGCCACGCCAGCAGTGACCCCCCCGAGGACCGTTTGCAGGAAGCCGCGTCGCCCTGACCGAGACCGCGTCATGCCACGAACGATAGTGCGCTCGGCCGCAAAAGTACAACGAGGTTAGGCGGGGAGAAGGCCGGCTTACCCGGCCCACGCCGCGCGCTGGTATCCCGGGACTTTTTCGACCCGCGCGTCGTTCCCCGACCGGGATGGTACACGAGGTCACGACCGATCCACCGCGCGAACAGCAGACCATCCGGCTCCCGGCGTCGAAACTCGCGTCGCTCCGGGAGTGGGCGACCGAGGGGACCGCCCTGACCGCCGCGGCCCGCGTCGAGGACGCCGACGGCCGGATCGCGCTCGTCCGCAACCGGTGGTCCGACGGCTGGCTCCTCCCTGGCGGCGCGGTCGAACCCGGCGAGGACCCGAGAGCGGCCGCCCGCCGCGAGGTCCGCGAAGAGACGGGGCTGGCGGCGACCGTGGGCGACCCGCTGGTCGTCTTCGAGCAGTCCTACGTCCACGAGGAGAACGGGGAAACGTGGTTCACGGCGGAGTACGTGGCCTACGCGGCCACCGCGGACGGTGAGATTCCGGCGGCGGCGCGGCTGGGCGTGACCGACGACGAAATCGAGGCGGCGCGGTGGTTCGAGACGCCGCCGGCGAACCTGCACGACGGCGACCTGCTGCGGGCGTACCTCTGAAATCCGTAGCGAGGGGGTCTACACCTTGCGCGCGAACGCGAGGTTGCCGGAGATGTTCTCGATGGGCGCCTCGCTGTTCGATCCGACCATGGGGGCGTTTACCGCCATCGTGCTGTTCCCTGTTTCGGGATTGTAGGTTACAGGTCGTCCGGCGTCGTGACATCCGAGCCGCAGTCAAGCCACGTCGTCACCGTCTCGGATTCGAAGGTTCCGTCCTCTGTGAGACGGACGTTGGTGGCAAACGCATTACAGTCGAACTGTTCTTTCTGGACCGTGGCCGTTGCCGAGGCGTCAGTCTCGGGCAGTTCGACGACGACCGAGTAGTCTTCGGGTTCGTGAAACACGAGTTCGAGCGCCTTGTCGGCGGGCACAGCACGCTGTTCATCGAGGACGGTGGAGCCCTCACCTGTGGTCGCTTGCACCCTTACCGTTCGCTCGGAAGAGGAATCGTTCCAGACCACGAAGCGATACGGACGTACCGAATCGTTCGGCGTGCCGAACTCGATCGTCTCAGCAACCTTCTCGGGGTTGATATTCATGATTTCACGCCTGGCGGTTCGCTCGTCGGACTCGGAGTTCGACGTGGAGGGCTGGAGGGGTAGGGCATCGCCGTCGAGTGCGGTATGGCCGACCGGGACGCCAAATGCCATACCGACTCCAGCGAGGACTGTTCTGCGTCGCATAGATAGAACATTGTTCCGTATAGTAAATATCTTGTGTATAGTATAATGTGAAATAATAAGTGGGTTAAAGATCCGACTTCAATGCGTCATCAGCACGACGAGGAGTAATCGAACCACATGTCGTATTCATTGTGAAGATGATATCCGGACATACAGTCGATTTCGTTGGTTGCTGGTTTACTACTGGACGTGCAGTAGTTCGGAGCGTTGTCGGGACCGTTTGAAACGATACCAATAAACCCGAGATACGGGCAGGAGTTGAATGTGAACTTCTTGAATAATGGTGCCCCCGAGTCCCCTTGTTCGATGTGGATATTATTAGCTTCCACGAAGCCGTCGGCTGTCCCCGTGCAACCTGGATTGCCCGAGGTCTTCGCGCGATCCGCGATACAACCCTCATCGTCGCACGTCTTGTATCCTTGCTTGTAAACGGTTTCGGGGTTGTCCTTGGAGCACATGTGATCGGCTAGCCCGTCTTTCGTGACGCGCCCGGCGATGTCCCCAGAGTGGTCTTCGACCGTGTTGCTGTACCCGTCTGCAGAACCGCCCGAGTCGAGCGTAATCACTGCCCAGTCCTCGACCGGATCGTAGTGCGGCGGGTTGCTGGCACCGGGATCCAGATAGCCGAAATATGCGTTGTTGGGACCCTGGCCCACCACGACTTCGTCTTCGTTTTGTGGGTTACAGGGAAACAGGTGCGCACAGGTCAGCAGGTAATCTTCCGCGCCGTCGGACCCGAATTTGACCTTCCACGCCGATGAACCTACACCCTGGTTCGTGGCGATCTTCACCCCGCCAGGGATGTAGTCGTACTCTTTTTCGTTACAGTTGCAGGAAGCGTAGGTGTACTTTTCCCCACGTTCGATTCGCTCGACCGGAATGCTCTGATAGGTTTCGAGGACTGAAACACCGTCTGCCGCCTCGTCGACGTACACGCGTAGATGACCGCCGGGCCGACCACCCGCCGAAGTAAGCCCGGCACCGATCCCGACGCCCCGGATGCCCGGCACGTCGAGGAGTTCTGCCTTCGCGTCTTCGGCGACTGCTTCGACGTGTTTTTCGTGTTGGTACCACTCTTTGGAAACCCGTTTCGTGATCAGGGGTTCGTCTCCACGGGCCAGGACGGTGATTTCGACGGTATCATCGTCCCTTTTGATCGCTGGCAAGGGCGCCAATCCGATGGCACCTGCACCAATACTCTGTAGGGCGGTTCTTCGATTGAACCTGGACTGGTCATCGATTCCCATAGCCTACCAAAATATTTATCTAACCTCTTCTTATATTCATCTTTATTTTTCCTATAATATATTATATTCTAATGTATAAAATATGCTCCTGCAGAAGAATTAAGGGCTGCAATACAACGGTCGATACGCATCAGAGAGGAAGTCTAAGCCGGGATCACCCTGGCAAGCCTCACTTCAATTGCTAGTGAGAGTAACGAGTCACTCCGGGGTTTAGCGACGCACCCGGTCGCCGCCGATGCCCTCGCCGGGCGTTCGTCTCTGGAATGGTCGGTCATCGGGAAAACATCATGCCCGGCAGCGACGAACGGCATCCGGGACAGGAATGGGCATGGAGAGTGAGTGTCGCACCCTGCCACGTGGCGCAGCGATCGGCAGCCGGATGCGAACAGCCGTCCCCCGCTGGCGTACTGGAAATCCTGCTGCGACTAGACCTTGCGCGCGAACGCGAGGTTGCCGGAGATGTTCTCGATGTAGATGTTCACCACGTCGCCCTCGCGGGCGCCGGGGACGAAGATGGTGTACTTGCCGCGTTCTGCGACGCCGTCACCCTTGCGGCCGGTCCCGGTGATCTTCACCTCGTATGTCTCGCCCTCCTCGACGGCCTCGGTCTGGCGTTGCTGGGAGCGGTTGGCGGTCGCGCGCTTGTTGACGGGGCGGAACGCGCCGCAGGCGTCACAGCGCAACATCTGCGTGCGGTCCTCGGTGACCAAGCGGGTATCGGGGAGGCCACACTCCGAGCAGCGGACGAACTGCTCGACGTAGGCCGCGACGCCGGCCCCGAAGTCGTCCGCGGAGAAGGACCCGGCGTACCGTCCCTGGCCCTCCTCGAACTCGCCGTGGGTGCCCAGTTCCCGCTGGAGGAACCGGTGGATCTCGACGGGTTCCCGGGAGAGGACGTCGCCGATCTCGTCGAGGTTCTTCAGCCGGGTGAACGCGCCGTCGCTCTGGACGGCCGGGTCCGGGATCGACAGCCGGTCGTCGTCGCCGCCGTAGTCCGGCAGCGAATCCATCGCCCTGTCGAGGGATTGCTGGTAGTCCATAACGCCGAGAGGTGGCTGGAACGTAAATGGGTTCCGAGAGGAACCTTCCCACGGGACGGTTCGTCGCGAGTCGGACGCCAGCGCCGCGATCCCAGCCACCGTCGCCGCTGCCCCGGCCGCCGGCCCCACGGGAACCGGAACGCGGCCGGGGACCGTCGCCCGGCCGACCGCAACGCATTTTCCCCGGGTGATCGAACCGGGCGGCGTGGATCGGACACCGGCGCTCTCGCTGTCGGGGGTGGTTTCCGTCGCCGTCCTGGCGGGCTGTTTGAACGAGGGAGGGGCGTCGCCACCGGGCGGAACGCCGACGCGAACCGGGACGGCGACGCTAACTGGAACGTCGACGCCGACCGGAACGTCGACGTCGACCGGGACGACGGCACCGCCAGCCGGGACCGTCCGGGACGCGCTCGCGATGTAAACGCAAAAGCCGCTGGCGGGCGAGGGACCACCATGGATCCCACGGACGCCCAGGTCGCCTGCTTCGAGGCGGGCGTGAAGTTCGGCTCGCTGTACCACCAGTTCGCAGGGGCGCCGGTCGGCCCCGAGTCCGCGGCCAGCCTCGCCGCGGCCGTCGAGGAGAGCATCGAGAACCAGCCCCACTGCCGGGCGGTCACCATCGACGTCGACGAGGACGCCGTCGCCGAGGCCGCGGGCGAGGTCGGCTACACGGAGTTCACCGGCCGGCTGTTCGAGGCCGAGGTGGTCGTCGAGTACGAGGGCTGCGAGGTCCTCGCCCGGATGGCGATGGAGGACGGCTACCCGCTGATGCGGGTCGTCGACGTGCGGGAGTGAGAAGGCTGGCGGCTTCTTCGGACGTCCGAAAAGGCAAGAACGCCCGCGCCCACTGGATACCACGTTCACCGCGCTAGCCCACCATTTAAAGCCTCGCGCGCCGTTTACGTCCACATGAGCCAGACCTCGCTCGACGACGACGAACTGTTCGGGGAGGCGGCCGAGGACCTCCGGTCGGACATCGAGGCCTCGCTCGCGGAGGCCCGGGCGGCGCTGCCGGATCCCGACGCCGTCTGGGAGGCCGAGGCCGACAACGTGGTCGGCGTGCTGAACGGTCTCCGGGCGGCGATGGACCCCAGCGACGCCGAGAAGCACCTCCGGGACGCCAAGAAGTGGTACACGATGGGCGAGCGCGCCCACGCGTTCGCCGACGCCGACGACCTCGAAGAAGAGATCGGGGCGGTCGAGGAGGTCGTCGACGAGATGGCCGAGGCCCGCGAAGGCATCAGCGACCTCGCGGGAACGGTCCCCCAGCTCCGCAGCACCCTGGAGGAGGCCCACGCCGAGGTCGAGGACCCGGCGGACGAGGACGTCGCGACTGACGAGGACGCGACAGCGGAAGAAGACGCCGACGACGGCGAGGCCGCCGAGGCGTAATCGATTGCGGTTACCGGGGCGTAACCGGCCGCAATCGGCGACCGTCCGATCACCGAACGTCCCGAGCGGCGACCGCGTCCAGTAGCTCCGCCAGCGCGTCCGCCGCCCCCTCCAGTAGCATTCGTCCCTCCTCCGCGGTCCCCTGGCCCGGATCGCCGACCACCCCGTTTCCGGTGAACTCGCTGCTGTCGTGGGCGAGGTTCACGCCGGCGACCCACTCCCCCCAGCGGTCGCTGGCGCCCTCGCGGGCCGCCTCGACGCGGTCCTCCCGCACCAGGTCGGGGTCGGTCGCGCGGACCAGCGCGGTCTCCCGGGCGCCGCCGTGGCCCATCGGGAGGTCCGTCTCCACCGCGTCGAACCACGTGAACGCGACGGCGTAGGCGGTCCCGTCCCGCGAGAGGCCGGCGGCGACCTCCCGGAGCGCGCCGTCGTTGCCGCCGTGGCCGTTGACGAAGACGATGCGGTCGAAACCGTGGTGCGCCAGCGAGGCGGCGGCCTCCCGGACGTAGCTCCGGAACGTCTCCGGCGAGACCCACATCGTCCCCGGGAACTCGCGGTGCTCCTCGGCGACGCCGACCGACACGGCCGGCGCGACGGCGACCTCGCCGGGGTAGGCGTCCGCGCCGGCGGCGGCGACCGCCTCGGCGTTCAGGGTGTCGGTCCCGAGGGGGGCATGCGGGCCGTGCTGTTCCGTGCTCCCGACGGGGACCAGCGCCAGGTCCGTCTCCAGGGCGTCGACGTCCGTCCAGGTGGCCTCCGCGAGGTGCATGCTCCGGGATTCGAGGGGGGCCGCCAAAAGGTCGGTGACTGTGTGCCTGCGACCGGAGCCGTCCGTCGAGGCCGCGAGCGGCCCGGAACGAGTGCGACGTTCCCGCCGGCGGCCCCGGAGGGGCGCCCCCGGGGACGCCGATCACGGCGCGGGGGCGAAAAAGCGGAGCGTCGACGACGGGTCGTCCGCCATCCGTTTCAGCGTCTCGATCCGGCTACGGCTCTCGTCGATTTTGCCTTCGAGTTCCTGCTTTCGCTGTTCGATCTGCTGTTTCGCCTTCTTGGCCTGTTTTTTGATCCGCTGGACCTTCTGCTCCTGGGCGTGGGTGAGTTCGCCGGGTTCCCTGACGAAGACGTCCCGCGTCGTCATTATCCAGGCTTTCCCCATCTCGTACCCCTGGGCGAAGTAGACGCCCGGCCCGACCCAGACCGGGGACCCGATCAACGCCACCCAGCCACCCACCTGCTTGAGCGTCGAATCGCTATCGATGGCCGCTTCGGTTCCCTCCAGGGCGTCGCCCAGGACCTCGAACCCCTCCCCCGGCGGACCGATGCCGAACATGGTGAGGCCCCTGTCCCGTCGGCGTTTGTGGTTCTCGCGCTTGGCGTCTTCGGCCCTCTCGACGAACTCCAGGACGTCCTCGATCGCCTCCTCGTCGTTCTCCAGTTTCTCGACGCGGTCCTCCATGTCGTCGATCTTCTCCCGTTCTCGCTCGATCCGTCGTTGCACGTCCGACTGCTCTTCTTGCCCGGTCTCGTCCGCACCGCCGGACCCCTGGTCCGATTGCTCCGATTCGTCGGCACCACTGGACCCCCGGTTCGACTGTCCGGTCTCGTCGGTGCCGCCGCCGTCAGACCCGAGGTCGTATTTCTCCGCGGGTTCACCGTCGATCTTGACGTCGCCACGGTCGATCATCTCGTTGTAATTCCGTTTCGATTCCCGGACCGTATCGCCCGATCCCGGGTTTTCCAGGGCCTGACCGTCGGACTCGTCGCTTTCGGTCTCGTTTCGTTCCTGGGTCCCGGTGGGGTCGCTGGCGGCGAGCGGGTTGTTCGAGACGTACCGGTAGAGGTTCGGGCCGTCCACCCGGCCCGCGGGGTCGGTGGTGGTCCAGCGACAGAGCCACGGCGCGTAGTAGCGCGCCCCGTGGTAGTACAGGCCGCTCTCCTCGTCGCGTTCCTCGCCCGCGAACCGGTATCGCTTGCTGGCGTACCCGCCGAAGGCCGTCTCCCCGAACGGCGTGAACTCCTCGTAGTCGATCCAGCCCCCCTGGTCGTCGACGACGAGGGTGCTACTGTCGAGGTGGTCGCCGTGCTGGTAGCGCACCGCGGGCGTCGGGTCGTCCTCGTCCAGCGGGTCGCCGACCCGGACGAGCGCGACCCGCGTCTCGTCGTCCATCACGTGCAACGTGGCGTTCGACCGCCGCTCCCGGCCCGGGGACTCGAACTCCCGGCGGCGGTACTCGAAGATTCCGTCGACGTAGACGGTGACGTCGGTCCGGCCGCCCTTGTCGACGACCTTCTTGACGCGTCGGCCGCCCGGGTCGTAGGCGTAGGACGCCCCGACCGAGGTGGTGCCGTCCTGGGCGGTCTCCTCGTAGGAGCGCAACCGGTCGGCGTGATCCCACGCGAAGTTGGAGTTGCGCTCCCGCAACAGGTTCCCGGCGTCGTCGTACTCGTGCGTCGGCCGGGAGAGGCCGGGCCGGTCCCGGACGTGGGTCACCCGGTTGGACGACGGCGTCGCCGTCCAGCCGTCGTCCGTCCAGTCGCCCGCCGCCGATCCGCCGACGCCGAAGTTGCGGGTCCAATCGGCCGCCCCCTCGTGGTGCATCTCCGTCATGTTGCCGGCCGCGTCGTACTCGTACTCCTCCTGGTACAGCACCGTGTGGTGTGGCGCGTTCTGCCGGGTCACGTCGGGGACGCCGTAGCGTTGCTCGTCGGCCGTGGTCGGTGCCGTGTCGGCCCACGGACGGGGGGAAGGTACGTCCGACGCCTCCCGTCCGGTCGCCTTCGTCAGCCGATTCAACGCGTCGTACTCGAACTCCCTGTGGAGTTCGTCGGCGCCCCGACCGGCGTCCTTGACGCCCGAGTTCGGCGTCCCGTCGCGGAGCGTCCTGACGTTTCCAGCGAGGTCGTACTCGTAGCCGAAGTCCTGGAGTACGGTAGTCGCGGCCTCCCGGTCCGGGACGTAGCCACCCGACCCGGTCCGTTCGTACGGCTGGGTCAGTTGCCGTTTTAGCCGTTTCGTGGAATCGTCGTAGGCGTACCGCGTCATCACGCCGTTGCCGTAGGCGACGAACGTTCGCTCGCCCGTGGCGTCGTATCCGACGTCGGCCACGTACGTCTCCGGCCGGTCGTCGTCGGGCCCGGTCGCCAGTTCGACGCGTCGGAGTTCCCCTCCACGGGTGTACTCCCTGCGGAGTTCCTTGCGGTCGCCGTCCCCGTCCTCCGGGTAGCGCGTTCGCGTCACCCTGTCGAGGGCGTCGTAGGCCATCTCGGTCCGGAACGTCCCGCTAGCGAGCAGGGCCGTCTCGCGGTCGGCAGGGCCGCCGTCGGCCCCCCAGTCGATCGGTGGCTTCTTGACGGCGTCGTCGTCGAGTACGCGACGCTCCTTCCGAAGCGGATTGTCCTTGAAATCGTGGGCCTCGAACCGCAGGCGACCGGCCTCGTCGTAGCTCCGGTGGACCGAGCCGAGGAGGTTGCGGGCCCGCGCGTCCGCCTCCGGGAGGGCGTCGTCGGTCTCCGCGTAGAAGACGCGCCTGCGTAGCGTGACGTCGCCGCCCTCGCCGTCGCGTGCCCATTCGTGGGTGGCACGATTCGAGGCGTCGTAACGTTGCAGTTCCAGCGCGCCCTTGGCGTCGCGGCGTTCGAGTTCGTTGCCAGCCGCGTCCAACACGAGCCGCCGGGTCCCCCCGTCGGCGTCGTACGTCCTGATCCGGTCGTCCGCGAGGTCGTAGCTGTACGCGAACGTTCCCCGCCCGAGCGGGTCGGTGATCGAGACGACGTTCCCACGGACGTCGTACTCGCGTCCGGTGCGGTGTCGTTCGATCCCGCCCCCGTCGGCCGTCCGGTTGCGTTCGACGGTCTCGACCTCCCGGTCCAGGGCGTCGAACCGCCTGCTCGTCGGGGTGTTCCAGTGGTGGTCGTAGTCGGCCGCGTCGGCGCCGTGAGTCCGGCCCGCGTTGTCGTTGGCGTCGTACTCGTAGGTTTCCCACGGCGTCGGCTCGTGGGCGTCCGGATCGTCGATCCGACCCGCGGGAAACGTCCCACGGACGATCCGTGACTCGGACCCGTCCGGGTTCACGGTTCGCGTCTCGCGGCCGAGCGCGTCGTAGAACGTCTCGGCGTGTTGCCCGAACGTCTCCCGCCGCGAGCGGGCCGCCTCCCGTCGCGAGAGGTACTCCCACCCGTCCCGGACCAGGAAGAACGGCTCGTACCGTTCGACGACGTTGCCCTTGTTGTCGTAGGTCTTCCAGCCGCTCACGCGGACGCGGTGCTCGTCTTCGCCGACCTCGTGGACGTGGACCGGTCCCGTGGCGTCGACCGACTGGTCGGGCGACAACACCTCGTTCCCGAACGTCTCGTCCTCGCCGAAGACGCGGTCTTCGGCCTGGACCTGGACCTGGACGAGCCGCCCGAACCCGTCGGAGTACTCCCGGGACTGGACGAACCGCTCCGGGTACCGTTCGATCTCCGGCCGTTCCGGGACGTCGGCGTCCGGATCCCGGGGGAACAGTTCCTCCTCGTCCGGTTCCGAGCCGCGACGGTCGCGCTCCCGCTCGACGACGTCCCACCGGTGGCGTTCGCGCTCGACCGTGTGGACGTACGCCGGTTCGAGATCGTCGGGCGGACTCCGTTCGAAGGCCCGCAGGTCGTACAGGAACCGTTTGCCCGGTTGTTCCGGCGTGTCGCCCTCCTCGCGGTCGGCGCTCCCCAGTTTCGCCACGGACGCGACCATCCCGAGAGGGGTGTAACCGGTCCGGGTACGGTTGCCGTTCGGATCGGTCACCTGCCGGGGTTTCATCGCGGCGTAGTCGTACTCGGCTTCCCTGACCAGGCCGCTGGGACCGGCTACCTCCGTCGGGTTCAGGTCGTAGGCGTCGTACCGCGTAATCGTCGTCTCGTTGTCGAGGGGGTCCCGCTTTGCCGACAGCAACCCCCGCCCGGTGCTCCCGTCGCGCCGCTGGAAGTCGTAGGCGACCTGATGGGAGACCGAGAAGTACCCGACGTCGGCACTCGCCGCGTCCGGCAGGTCCTCCGAGACCGCGTATCCGGCCCGTTCCGGGACTTGCTCCCTGAACCCAGTCGGGTACTCCTCGGGCCACGACGGCGCGTCGACCATCAGGTACGGCGACGCCCCGGAATCCCCGGGAGGATCGATTCCCGGAGGGTACTCCTCGGCGAAGTCGTCGGGGGGATCGGTTCCCCGGGGGTACGCCTCGGCGATGACCTCGTCCGTGAGCGTCAGTTCCTCGGTCCTGACGCGTGCACCGTACTCGCCGACCTCGCCGAGGTCCAGCCCCGAGAACGCCTCCCCGTCGTAGTAGTGTCGCGAGAGCCCGATCAACCGGCGGTCGACGTCGTCCCGGTCGATAGCGGCGAGCAGTTCCTCGACGGTCCGTTCCCGCAGGGGACGGACTTCGTACTTCGTTTCCTCCGCGACTCGATCCGCGACGTACCGCGTCTCGTCGTCCCGGTACGCGTAGGCGGTCCGCCCCTGCGTGACGAGGTACTCGTCGGTACTCGTGCCGGGCCGCCAGTCCCGCGGCGGAGCGATTTCGATCCGATTCAGCGGCTGTCCGTAACGGTCGTACTCGTCGGTGACCGTGATCCGCGTCCGCGGATCCGTGCCCCGTTCCCACGCCGTCTCGCGCGACCGGACGCGGTGCGGGAAAAACACGGGGTGGGAGTCGGACCGGACGGCGCCGGACGGCGATTCCTCCCGGATACCGAAGTGCCGTTCCGAGACGGTGTGCGGCCGGTCCTCCCGGTCGGAGCCGTCCAGCGCGTACACCTCGGTGCGCAGGGTCCGGCCGCGGAGCGACCGGATCGCGTCTCGCTTTTCGCGCCTCGGCAACCGTTCGAGCAGTCGTCGGGTCCCTCCTGGGCGGTCGAACGTCGGCGGGTCGCCGTCCCAGAACTCGTCGCCGTAGTCGAGTTCGCGCCAGTCGCCGTGTTCGGGCCCGACCGGCCCCAGGTGAAACCACGTCTTCGTGAGCGTCGGCGGGGAGAACCGCTCGCGGTCGCCGACCGTCGAGGACGCCCGGTCGCCGTGTAACTCCTCGTCGTAGTCCTCGAACGATTCGGTATCGCGCTGTTCGACCAGCCCGAACCCGCGGAACTCCCGCTCGGCGCCGTCCCAGTACCCGTGGTGGTAGGTGTACTCCGTCGCCAGCTTCCCCCCCGAAATCTCGTCGATGCTCTCGACCCGGGAGACGACCCACGTCGGATTGGGTAACGTCGTCTTCCACCCGCCACCGTCCTGCAGGTAAAACGCCGTCGACGGTGCGTAGTCGATC
Organism: uncultured Halobacteriales archaeon; assembly: GCA_964435625.1. Lineage (GTDB taxonomy): Archaea > Halobacteriota > Halobacteria > Halobacteriales > PXRE01 > PXRE01. The sequence goes on along the minus strand of CAYTAG010000011.1, from coordinate 20,450 downwards.
CGGGTCCTCGCCCCCATGTTGTTGCGGACCTCGGTCATGAGGTACGGCTTCAGGTCGTCGGTGAAATCCAGGAAGTACATCTCGTCGTCGCCGGGGCGTCCGCCGCCGCTGTACAGCAGGCCACCGATGCCGTCGCCCTCGACGTCGACCAGGCGGATGGCGTCCGTATCGGTGACCGAGGGAGTCCCCTCGACGACTATCGGGTCGCTCCAGCCGTTGCCACAGCGGTTCAGCCACAGCGTCACCCGGTCGTCCTCGACGTGGAGCACGTCCGCCAGGCCGTCGCCGTCGACGTCGCCGAGGAGGACGCGCCCGGGGTCGTGATCCCACGGCAGATCGGGAGGGTTACGCGTCCGGACGCGTCGTCCCCAGTCGCCGTACCCACGGTTCGGCCAGTAGGAGACGTGCCCGTCGTCGATCATGACGACGTCCTGGAGTCCGTCGCCCGTGAGGTCGGCCAGCCGCATCCGTGGATCGGCGAAGTCGAGTTCCCCGATCCCGTCGAGCGCGCCGGACGCGGTCCGGGCGTCGGTCCAACCCCCCTCGGCGTCCTGGAAGAAACACGCCAGGGAACTCCCCGAGCGGACGACGTCCGTGACGCCGTTCCCGTCGAGGTCGACCATCCGGACGTTCGGCGCGTCGAGGTCGACGGCGGGGACGCGGTCGTACGGCTGGAACGAGTCGTCGCTCCACCCGCCGTCCCGTTCGAGTGGGAAGTACCCGCTCGACGGTGCGTCGAACGTCGCGAGGTCGATCCGGCCGTCGCCGTCGGCGTCCATAAGCTGGACGCCCGGGTCGGCCAGCGACAGCCCCGCCGGCGACCCGGCCATCGGCCGGGGGTCGTCGAACTCGCCGCCGCCGAGGTTGCGCCAGTACCGGATCGACCCGTCGATCTCGACGACGTCGGGCAGGCCGTCGCCCGAGAGGTCCGCAAGTTCGAGTTCCGGCGCCGCCAGCGACCGTCGCGGGAGCGGTCCTTCCAGCGCCTCGAACTCGCGGCTTCCCGGATCGAATCCCGCGTAGTCGAACTCGACCGGCGGCAGCCGTTCGGCGTCGCCGTCGTCGTGGCCGACCACCTGGACCCGGGCGAGTTGGGAGGTGCCGTTGGCCGGCCCGTCCTCGTCGGGTACCTCGTCGCGGTAGGTCAACTCGTAGCTCCGGATCGGCCGGTCCCTGTCGGCGTGGGTCCGCACGACGATCCGCGAACAGCGCTTGCGGGTCCGGACCTCGAAGCCGGAGCGGTACCGCGAGATCGGCTCGGGGCGGTCGTCGTACTCGAACTCGACGGTGACGAGGAACTCGGTTCGGCCGGCGTCGTCCTCGTAGTCGACGTACTTGATCCGGTCGAGGTACAGTTCGTCCCAGTGGTGGGGTCCGGTCTCGCTCGCGTCCCGGGCGTACTCGTACTCGATCCGGTTGCCGAAGGGATCGACGGTTTCGGTGAGCTGCCACCTGAACACCTTCGACCGGTCGTCCGGATCCGCGACGGCGGCCGGGTCGGCCCCGGCGGCCCCCGGCGTGCCGTACCGGCGCACCGTTCCGTCGGTCCCTTCGACGGTCCAGTGGTCCGTCGTCTCGCCGTGGTGGCGCTCGATCCGGTCGAACGACCTCTCGGTCCGGGGCCTGTAGCTCGTGATCGACGTGCCGTCGTCGGCGGTTCGCCGCTCGACGGCCACCAGGTCCTCGGCGCCCGACAGGAGGAAGGTGTCCTCGGCGTCGTCGTACACGGGGACGCCGTCCTCCGTCTTCCGGCCGATCGTCGGGACGCCGAGCGCCCAGCCGAGCCCGAACGCGCCCTCGCCGTTTCCGGTGCTGTAGGTCAACTGGAGGTCCGGCTGGAACCCATCGCGCCCGTCGGGGACCTCGACGGGAAGCGAGAACCCCCCCGCGCCGGTCTGCCGTCGTGTGGCGAACTTCCCACCGGTTCCTTCGAGCGCCCCGCCGCCGGACGGCAGCGACAGCACCTGCTCGGAGACGCCGGACTTGTCGTTTCCTGCCCGGTCACCCGAAGGGGTCGGCTGGTTGGGGTTTTCCGACATGGAGTCCCCCTACGGCGGCCACCCCGCGGCCCGTCCCTCGACGGTCATCACCAGCAGGAGATCCTCGACGACGTCCTCGCCGAACGGGTCGCTCATCCGCCCGTTGTCGGGGAACGAAACCGTCAACGTCCACTCCTGGTCGGGTTCGTCGCCGCTGAAGGTGCCGCCCGTGTCGACGATGCCGTCGACGGGACGCCCGTTCGCCGGGTTCCCGTCGGCGTGGTCGAGGGTGAACTGCAGCTCCTTGAGGTCCTCGCGGACGTTCTCCTCGGTCGGGCCCGCCAGGTACACCTGGACGCCGTCGAGTTCGACCCGGTCGAGGTTCGACGGGAAGGCGTCGCGGTCGGTGGTGAACGTCACCGACACGGAGTCGGCGTCCCGGTCGGCGTCGTTGAGTTCGTACCAGGCGTCCGCGAAGTGGTTCTGGAAGCTGAAGCCACGCTCGACGGTGCGTCTGGTCGGCAACCGGTCGATGACCTGCTGGCGGTAGTCTGCGCTCTCAAGCGCCGTGTACTCGATGGTCAGGCGGACGTCGGCGATGGTGTCGTACTCGAAGTCGTTGGCCGCCCTGGGCAACTCCAGCTCCCAGTCGGTGGCCACGCCCGAGTTCTCGAACGGCCGCAACAGCTCCTGCTCGCGGGGCGTCAGGGTGAACCGCTCCTCCTCGCGGGCCCCGTCGACCGCCCGGTCGAGCACGACCGTCTCCGGATCGCGCTGGATCGTCTTCTCGCGGAAGACGTCACCGCCGACGACGAGCCGCGAGATGCCGCTGGTTCGCAGCTTGGCGTTGATCCCCTCCGTCGGCGGCGTGAGCGCGACTATCGAGACGCTGACGTCCTTGATCTGGCGCTTGTACAGCCCGGGGTGGTCCTCGTCGAACTGGTCGAGCGTGGTCGAGAACGCGATCTCGCCCGTCTCGCGCAGCTGCTGGAGCGCCAGCGGATCGAGTTCGGCCAGCGAGATCGTCTTCTCGACCTGGAGCTTGCGCTCGTCGGTCTCGAACTCGTACTGTTCGAGTTTCGTGACGTCGCGCATGAGCCGGGCCGAACCGGTCAGGCCCTTCCGGTCGGTGTCGTCCTCGTCGGTAGTCTGCCCCGACGTCGCCTCCCAGTAGTCGCCCTCGATGAACTGCTGGGACAGCTCCTGGCGCTGGAACGCGAGCTGGCGCTGGGCCAGTTGCGCGACCGACGTGGCCTGCTGGAGGTAGTACCGGAAGACGCGTTCGAGTACCTGGCTCATCCAGTCGTACAGCTCCTTGTTCGTGAACTTGGTGCGGTGGAACTCGACCATGTCCTCGGCGTGCTCGGTGCGTAACTCGACGACCTCGCGGTTCCGTTCGGCGATGTCGACCTGGTCGCGCGCGAGGGTGATCCGCTGGTCGCCGATCTTCTCGTTCTGGGCCGCGACGTCGGCCTGGAGCTCCCACTGGCGCTGGCGTCGCTGCTGGGCGGCCCACATCTGCAGGATCTGCGCGTGGGTCGACAGCGCCCCGGCCGCCGACGAGAGGGAGGCCGCAGTCGACGAGAAGCCCGCCGCGGCCGCCTGCACCTCCGAAACCCGGGGATCGGCGGCCGACCCGAAGTTGAACCCGGCGGCCACGGCGTGAGACGCACTGGCCCCGTACTGCAGCCCCATCGAGACCCACAGTAGCGTCTCCGCGGTCTCGGTCGGCTGTAGCTTGCCCGTGGCGTGCCACTGCCGGTAGCGGTTCTTCTTGATCCGGGCGCGCTGGCGCTGACGGCGGGCGAGTTCCACCTCGTCGCGCGCCTTCGCCACCCGCGCCTCCTCCAGCGCGATCCGCTCGCGGGACAGCTCGACGTCCTGGCGGGCCTTCTTCATCTCGTAGGCCGCCTCGTCGCGCTTTTCGAGCGCGCGCAAGAGTCGGGACTCGGCCTGCTGGGCCAGGTCCGCGAGTTCCTTCGCGCGACGGATCAGCGTCTCGTACCGGTAGTCGGTCGGCGACGTCGACGCCGTCGCGCCCATCGAGAAGCCGCCCTCGGTCGGGGTCGGGACGACGCTCTCGACGCCCGTCGACGCCGAGTAGGGATCCAGTTCCCGTTTCATACCGGCGATGTTCCGCCCGGAACGGATCTTCTGGAGGTTGAGCCTGGCGTGCTGGCGCAGCGACGAGAGGTAGGGATTGTCCGGGATGCAGAACGTGTAGTTCGACCGGAAGACGTCCATCACCGACTTCGACGTGTCGAACCCGTCGTAGTTCGGCGGTGACGAGCCGTCCTCGCCCGGGACGGTCGGCACCCACGGCGGGTCGACGGGGAACCCATCCCAGTCGACGTCCCAGACGCCGCTACCCGTCGAGCCGAGTCGGTCGAGGACGGCCCGTCGCGTCCCGCCGGAAACGAACTGCCCGTCGGACTCGGCGACCGCCGACAGGTCGAGGGACCGGTCCCAGTTATCCTCGACGACGGTGCCGTCGTCGCTCGCGTCCGCGTCCGGGACCGTGGTCGCGTCCTCGGTCGTCCCAGGAACGTCCAGGTCGTTCGCAGCGTCGAGCGTGGTCGACTCCAGGGGCGTCCAGCTCTCGTCGACGACCGGTTCGTTCCGCCAGGACCGTCCGCCGGCGCCCATGGCGTCGGCCGGAACGGGCCGGTCGGCGCCGGTCCGAACTGGCTGGTCGGCGCCGGTCGAAACGGGCCGGTCGGCGTCCGAGGCCCCCGCCCCGGTATCGACGGCGTCGGTCGTTCCGTCGTCGGTCCCGTCGCCGTTCGAGGGGCCGCCGAGCAGCCCGTAGAACTGGTTGACCTCGGTGGCGACGTTCACGAGGCGACCGGCGTTCGTCCCGATCAGCGAGTCGTACCGGTCGCCGACCCAGCCGACGAAGTCCGTCCCGTCCGATTCGTCCACCCGGTCGACGTACCGGTCGGGCACGCGGTTGCGCTCCGCCCGTTCGTTGGCCACTTCCAGCGCCCTGTAGTACTCCCCGTCCGCGAGGTGGTCCCGGATGGTCTCGGCGGCGTCCCGCCGGTCGGTGAAGTCGTCGATCTCCCAGACGTTCGCCACCAGTTCGCCTTCCCTGGCCTCCATCTCCTCCCTGGAGAGTTCCGGGAACTCGGTCCACAGTTCGCGGTCGATCACGAACTGCTGGTAGGCGTCGACGAGCCAGTCGACGATCAGGTCGCAGGGATCGTCCTCCTCGACCAAGTGCGGCGTCTCCAGGAGGTCCAGCGCCGTCTCGTACAGCCAGGTCGCCTTGGCAATCGACTGGGGCGTGTCCTTGCCGAACTCCTCGTCGGCGAACTCCTCCAGACACTGGACGAGCGACAGCAACACGAACCGCACGTCGGCGTCCTCGCGCGTTTCCGCTATCGCGTGGGGCTGGATGGGGTCGGTGAGCCAGTCGTCCCCGGGGGTGTAGTCCGCGGTCGTTCCGTCGGTCCGCGAGAACCCCGGCCAGACCGCCTCCTGGCCCGCGTAGTCGTAGATCATCCGGTACCACCACAGCGCCGCACCGTAGTTGCCGCTCCGGGTCAGTTTCCGGGCCAGGAACAGCGGCAGGTGGAAGAACGCCTCGACGACGTAGCTCACGTTGTGGTCGTAGTCGCCCCACCGGTAGCGGAGGTCCTGTTCGCGGTCGCTACGGGCTGGCTCCTCGTGGACGTGGTACCCGAGCAGGTCCTCGACGGAGTTGCGGTAGTAGTTGGCGCGCGTGACGTCGTCGATGGCCGCCTGCTGGTTGATCGCTTCCGGGCCGAGGACCTCCCTGATGGAGGAGTCCGCGAAGTCGGTGTACCGCGGCGTCAGGGTGACGAACTCCTCTATCGTGCCGCCGAACAGCCGCATCCCCTTGAGCCGGCCGCCGCGTGAGTCCGGTGCGTCGGGAACGTCGGTCACGAACGTCGGTCCCGGCAACTCGCCCGTGCCGCCCGCGATCAGCCCCTCGACGGTGTTGTTGACCTGCACCAGCCAGCGGGTCCCCTCCGAGAGGGAACGGGATCCGGCCTCCTCACCGGCGCCGGAGACGGCGTCCGGGCTAAACGACCGGAAGGTCGTGTGCTCGACGGGACCCTCCCCGTAACCGGGGTCGTACCCCCCCGAAGCGGTGTCGTCGCTCTCGGCGTAGTACAGCACTTTGTCACCGAAGTCGTAGAAGACGCTGTGTGGACGATTCCGGTCGGGATCGGAGACGGTCTCGACCGGGTACCGGTTTTCGAGTTCCACGCCGTCGTCGTGCATGCCGGTCCCTTCGAGGGCCACCGAGACGACCTGGTCCAGCAGTTCGTTGTAGAACACCGCGAGGTACGTGTTCCGACTGGCCTCGAAAACGCCCAGCAACTCCCGGTCGTGGTGGTCCACCGGATCCAGGACCGGCCTGTTCTCGTCGTCGATCAGTTCGTACTTCTGGTCGCCGTCGTCTTTCAGGTGGCTGCCGTCGAAGCGGATCGGCTCGACCTCGTCGGGCGGACTCCCGTCGACGCCGAACTCGACGACGTACATCGGATAGACCTCGCCGGTGTAGAAGGCCAGTTCCCGCCCGTCGAGCACCTCCCAGAGGGAGACCGTCTCGTCGTCGGCCTCCTCCTTTGCCGAGTCGATCTTCGCCTCGATACCGTCGTAAACGTCGCGGTTGATCGCCTTCTCCCGGGGGATGGGCTCGCCGCCCGCCTCGAGTTCGAGCGCCGTTTCGAGGAACACCCGCGGCGGCGTCCCCATCGACGTCTGGAAGACCTCGACGTCGGTGACGAACTCCTCGCCCCTGGTGTACTCGAGGCTCGTCACCGGGAACCCGGCCGTCTTGAACTTCGACCAGGAGCGCTCCGCGACGTCGAATTCGAGGTAGCCGACCTCGTGGGAGCGGTCGTCGCCGCTCCGCTTCAGGAACAGGTACACGACGCCGTCGTAGTAGGACGCACCGATCAGCGACGAGACGTCGGCGTTCTTGAACGTCTCCGAGAGGTCGAACCGCTCCCAGCCCTCGACGTTCGCCTGGGTCGTCTCGACCGGCCAGAGTTCGCTGTGGGCCCGGTTGGTCACCGCCGGGTCGAACGTCCGGCAGTACAGCTCCGTCGAATGTGTCTCCGGAAGCGCGAAGACGTACCCGACGTAGTTCTCGCCGCCGGTGTGGGTCTGTGGACTCTTCGGCGAGACGGTCCCCTCGCCGAAACAGGCCTGGACGGCCCCGCCGTCCAGCCGGACGTCGTCGAGGTCCGCGAGGTGATCGAGGTAGTCGTCGAAGACCTCGGCGGCGTCCTCCTGGGTGAACTCCCGGGAGCCGCGGTGGTCGTCGACCACGTCGACGAACTGCTTGGTCTGCCACGGCCGCAACGTCGGCAGCAGGACGTTCTCGGGGTAGAGGTACACGCCCATGGCGGCCTTCCAGGTCCGGTAGCTGCCCAGCCACTCCCAGCGGTCGCCGAAGTCCGGATCGTCGAGGGACACCGACACCCCGGCCAGCTCGTCGACCGCCCCCGTCCGGATGCGGTCGATCAACGACTGCAGCGACGTGATCGCCTGGCTCAGCCGCGTCGTCTCGTTGCCGGGATAGGACTCGACGTCGACGAACAGTCGCTCGGTCAGCCGTTCGGCTCGCTCCTCGACGGACGTCGACTCGCCGAACCGCTCGGCGCCGAGCCGGTCGACCAGTAGCTCGCGGAGGATCGGCAGGGCCTCGCGTTCGGCCGCGGCGACCGCCTCGTCGATTCGGTCGTCGACGGCAACGAGCTGGTCGAGCCGCGTCTCCAGGGTGTCCTCCCAGTCCCACCGCCCCGGCACGTCGACCCGCCAGCGGACGGGATCGTCGTCGGCGGGCGGCTCGAACGGATCGTCGGGCGCCGGCAGGTCGAACTGGTCGGGATCCAGCAGGACGCCCTCGCCCCACTCCTCGCGGTGCCAGCGGCCGTACTGACGCTGCTTCCAGACCTGGACCAGGACGTGCTTGACGTCGTCCCACTCCCCGTCGGTGACCGCCCCACGGCCCAGGTTCGTATCGACGTCCAGCAGGTACGAGAGCCGGTCGGACGTCAGGTCGAGCCGCGCCAGCAGCCCCTCGACGCCGTTGCCGCGGCCCGCAAGCTCCTCGATGGCCCGCAGGTCCGCCAGCTCGACGCCGACGACGCTCGCGATCAGGTCGTCGAACAGCCGTTCGGCCCGGTCGGGGTCCGAGGCCGCCCGAATCGTCGAGATGGGCTGTTCGAGGACGGCCGACGCCAGTTCGGAGAGGGTCTCCTTGCGCCCCCGCCAGAGTTCGAACCCCGGCGTCTCCCAGCCCGGTTCCGCGAGGTCGTCGACGCCGTCGAGACGGTCCGGGTCGATGATCGGTAGACGGCTCCTGGTCTGCAGGGCCTCCTGCCACCGCGAGCGGTCCTGGCGGCTCGCGCGCCACTTCGGCAGCCGGGCCTTGTACGCGTCCCAGTAGTTCGTGACGTCTGCGTCGGTCTCCTGGGCGATCCAGTTGCCCTCCAGGTCCGGGTCGTACTTCTCCAGGCGCTTCCAGGTCGAGGTGAGCGTCGCCACGGCCGCGGCGACGACCGGGGCGGCCGGCGGGCTCGCCCGCGGGGACGGCATCGACTCCTCGCGGAGCCGGCGGACCTGCTCGAACTCCTCGCGGGTCAACCGTAGCGTCTTCAGGATCTCGGGCCGGTCGTCCTCGTCGTCGGCCTCCGAGACCGCCGTCTCGGCGCGCGCGAACAGCGACCGCCAGTCGGCCTCGTCGTCTCCCCCGTAGGCGTCCGAGAGATCACCGTCCCGCTCGGACCGGTAGACCTCGTCCAGCACCGGATCGAGGGGATTGCCCGTCGCCAGCAGGTCGAAGACCGCCGCCAGGTCGTCCCCGGAGAGTTCCCCCGCGGTCGTCGGCTTGGCCCGCTCGCGGAGGCTCCGGAGTCGTTCGAACTCCGGTTCGGTCAGCCCCAGCTGGTCGAGTTTCGCGCTCGACCCGTCGTCGTCCAGTTCCGTCCGTATCGACGCCAGGTGGTCGGCCCACGACTGGCGGTCGCCGTAGACCGCGTCGAGCATCGCGTCGAGCGGACTCGCCTTCCGGAGGTCGGCGGGCAGCTCACCGTCGTTGTTCCGACGCCACTGTTCGATCCGGTCGACGAGGGCCTGCCGGTCGGCCTCGTAGTCGGAAACGGCCGCCTCGAACTCCCCCGCCAGGTCGTCACGGTGCTCCTCGTAGCGGTCGATCAGGCGCTCGCGCCGGGCCGCGAGGCGGGCCTTGCGCTGCTCGTAGAGCGTCCGCGCCGCCCGGCCCGACGGCTCGTCCGCGAGGTCGGCCGGCGACGGCGAGTCGTCGGCCGGATACTCGGCCCTTGGGAACGGGTCCTCCCGCAGGTCGCTCGGTTCGAGCCGCTCGGGATCGACGAACGGCGCCGGGCCGGACCTTTCCGTCGGCCCGTTTTCCGGCGTCTCGTCGTGCTTTTGCAGGCGCCCCGACCATCGCCCCTCCTTCGGCTCGCGTCGTGACAGCCAGAACGTCCGCCTGTCGAGGTGGACTGCCTTCGCCTTCTCCTCGGCGATCCAGACGTCGAAGAGCCCGCGCTTGCGGGCGCCGGCCGTGATCGACGCCACCTCCCACCACTCCTCGTCGGTCAACGCCTCGTCGTCCGCCGAGAAGTACCGACGGAGCAACTCGACCAGCCTGCCGAACGCCTCGCGGGTGAGGTGCAACTGGGACTCGACCGCCTCCTCGGCCGCGTCCGCCGGGTCGCGGTCGGGGTCGACCGAACCCGCCGCCGTACCGGAGTCGTACCGGCGCTCCCGGGCTTCGGCGGCAGTCCCGGCGTCGCCCGTCAGTTGCTCGTACAGCAACAGCAGGTCCGCGAGAAAGCCCGGCGTCTCCAGCGCCAGGTCGTCCAGTTCCAGGTCGACCGTGTCGGCGCCCGGGTCGCTCCCCGGGCCGCCGTCGTTGCTTCCGTCGCCGACCGCGATTTCGGTCACGGACGTCGACGGGTACCAGGCCGCGTCGTGGCTGTCGCCCTGCCCGTCGGTATCGTAGTCGATGGCGTCGAGCATGCCGTTCAACAGGGCCACGGCGTCGCCGACGCCGCTGTCGTCGTCACTCTCGTCGTCGCCACCGGTCGGGAGCCGCCCCCAGGCGTCGTCGAGTCGGGCGTCGACCCACTTGCGGCGGTCCTCCCACAGCGTGCGGGCCCGGTCCGTCTCCGGCATCCCGGCAGGGGTGTCCGACAGCGACGTCGGCGTGCTCGGCCAGTCGTCCTCGGACAGCGGGATCGCCCCGTCGGTCCCGGCCGCGGGCTTGCCCGGCCGGACGTCGTCCGGGCCGACGAGGTCCGGGTCCAGCACCGGGACCTCGGTCTCGCCGACGGGATCACCCGTCGTCCCGTCGTCCAGGTAGAACGGGTACGGGTCCGCCGGGTAGTCCCGGTCGTGCCAGTCCTCGCGCAGCTGCTCGTGACGCCAGATGCGGATCCACGGCTCCTCCAGGCGGTCCAGCGCGAGGTCCGCCATCCGCTGGTCGGTCCGTTCGATCCCGTCGAGGTTCTTGACGTCCTCCAGGATGGTGGCCCGCGGCAGTCCGAACAGGTCCTCCAGGTTGGTCTCGGAAACGGCGTCGTCGTCCAGCAGGTCCGCGCTGTGGTCGAGTCGGAACCGCGAAACCACCGACTCGGGGACGCCGATGGCGTCCGCGGTCCGCTCGCGGCTGTCCTCGTCGTGTGCGGCGTCGCGCAAGTCCTCCCGCGAGGTTCCCCACTGGTCCAGTAGCTCCCGGTAGGCGGTCAGCCGGAACTCCGCCATCCGGTCGTCCTCGTCGAAAAAGGCCGGGTAGTCCTCCCCGCGGTCGGGGTCGTAGTCCGTCAGGGAGGTGTTGGTTTCCATGTACTTCAGCAGCGACTCCACGCACAGGCGGACGTGTCTCACCGTCTCCTCGCCGGCCTCGCACCCGACGGGGAGCCGGTCGAGGGGTTGACAGAGGATCTCCTCGGCCAGTTCATCCAGCGAGACGGCGTCCACGTCCTCGGTCGCCCCGGGATCGAGTTCGAAGGTGTACGACTCCGACGCCCCGGCCTCGGCCGGGTACGAGATCCAGCTGTTCGTCTGCACCGACGGGACCGCGCTCGCGACGAACATCGCGTACGGCCCGCTGTCCCACTCGAAGTCGACCGTCGTTCCGGGGCCGACCAGGACGGCGGCGGGTTCGACGACCGGCGACCCGTTCGGTCCCGTCGTTCCCACGCGCACCGTGACCCGGTCTTGACCCCTGCGGTCGAGGAGGCCGTCGTAGTTGCCGGTCCCCGAGAGCCAGTCGTCGACCTCGGCTTCGAGGTCGTCCGTCGCCCCGCTGTCGGTGACGGCCACGGCCGCCTTCAGGGTCCGGAGTTCGTCGTCCTCACCGGTGTTACTCGGCGCCTCCAGCTTGTAGACGCGGTGAGAGACCCCCGGGCCGCCGCCCTCGCTGCCGGCCCCCGATTCGAGGTGGGTGGTGGCGTACCGCAACAGGTACGCGAGGTACGCCGACGGGCTGACCGCCGACTCGCAGTCCTCGCAGTCACACTGGTAGGCGTCCAGCGCGTTCGCGTCGCCGTCGGTCCCCGGCTGGTCCGGTTCGGGTTCCGGCTCGCTCTCCTCGTCGCGGTCGTCGTACTTGCGCCGCCGGTCGCGTTCGTTCCGCTCGTCTTTGCTCTTGTGTTTGTCCTTGTCGTATCTGTGTTTCTCCGGCATCAGTCCTCACCTCCGTTCGACGGAACGGTCGGGTCGTCGTCCGGGAGCCCCCGGCTGAACTGGCCGTTCGCCAGCGCGGCCCGTCGCTCCACCATCCGGCTGTCGAGGTAGAACGACTGGGCGGCCGACCGCGAGTGGACGATCTCGGCGACGTCGGCCGGCAACGACTCGGCCGTCCGTCGCCCGAACGCCGACGGCGTCGTCGTCGCGACGTCGACCGCCCCGGCGAACCCCAGGTCGCCCAGGGTCGACGCGGTCCCGAGGTCCGTCGTCAGTTCCATGTTCGCCATCGAGTTCAGGAGTTCGCCGTCGGGCTGGTCGGGGTCCAGCGGGACGTCGAGTTCGTCGAGGCCCGCCACCCTGATCTCGTCCAGGGTCACGTCCTCGAGCGACGAGGCCACCTCGTCGGACACCGGCAGCACGCCCGTCGAATGGAGTTCGCCCACGGTGGCCCGACCCGAGGCCCCCTGGCCCGGTTCCTCGACGGTCACCTCCCTGACGCTCCCGTCGCCGACCTGGATCGTCTCCTCGTGGATGCTGGTACCGCCGTCGTTGTGCACCGACACCACGAACCGGCGGTTCTCGCCGGCCTCGTCCGTCAGGTACGAAAACCCCGCCCGGCCGGCCTGGTCGGTCCGGACCGTCCGGGACCTGCCCGACTCGGTCGCGTCCGTGATCTCGACTTCGTAGTTCCGTAGCGGCCGTCGTTGGTCGTCGAAGACCGCGACCGTGGCCGTCGCTTCGCGTTTGGCGGCCCGTTCGGTGACCGCCCGGAGTCTTTCCAGTGCTCGCTCGACCGACGACGCCAGTTCCTCGGTGTCGACGTCGACGATCCACTCCTCGACGGCGGCATGGATCGTCTCGACGAGTTCGTCCGCCGACGCGCCGGCCAGTTCCTCGCGGTGACCGATCCCGTTCCACAGGCGAGCGATCCCGTAGAGCGCCTGCTCCCCGAAGGGCGTCCGGCCGGAGAGCGCGGCCGCCTCCCGGAGAAACACCAGCGAGCGCTCGTCGGCCGGGTAGACGTCGCGGTCCCCGAGTTCGAGTTCCGCCACGAGAAAGGACACGTCCGAATCGGACAGCGCCCCGACGCTCGTCCCCCGGACCAGCGGTTCGAGTTCGGCCCGGAGGCGAGCGTACTCGGTCGGTTCGATCCGGACGTCCGCGGGAATCTCCACGTCGACCGTCGCCTCCCGGCTGACGCCGTGTCGGCGGCGCGACGCCCCGATGGGCGCGTCCACCTCGTCGTGGACCCGGACAACCAGGTCCGCCCCGCCGCGTTCGGCGCGCGAGAAGTCCGGCCGGGTGTAGGTGATCCGGTAGCGGCCTTCCTCGTCGGTGATCGCCTCCCCGAGCCGCTGTTCGCTCGCCCTGTCGACGTCGACCGCCCGCACCGTGACCCCCGGCAGTGGTTCGTCGCCGTGGATGACCAGGCCGGTCACCTGGTACGCGGGTTGGTCCGTCGACTCGATCGTCGTGGACGCTTCGGCGAGTTTGTACCCCAGCAGTTCGACCGTCGTCCGGACGTGATCGACCGCACGGATCGCGTCGGCGACCGTCCGCCTGGCCGCCGCGTCGTCGAACCCGTCTGCAGCCGCGAGGTCCTCCAGCCGGGCGACCGCCTCCATCAGTCGGCGGTGGTGGTCGCCCATCTCGGCGACGGCGTCGTCCAGCGTCGCGACCGAGAGGTCACCGGCGGATTCGGAGTCGCCGGCGACGAGCTTCGAGAGCTGTCGGTGCAGGGTCTCGAACGTGTTCGTCCTGATGCTCCGACAGGTCGCCGCCAGCGGCGGCTCGTCGGCGAGCGCCTGCCGTAACGCCGTTTGTCCGCCGTCGCCGTCGAGGCGGTCGCTGAGGTCGATCAGCGCCGCCCGCGCGGTCTCGCAGTGATCCTCGACGCTCCTGAGCTGCGAACGGGCGACCCGGACCGGCCCCCGGCCGGACGAGCGTCGCGCCATCGCTCAGGTCACCTCCCCGGGGACGGCGGTACGGTCTGAAACGGTTCGTCCGGTCGCGAATGAACTCGTATACATGTATCGTCGCTCCTGAATCGGGTCGGTTCGATTCCCGGGACCCCGCTGTGGTGATCGGGGGCGGTTCCGGGAACGCTCCTGGACAGGTCCGGGGCGGGCCGGGACGGTGGGGACTACCGGGGAACTCGTCGGGATCACGGTCGTCCCCCCGCCCCCGTGGCCGGCCAGGCCGTGTAGAACACCACCGGCCGCCGCTCCGCGGCGTCGGCTCGCCGGGCCGAACTCGCGTCCGTGACCTCGACGACGAACCCGGTGTCGGTGAGGGCCGTCACCTCGACGTCGTCCCGGCCGAGGACGGTGCCGTCCGGGCCGACCGCGAACGCGGTGGCCGTCGGACCGTCCCCGGCGGACGCGTCGGGAGTCGAGCCGCCGACAGCGGACGCGTCTGAAGCCGAGCCGCCCCCGACGGTGGACGGATCGGACGCCGTG
>CAYTAG010000011.1:0-6216 GCA_964435625.1 uncultured Halobacteriales archaeon | reverse complement strand
GCCGTGACGCCGCCGTCGGCGTGGCCGGCCCGTCCGCCGCCCGGCGGTGGAATCGCGTCGGCGCCGCCCGACTCGTGGAGCAGGTGGGACCTGACGGTGCCGTCGTCCGCGACCGCGACGCCGTGCGCCCAGCCGAACGACAGCGGGCTGTCGTCGATGGTTCGCTTGCCGCCGACGACGTCGACGTTGCAGGTCGACAGCTCGACGACCGCCGGCCGGAACCCGACGTCGACGGACAGCCGCCCGTCGCCGGCCGGGCCGGGGACCCCGAAGTACCCCGTGGCCGGCGTCTGCTCCCCGGTGGTCACCGCGAAGTAGGTGACGACGCCGTTCCCGGCCACCTCGTCGTAGGTCAGCTCCAGTCGGCCGTCCAGCGACGTCACCCGGGCGGTGGTCCGGCCGGACCGGCCCCCACCGACGCCGTACAGCAGGTGGACGGCGTGGTCCTCCGTGGCCGCGTAGCTGTTGCGGTCCGTCCGCCGGGGATCCAGCGTGCTGTTGACCACGCGCTGGTCGTGCGTCCGGTCGCGTCCGATCACGTCACCGTGGGAGACGCCGACGGCGTCCGCGCGGGTCGCCTCGCCCATCCCGGCGGCGTTGGTCGCCGTTACCGCGACGTAGTCCGGCTCGAAGCCGAGGTCGACCGACTGCACGGCGGCCGATTCCCCCGACGGATGGCCGGCGGCGGAACCCGGTCCGGCCCCGCCGGAACCGGCTCCTGGCCCGGCTCCGTCGGGGTTGCCCCCCGCGGAGCGCGGGACGCGCTCGTCGGGCACCGGGACGTAGCCGATGGCGACGTCGTTCTCGTCTGCGGTCGCGAACGCCCGGTAGGCGACCGGGTGGCGTTCGTCGGCCCGGTCGTCCGGGACCGCCGACGCGTCGAACGCCACCTCGAAGCCGTCCGGGGTCGTCCCCACGACGCTGCCGGACAGGCTGCCGACCCCGTCGTCGCCGTAGACGTACAGGTCGACGGCCGCGTCCGTGCTCGCCGCGCTGACCGCGGCGTCCGTGCGCCGGACGTCGTCGGCCACGGCGACGACGTTCTCGACGATCCCGTCGCCGCGCCGGAGGACCTTGCCGTACGACCAGCTGTCGGTCCGCTCGGGCGCTCGCGAGTCACTCGCGTCGGTCGTCGCCGTGAGCAGGAGGGCGTCGGGTTCGAACCCCAGCCCGGTCACGGCCACGGTCCCCGAGCCGCCGGGCGTCTCGAACGTGCCCGTTGCGTGCGCAGTGAGTCCCGTTCGCCCGGGTCCGTCCGGCCGGTCGGGCTCGTCCGGCCGGTCGGGCTCGTCCGGTCCGTCGGGCTCGTCGCCGGGACCCGGCGGAAGGAACGGCACGTCGACGCCGATCAGCCGGAGCACCCCCACGACGATGCCAACCAGAACGACGAGCGGAATCACGACCGCCAGCCCCCACAGCAGTATCGCGACGACGACGACGCCGATCAACACGAGGGTCCGCTTCGAGAGGTTCGGTAGGCGATCCAAGGGTGGTCACTCCGGCCCCCGCGTGATCTGGACCGCGCCCGTCATCTTCGATAGGGACAAACCCATGGTTTCGGAATTTTATCACAGTAGAATAAAGGTTCACGCTACGTGCATAGCGTCTCGCGGAGGTCGAGGCGTCGATCCACTTCTCCTCCGCGAGGTGCACGCTCAGGGGCCCGGGTAGAGCTTTCGAACTTCCGACAGGTACGGGGGACGTGACGACCCGGGAGCATGGACGACTAGCAACGGCAACGCTGGGCGCTCGGCCGATCTAGGCGACCTCCGCGTTCCGGAAGCGCCAGTAGCCGACCGCCAGCGGGACGACGCCCCAGGCGAGCAACACCACCAGCAGAACCCACTCGTCGAGGTAGAACGGCTCCGGTCCGTGGGTCGTCAGTGTCGGGTCGTGGCGGCCCGTTCCAATCTTCGCATCTGTAAACACCGGCACGATCCAGTCGCTGACGACGTGGCGCCACGCGGTGCTCGGGTGGGCGCGGTCCAGGAACACGTACGTCCCAGCGGCCCGATCCGGCTCCGTCAGGTATTCGACCGGCGGTGGATGGTCAGTCACGAGTTCGTGAAGCGCCAGAACCACGTCCCAGAGGAAGGTGAACAGCGCAAAAACGGCCATTGTCCAGCCAAGCGCCCGGCCGCGAGTGCGCGACGCCGCCGAGATGCCGACGGCCATGGTCACGAAGACCGCCCCGAACACCAGGACCATCGCTGACACCCCGGCGAACGTGATTACGTCCAGGTCGTCGTACAGCAGCCACATCGAAACGAGGGATACCGCCAGTCCCACGCCCGCCATCGTCCAGAAGACTACAATCCGGCCGAAGAGCGTCCCGAGGAGGACGTCACGGCGGGAGATGGGTAACGCGAGCAACGTCCTGAGGCTGCCCCGTTCGTACTCCCCCGTGATCGCCACGTGGCCGAACAACAGACCCACCAGCGGAACGACGGCCTCCGTGGCGTTGGCGATACCGATCAGTCCGTCGTGGGCGGCGTAGGTCGGGTTCGCGATTTCGATGGCCATGACCGACAGGACGGGTTCGAGCCCACCGAAGGTCATCGCGGTCGTGAACACCGCCGCGAGCACGTACGCCTGCCAGGACCGGGCGGCGTCCGCGACGTCCTTGCGCGCGACGGTGAGCCACGCCCGACGGTCCCCGACGGGCCGCCGGGTCCACTCGTTTCCGGTTTGCTCGTCAGCGGCCGACTCGCTTGCCCCGCTCATTGTTCCACCTCGCCGGATTCACGGTCAGCGGCGTGACCCAGGGACGGCCCGTCGTCGGCCGATCCGTCCCCTGCGAAGGCCGCGAACAGCGTCTCCAGGTCCATCGTATCACTGTCGAACTGCTCGACCGTGGCTCCCGCCTCCCGGATCGCGTCGAGAACGTCGACCTTCACGGACCCGGACGTACACGTGGCGAGAATCTCCTCGCCGGCCATATCGGCCTCAACGACCCCTGGGACGGCACGGACCGCCTCCAGGGCACCGTCGGGGATGGCGTCGACCCGGACGGTTAGCTCGACGGCCCCGTCTGCCTTTGCACGGAGCCCCCCGAGAGTATCGACGGCAACGAGTTCGCCCTCCCGGAGAATTCCGACGCGGTCGCAGACCGCCTCGACCTGGTCGAGGACGTGACTGGAGAAGAAAACGGTGGCACCGCGGTCGACCTCTCCCCGGATGATCTCTCGTAGCCGTCGGACGCCGTTGGGGTCCAGCCCGGCGGTCGGTTCGTCGAGGATCAAGAGGTCCGGGTCTCCGACCAGCGCCATCGCCAGGCCGAGTCGCTGGCGCATCCCCGTCGAGAACTCGCCGACGCGGCGGTCGACGGCGTCACCGAGGCCGACCCGTTCGAGGTGATGTTCCGGGCGGGCAGGGACGTCCTTTGCGTCCGCGGCGAGACGGAGGTGGCCCCTTGCCGTGAGTCGCGGCCACAGCGTGAGTCGCTCGGGAAGGACACCGATTCGGTCCCGGATTTCGAGTGAATCTTCCTGAGCGTCCTTACCAAGCACCTTGGCAGATCCAGATGTCGGTTTCAGGTAGCCGAGCAGGAGGTTGATGGTGGTCGACTTCCCGGCGCCGTTCGGACCGAGGAATCCGAACACCTCGCCCTCTTGGACGGTGAGGTCAAGGCTCCGGACGGCCGTGGTCGGCGCCGACCCGTCTCGAACGAGGGGAATCCGGCGGGTCCCGGGATAGACCTTCGTAAGTTTATGTGTTTCAATCACCCTCATAGTGTTCATTTTAAGTTTATCGGATGGGAGTAGCCCTATTACCAACAATTACAATTACCGCATATAGAGGAATCACACAAACAGTCCTCTGCATTATAATAGTCGGAATCGGAACAATATGTATCACATTCACATTGACAGTCTCCATTAGAATCCCGGTATGGTTCACAAATTAATGTTGGCCATTCAAGGCGCTTACCATAAGTTCTATCCTCTGTATCGCAACAGAAGCTACCTGCACATGGGTAAGAGTAAGAACAAGGAGAACTTGAACATTCACAGTCTTGACTTGTCACAGAATCCCCGTCAACGCTTGTATCATCCCTAGCATCCACTAGACCTTCACCCTTAACTGCGAGACGGTTTTCGGACTCCTCACTGACTGCAATTGCATAAGCATGACCGGAATCAGGTTCTACGATAACTGACACGGAATATTCCGTAGTTTCACGCCGTAACCGAACCTTACCAACTTCTGGTGAGTTTTTGTCCTTTTGTATTGTTACGAAGCTGAGATAGACTTCCCCAGTTCCGTTAGCCGCCTTTTCGAAATCGTATACATCAATGTTTTCTTCAGGTAGTATACCTATCTCGTGGAATTTGTTGACAAGACCATCCGCTTCATTAATTAACAACTCACGAGCTTTTTTAGGTGACCCATATCTTTCTCGGAGTCGTTTCGAGTTCGGGTGCTTTGTAGCTCGTTCCCCCTTTTCCAAGGATCGCTTTGCAGCGACTCCCTGCGTTGAAGCCATTGCTATCCCTACTGCACCTGAGCCAGTAGCGATCGATTTGAGGAGTTGACGCCTGTTCTTTCGGGAACCTTGAATGTCTCGATCCACATATTGTTTAAAGCCGTAATTACACAAATATATTATGGCCACTCCATAAACTATTTTTAATACAATCACATCCCATAACTAATCCCAAATATTAAATATATTTATGAAAACTGCGTCCAAGCTAGCCGATCTCCAAATTTTTGAACCGAAAATAACCTATAACCAACGGGAGTGCACCCCAGGCAAGCAACCCAAGCAGTAGCGCCCACTCGTCGAGGTAGAACGGCTCCGGACCGGGCGTCGTTAGAAACGGTTCGTGTTCAGGCGTGCTCTCGACTCTATCAGGTAATACCTGGACAACCCATTCATTAACGACGTGACGCCAGGCGGTGCCTGGCTGGACGCGGTCCAGGAGTAGATACCAGCCAGGAGCAATATTCGGTCCGTCCATTCGTATCTCTGGCGAAACACCGGTTATGAACTGTTGGAGCCACAGGAGCAACTCCCAGAGGAACGTCGTCAACACGAAGATAAACAGGGACCAGGTTAAAGCGCGACCACTGGTGCGCGATGCCGCCGAAATGCCGACGGCCATCGTTACGAAGACCGTCCCGAGCACCAGAATCGCCGCCGAGAATCCGGCGTACGTGAGCACGTCCAGGTCACCGTACGCGAACCACATCGGAACGGCGGCCAGAATGAGACCGACGGCGAGCGTCGCCCACAGGACCCCGACTCGTCCGAGGAGCGTCCCGAGGAGGACGTCCCGGCGGGAAACGGGAAGGGCCAGCAGCGTCCGGAGGCTCCCTCGCTCGTGGTCCCCGGCGATTGCCACGTGACCGAACAACAGGGCGACCAGCGGGACGACGACTTCCACGGAAGCCGCCAGGCTCAACAGACCGTCGTGGGCGGTGTAGGTCGTGTCTTCGACGTTGTTGGCCGCGGCCTCCAAGACCGGTTCGAGTCCCCGGACCAGCGTCGCGGTCGTGAACACCGCCGCGAGCACGTACGCCTGCCAGGACCGGGCGGCGTCCGCGACGTCCTTGCGCGCGACGGTGAGCCACGTCCTGCGGTCGCCGACGGGCCGCCGTCCCGGGATGCCCTGCTCGTCCGAAGCCGACCCCCTGGTGGCGTCGCTCATCGCACTATTCCCCCCTCGACGGGGCCGTCGACGTCCTCGACGGCCGTGACGGACGTCCCTTTCCGGCCGAATGAACGTCGGCGGGGTTCGAGGCATCCCTCGACCGGTCCCTGTCTTCCGGGATCGTTCACTACCCCTGAATTGCGACGAGTCTACAATGTAATTTACGACCGATCAGGGGACGATGGAACCGAGACGCCTTCGACTCCTACTGACGCGACGGCCACGAGCGGCCGCCGTGTGTCAGTCGTCGTCGGTCGTCTCCGCCTCGGCCCGGTTGGCCCGCCGGGCGGCCCGCTCGATGAACTCGTCGGGGAGTTCGTCGATCTCGCCGGCCTGGACGCCCCAGAGGTGGGCGTACAGGCCGTCCTCGTCGATCAACTCGTCGTGGGTGCCCCGCTCGACGATCTTGCCGTCCTCCAGGACGACGATCTTGTCGGCGGCCTTGATGGTCGACAGGCGATGGGCGATGGCGAAGGTCGTGCGGTCGGCGGTGAGGTCGTCCAGCGAGCGCTGGATGAGCATCTCCGTCTCGGTGTCGACGTCGCTGGTCGCCTCGTCC
>CAYTAG010000010.1:9339-35257 GCA_964435625.1 uncultured Halobacteriales archaeon | reverse complement strand
GCAAGACCCTGACCGCCCGGACGGTCGCGTCCGCGCTCGGACTGTCCTTCTCCCGAATCCAGTTCACGCCGGACCTGCTGCCCGCCGACGTCACGGGCACCCACGTCTTCAACGAAGGAACCCGCGAGTTCGAGTTCAACGAGGGACCGATCTTCGCCAACGTCGTCCTGGCCGACGAGATCAACCGCGCACCCCCCAAGACCCAGGCCGCCCTGCTGGAGGCGATGGAGGAACGGCAGGTCACCACCGACGGCGACACCCGGATGCTCCCGGACCCGTTCATCGTCATCGCGACCCAGAACCCCGTCGAGAGCGAGGGCACCTTCCCGCTGCCGGAGGCCCAGATCGACCGCTTCATGGTGAAAACCAGCATCGGCTACCCCGACGAGACCGGCGAGGTCGAGTTGCTGCGCCGCCGGGCCGGCCGCGAGACCCAGTCGCCGTCCATCGACGCCGTCCTCTCGACGGAGGACGTCCAGGCGCTCCAGCAGGTCCCGGAGACGATCCGCGTCGACGATGACCTGCTGGCGTACATGGCGACGGTCGCGCGGGCGACCCGCGAGGACCGCCGCGTCGACGTCGGCGTCTCCCCGCGTGGTACCCAGCGGCTGTTCGAGACCGCCCGCGCCCGCGCGGTCATCGAGGGCCGGGAGTACGTCACTCCCGACGACGTCAAGGGGGTCGCCCGTCCCGTGCTGGCCCACCGCCTCGTCCTGACCCCGGACGCCACCGTCAACAACGTCGAGAAGGTCCAGGTGGTCGAGGACGTGCTTGAGGAGGTCCCGGTCCCGACCGTGGAGTAACCCCCGGTCGATTCCCCGACGGCCGGCGGATTACTCCCAGAGCAACACTGCCGGGAGTTCCCCGGGTGCCGTCTGCCGCACCATCGCGTAGCCGATGCCGGAGAGGCCCATGAACAGCGACGGGTCGACGATCCGTTCGGTGTACGAATGTAGCTGGTACGAACCGGTCGCCTCCTTGCGGGCGAGCGTGGCGCCGAGCAGCGACCTGGCCCGTCCCGCGCACCGGTCGTACCGGCGTTCGGCAGCCAGCAGGAACGCCGCCCGGCCGGCGTTGCCACAGCAGAGGTGGTCCAGGGGGACGACCTCGTGGTCGAACGTCGAGGCGGCGCGGTCGATGCCCCGGGTAACGAGGTCGCTGGAGAGGTACTCCGCCGTCCCGATGCGGGCAAGTCCGACGCCGCTACGGCCGTGACACCACTGGTCGGCGTACTCGTCCGTCCAGTCGTCGGTCCGGTAGTCCGGCCAGTTGCCGGCGTCGGGCGCGTACGCCGCCGCCTCGTACTCGATTGCCTCGCGGGCCGCGTCGCGATAGACCGTCCGGCCAGTAGCGTCGGCGAGCCTGGCCAGTGCGTAGGCGACCCCGGCCGTGCCGTGGGCGAACCCGGTCAGCGGCCGGCTGCCGTCGAAGGTGTCCCATGCGCGCCCGCCCTCGACGGTCCGACTGGCGCGTAGCAGGTGATCGCCACAGGTGGTGGCCACCTCGATCAGCTCCGGGGACGCCAGCCGGTCGTTCACCCCGAGCAGCCCCAGGATCGTGCCGGCGGCGCCGCCGACGACGTCGTAGTCGTCGTCGGCTTCGATGCGGTCGGCGGAGATGGCGGTCCCGACGGCCGTGGCGTCCTCGATCACCGTCCGCTCGTCCAGGAGGTCGCCGACGGCCGCCAACCCGTACGCGACCGATCCGACGCCGGTCGCGCCCCCGAGGTGCTCCAGTGCCTTCGCCCCTCGACCGGCCGCGAGCGCGTCCCGGACCGGCCCGACCGCGTCGAGCGCGAACCGTCGGTACGCCGAGTCGCCGGTGACCCGATACAGCGCCGCCGAAAACAGCGCGATGCCACACCGGCCGAAGTAAAGCGAATCGTCGACCGGCAGCAGCGAGAGCGGTTCGCCGTTGCCGACGGTCCACGGTTTGATCGTGCCCCAGTGGTAGGTGCCGCCGGTTTCCAGGCCAGCGTCGCGGACGCGCTCGAACAGCGCCCGCGCTTCTTCCAGGAGTCGGTCGTCGGACGCGGGCGTCGGCGGGTACTGGTCGTCCCGGACGGACGCGGGACTGGGCAACACGCCGCAGCTCCCGCGAATGAACTCGACCTGCTCGTGCATGTCGGCGCGGTCGGCCGACTCGATGCGCCGGCGACAGCGCTCGATCCCCGGCGCGTCGGCGCTCGTTTCGAGGTCGCCGTCGGCCAGCCGAACCCCGGTCCCGTCGGTCCTGGCCTCTAAGCGGGGCGGGTCGAGCCGACCGAGCGTCCGGCGTTCGGCGTCGTAGACGGACCAGGGCCGCGGTTCCGCGACCGTACCGTCACAGAACGGGACGGCGAGCGTCTCCATCTCGACGCTGAACGCGGCGCCGTCGGCGAGGGCCCGCCGCGAACACAGCGACCGGACGACGTTGCCGTACTCCAGGGTCGGCCGGTACACGACGCGGTTGTCGACGCCGGCGAAGGCGTCCGGCAACCCGAGGTCCGCGAGACGGCCGGACGACCGCAGTCGGAGGACCGTCCCGTAGGCGTCCTCGAAGCCGTCGACGATGCTGTCCACGAACGCCGCCGGTGGCTGGGCGGTCCCGTCGACTGCCGGCACGTTCTCGCTCCGGTCGACCTCGACCGGGACGTTCTCGACGGACATCACGTCGGTGTTGGCCGCCTCGATCCGGGGGACCCGGTTGTCCTCGATCTCGACGGGCCCGGAGTCGACGCCGAGGCCGGCGATTGCGGCGTTCCAGTCCGGCCCGTCGTCCTCGTAGACGTCCGCGACCCTGTGGGGCAACAGCGCGGTCAACAGGACGCCGTCGCGTCGCAGCGCGTCGGCGCTCGTCCGGACCGGCCGCCGGGCGGTGTCGAAGTACGGGTGCAACACCGTCTCGGCGTCGACGAACACCGGCTGTTCGCCCGCGGCCAGCAGGTTCTCGTACTGGCAGTCGACGAACTCCAGGAAGTACGCGACCGCCAGCAGCGCGCCCGCGCGCCGGTAGTACCGCTCGACGGCCGCCCGGTCCGGGCACTCCTCGTGTTCGAGGTACTCCATGTAGCCGTACTCCTCCCGGGGGAGGTACGTCGGCGTCCGGAAGCCGGGTACCGACAGGTGCTCGTCGAGCCGGTCCAGCAGTCGATAGAAGGTCTCGCCCGCGTCGACGCTACGGGGTTTGTACACCACTTCGACGCCCGACTCGAAGGCGACGTAGGTCACGGCTCGCCCGCCCCGGTGGGTGTCGTCAGCGAGCGGCTCCAGGTCGACGACCGCTCCGAGGTCCCCGGAATCGCCGAACCGCTCGGCTATCGCGTCCCGGTCCGCCCGAATCCGGCGACACAGCTCCCGGACGTACTCCTCGAGCTGCCGAACCTGGGTCTCCAGTAGCCGCCCGAACATCGGGTACTCCACGCACAGGTCGGCGAAGCCCCCCTCCGAGAGGTACGCCAGGAACGCCTCGTAGTACTCCGTCGGCGGGGAATCGAACGCCGACGGATCGGCGAGGGCCCGCTCGCGGTCGTGTGCCGCGACGAAGGACTTGCACTCGACGAAGAGGACGCGGACGAACGAGGAGTGCAGTTGCCGGCGGAACCACTCGGTCACGGACTCGACCGCCTCGTCGGTCAGCAGGCTCCTCACGGGTTCCTCGGGGAGGCGCTGCCGACCGACCGACGCCATCGCGGCCGTCACCCGTCCGAACGCGGGCCGCTCGGTCGGGTCGACCCCCTCGTCGGGGGCGTCGAACCCGCGCGCCTGGATCGCGGCGACGACCTCCGCGAGCCGATCGACCCAGTCCGGTGCCGGCCGGTCGTCGGCGAGGCAGCCGCTGGCGACGGCCCGTCGGCAGTCCTCGACGGAGGCGTCGACCCGATCCAGGCGGCGCTCGAAGGACGCGTCGTCCGGGAACTGGTCCCGCCACGCGTCGAGAATTTCGGTCACCTCCGACTCGTCGAGCAGCCCGGGTTCGAGCGCGTCGGGGTCCGAGAGTCGCTCGAACAGCGTCCTGGCGCCGCCGGCGATCAGGCGGCGTTCGACGTCGTCGAACGGCCCGGTCACGGCGGACCCCGGCCCCATCCCGGGTCGACCGGGGATCGGTCGCCCCTACAGGCTACACTCACTGAAAGCGCCCGTACAGCACGAGGCGGTACACGTCGGCGCCGTTTCGATCGCGCTCCGGTGGTCGAGGTCCTCGGTCTCGAACTTCGTGTCGAACCGTTCCTTCAGGTCCGTTCCGACCGGTGCGTAGTCCATCCCTGGGGAGGTGTCTCGTTTCGACATCATCTCGTTACACGTTCGCACATAACTTAACTATTCCCCCAGGGGGCCGAATGTTAGGAAACGATCAGGTTTCCGGCGTCGACGGTACGTTGGAGGGTCCGGCGCCGACGGCGCGTTCGAGGGTTCCGGCGTCGACGGTAACCGCCGTCGACGCCCGACCCACCGCCGAGTTTATCCCCGTCGGTGCCCTGTTTCGACCCATGGAAGAGGACAGCACTCTGGTCGACGGGACGGCGCTGGAGTCGGATCTCCCCGCGTCGGTCGACCGCGACGCGATCAGGCGGATGCAGTACGTGGCCCGCGTCCTCGACGAGAGCGTGACGATCCCGGGCACGAACTACCGGGTCGGCCTGGACCCCGTCCTGAGCGTCCTCCCGGTCGGGGGCGACGCCGCCGGTGCTGTCCTCTCGCTGTACATCGTGGCCGAGGCCACCCGGCTCGGCGTCTCGACGGGGACGCTGTTGCGGATGCTCGCGAACGTCGCCGTCGACGCGACCGGCGGTTCCGTCCCGGTCCTGGGGACGCTGTTCGACGCCGCCTGGAAGGCCAACAAGTGGAACGTCAAGCTGGCAGTCGAGGACCTCGCGGAGTCCAGTCGCTCGGAGTCCCGGGAAGCCATCGACGTCGAGATCGAGTAAGCCGTCACCGGAGGGCCGTTTCCGGGGATTCAACGAGTGGTCGCGTCGTCTACGGGCCGACGAATCGGTGATTTTACCCGCCCACGGGTTCTGTCGGAGTGACGAACGGAGCATGCAGAGGCGGTCGTTCGTCGTCGCATCCGCGAGTGCCGTGGCTTCGACCTCGGGGTGTCTCGACGTTTTCGAGTCCTGCTCGCAGATGCGAAGTACGACGATCCGGGCCGCTCCCGCGGATCTGACCGCGGAGCAGGTAGCGAACGTATCGCCCATAGCGTATTCCGGGCTTGCCCCCGGACAACGGGAGATCGTGGACGCCGCACTGCAGGAGGGCCGGTACGAGACCTGTTCCGAGTCGGCGGAACTGGAGCGATTCGTCGAGAGGGTCGAGCGGACGGTGACGGAGCAAAGCAGGGGCATCGCTAGCCCACGGTATCTGGAGTTCGCGTACCTGTATTACGACGGTGACTACTACGAGTTACACGTCACCGTCGAGGACCTGGTCGTCTCCGGATGAATCGCTCGATTCCCGCCGGTCCGGTCGGAGTACGGCGGTTTTGCCTTACCGCCGGCGCGTCGTCGCGCGTCTGGCGCTCTTTAAACCCCCTCCGGAGGTCGACCGGTCGAAGCTACCGACCGCGCTCATCGCCGGAGCGCCCAGACGATGGCCACCGTCCCGAGCAACAGGACTACCAGCGCCGAGGCGGGTTGGCCGCCGCCGGCGAGTCGGTAGACGCCGTAGCCGACGCCCGCCCCGCCCAGGCCGACGACGGTCGTCGACGCCACGTGGACGGTCTCGGCCCGCCGGGTGCGGGCCCCCCGGCCCAGTTGCTCGCCGACGTTGATCGCCTGTTCGCCGGCGTCCCAGGCGACCACCAGCGCCACGAGGCTCACCAGCATCGGCCCGGGGTGGGCGCCGCCGACCCCCGAGAAGACGACGGCGCCGAAGGTCACCAGCGCGGCGTAATCGAGGACCGTCCGGCTCCCGGCGAGGGTCCCGCCGACGAGCATCGCGGCGCCGACCGCGCCGACGCCGACGCCCGACGGAACGCCGCCGGCGACCAGCGCGAGGACGGCGACGGCCGCCGCACCCATCGACAGCACCACGGCCGTCCGGGTCGGCCCGCGGGCGACGCCGACGCTCACGGCGACCACCCCTGGCTGGCGCGTTGTAGCGCGACCGAGAGGTCCTCGTCGGCCGCCCAGTCCACGACGCGGACGTCGTGCTCGCGGAGCGCGTTCAGCCGGAGCCCCCGCTCGACCCGCGCCAGCCGTCGCGCCGGGTCGCCGTCGGCCGTGACGTCGGGACTGAGGACGGTCACCGGGTGGCCGTGGGCCTGCAGGCGCCGCGCGACCGTCCCGACGTAGTCGTCGGTGACCGGCGACAGCAGGACGAACTGGGCGTCGACGGGCGCCCGCCGGCGGACGTCGGCCAGCCTCGCGCTCGGCAGGAACTCCGTCTCCGGCGGGACGACCGAGAACGCCTCGTGGGTCGCCAGCAGCCGCCTGGCCCGCTCGCGGTGGCTGTTGCCGGCGCCCGGCGCCAGCCAGCAGTCCCGCGGCCCGAACGACGCGATGCCGACCCGGTCGCCACCCGCCAGCAGGCTCTCGAACGCCCGGCCGGCCGCCACCACGGAGCGCTCGACGGCGTTGGCCGAATCGGGGCCGGGTGCCCGGTAGGCCTGCTTGCGGACGTCGACCAGCAGCACGACCGTCGCCGCCCGTTCCTCGCGGAACAGCAGGGTCGCCAGTTCGCGGGTGCGGGCGTGACGGTTCCAGTCGATGCGGTTCGGCGGGTCGCCGGGTCGGTACTCGCGGGTGGCGTGGAACTCGACGCCCTCGCCGCCCGAATCCGTGGCGACCCGCCCTGCGTACCGGGTCGCGGTCCCGGACAGCGGCACCGTCCCGGTGGCTTCCAGCGGCGGGACGCACGAGAGCGTCCCCGGTGCCTCGACGGCAACCTCGCGTTCGGCGGCCCCGCTGGCGTCCCGGGCGATGACCTGCAACGGGCCGAACTCGTGGTCGCCACGTCGGGCGACCACCGTGTAGGAGAACGTCGCACGCCGGCCGGGCCGCAACGCCGTCCCGAGCCGGGGACTGCCCGACTCGACGGTCAATCCGGGTGGGACGCCGTCGATCAGCCGGAGGTCCGGCAGCGTCTCCGCGCCGTCGTTGCGCACCGTGACCGTCACCTCCACCTCGTCGTCGGGGTTCGGCTCCGGATCGGACAGGTCCCGTTCGACCGTCAACTCGACCGTCGGCGGGGACGCCTGCCGGGCGTAGGCAGCGTAGGTGACCCCGACCACCGACAGCAACAGGACGCTGGGCAGCGTCAGCGCCATCCCGATTGCGCCGGCCAGCAGCGCGAGCGCTCCGACGCCCGCCCACCGTTCGGTCTCCCGGTCGACGGTCGTCCCGGGACTCGCCGTGGCCGGGCCGGGGGCGAGGTCGTCGGCCCCGTCCGGCCGGTCGCCGTCGCCCGCCGTCGCGTCGGCGAGGTCCAGCACCGACGCCATGGTCCGCCGGGCGCGGTGCCCGAACCGCGAGCGCAACGACAGCGACACCGAGAGGTCCGCCAGTGCCGGCGGTTCGTCCACGGAGGCGTCCCCGACGAACACCGCCGCGTGGGGGTCGTCAGTCCACTCGCCCGAGGCGACCCGTTCGCGGGCGGTCGGCAGGCTGGATCGCTCCCGGCGCCTGAGGACCGAGACGGCGGCCGACCGGAGCCGTTCGCGGATCCGCCGCCGGGTCCGCATCGACGACCGGCCGAAGGCGTCGACGTGTACGAGCCATCTCCGGAGGTCGTCGCCCGGCGTCGGCACGGGCCGTCGCACCTCCGGGTCCCCGGTCTCGGCGCCCTCGACCTCGGTCCCCTTCCGACGGAACGCGAGCCGGAGCCCGGCCAGCAGCGCCAGGCCACCGGTCCCGATCACGAGGTACTGGTCCGCCGGGATCAGCCCCGCGAGACCGGGCACGGCCATCAGGAGCACGCCCAGCGCCGCGAGACCCACGCCGGCGACGAGCGACGGCCGCTGGTTCATTCCGATCCCGCCCCGTCCCGTCGATCCGGCTCCGTGCCGTTCATCCGGATCCCTCCTCGTACTCGTCCTCGATGCGCCGCAACGCGGCCACGGCGCGGCGCTCGCGCTCGTCGGTCGCCTCGAACCCGCCGTACCGGACGGTCTCGAACAGTTCGGTCAACTCGTCGACGTCCGCGCGCTCGATGCCCGCCGCGGCCGCGGCGTCCGCGAACTCGCCGGGGGTCGTCGCCCGCGGGTTCGAGACGTCGAGCAGGCCGACCATCTCCCGCCAGGCGCGGTAGATCTCGTTCTCCAGGTCGCCGTCGTCCTCGATGCGGTCGGCGGCCTCCCCCGCCACCGCCGCCACCGCGGCCGCGCGGTCGTCGGGTTCGGGGACCTCCTCCTCGGGGACCTCCTCCTCGTCGTCGTCGGTCCCGCGGACGATCACTGCGGCCGCCAGGAGGAACGCACCTGCCAGAAGCACCAGCAACAGCAGCGACGGCGTCGACGGCACCGTGCGGCCGACTTCCTCGCCGAGCATTCCCCCGCCTTCCGGCAGGTCGCCACCCTCGGGGAGCAGGCCCCCGTCCTCGTTGCTGGACGTCGAGCACGCCGACAGCAGCAGGTAGAACACGGCGCCGGGCAGTCCGAAGGCCATGAGGAACGCGGCCGACACCATGCCGTCGTACCGCCGGCGGATCAGGAGTGCCACGCCGGCGACCGCGAGCAGCGCGGCGGCGATGGTCGTCGGTTCCCGGAGCACGGGGAAACAGCCGAACGAGGCCATCCCTTCCCCGCCGAACAGCGTGCCGCCGTCGTCTTCCTGGCTGGGCAGCACCGAATCGCCGGGGTCCTCGTCGACGCCCTGGCCGCCGCTGTCGGACGGCCCCATGCCACCCCCGGTCGAGGTCGCCGTGTCCAGCGTCGCGGCGGCGGCCCCGAGCGCGAGCACCGCCAGGAGGGCGACGACGGCGACCCGCAACGTGTCCCGGTCCACGTATTGTTGGTAGTGAATGTCGAACTTATGTATTCCGCCTTTTAGGTCCGGGCGCAGTAATCTCCTTGCCCGCGTACTCCGGTAGTTCGTGAACGGACCTGTTCGGGAGGGTGGGACAGTCTTCTACAGGAATTACAGAGAGTTCCGCTTCACAGTGTACCCGGTATCACTGAATATTTTAAATCTGAGGATTACTACGTAAGATGACGGGATACTATGAGAGAACGGACCGGGGGAAGCGTTCAGCTACTTCTCCCGGTCCTCTGGCTTTCGGAGATACTTCTCGCCCAGTTCTATCTGCTGGTGACCTCTCCGCTCGGACTGGGGGACGTCACTGCGATCCTCGGATTGGTGTACGAATCGACGTACCAGGTAGGGTTCGTCCTGAAGTTCCTCAGCCTGGGCGTCGTCGTCCTCTCGCTGGCCTGGTTGTACACCGGCGATCTCCTCGGCGGGGGTACGAACGCCGCAACGACCATCGTCGCGGCGTTCGGCGTCGCCCACGGTCCGCTCGTCTACCCGCTCACGGTCGACCTGCTGAACGGCGTCGTCGGTCCGTTGGTCACAGTTGGTCTCACGCTGTTCTCGGTGGTGGTTCTCCTCAATTGTGCTTTCTCCCCCGTTGGAATCCGTAGATTCGACCGAGCCGAATGACAATACGGTCTGACCGCCCTAGCCTCGTTGCTCACGGACCTCCTCTGACCGGTTAGCGATTCCCGGGCCCCATATTGATGAGCCGGGATCAATCACCGACTAGTCACTACCTGCAAGTTCGTAGTCGAAGATCCCACCCGAATTTGAGACGAGGAGGTGCGAATCGACGGCGAGTGCTTCGCCGCCCACGTCTAGTTCCCGACGGATCGTGCCGTCTTCACGATCTAGGACGTAGGTTCGTTGTAGTTCTCTGTGCCACGTCGGGACGACGACGGCGTCGTCGGTGACGACAGGTTCCGGGAATTTGACGCCGTAGTCGATTGACGTCTTCCAGTAGCGGTCGCCCGTTTCGACGTCGACTGCAAGGACCCACGCGCTCAGGTCGTTCCCCGTGCTACTCGCGATGACGTAGGCTGTTCCGTCTGCCACCGCAGGACTGACGGCGACAGAGTATTCTCCGCCCGACAGACTATCGTCGGTGTCGACCCGCCACAACTTCTCACCACTGCAGGCGTTGACCCCTCGGACGCCACCGTCTTCGCCGAGTACGACGATCCCGTCCGAAACTGACGGAGAACAGTTCAGCGATACCTGAACCTCACTACTCCCGAATAGTCCGTCGTCGTCTTCAGGTAGCGACCAGTTCTGCTCACCGGTTTCTGTGTCCAGCGCGACGAGTTTCTCTTCGTCTTCCGCTAGAAAAACGGTTCCTCCAGCGACGGCAGGTTCCGCGTATATCTTCGTCCCATCAAACGTCCATAGTGAGTTGCCGGTTTCTACGTCCAGCGCGACCAGTCCTCCGTCGGTGCCGCGTGCAGTCCTTGTGGCGAGCACCGTTCCATCGACGATTTTTGGAGCCGGTACACTTCGCGCCCCAAGGTCGAAGGACCACTGCTCTGTTCCCGAGTCTGTGTCGACTCCATATACCGAACCAACGTCGTTGGACGAATCGGAGGTGACGAAAACGAGGCGCTCGTCGGTGACTGCCGGTCGACTTATCGAATTCTGTCGTTCTAGTTGCCACTGTTCTGATCTCGTCGAGGTATCGATAGCGTGGAGGGTACTGGATTCGTCTTCCGGCCAGAACACGGGAACGTAGAGAGTTCCATTGCGAATGACCGGAGGAGATGGGGATCCTTCTCCGTCGGGCGCAATGTTCGTCGGTTCCTCGGCGATAGCGGACGTCGAAACCGGTGAATATCCGGTGTTGGCGGCGTTGCGTCCGGACATGGGCCAGTGGCCACTGGCAATAGATTGGAAGGACGTAGAACAGTTTGCCGGTGAGCTTTCGGACTGACGGGAGACCACACATCCAGCCACTAGACTGCCTGCCGACAAGGCACAGGCTTGCACGTAAGTTCGCCTATCCATAATCAGTGGTATAATTCTCAAATTAAATAATTTGTGCTAATTTAGAATGTGATTGCTTAGTTATATGGGAAAATACAACTCATTATCTACGTAATAGGCTTGGGACCCTGCTCGCAGCTCTAGGATTCCCAAACGCGGTCCGACTGCACCTTGACAGGGTCAGATGCGAGAACCAGTACGGACAGGGCGCGGAAATCGCCGTCAACTGCACGGATATGTTCTTCGACATCTCACTCTACGGGAGCGGTTTCGTCGGACTGGTCGGCGTCGCGTTATTGGTTGGGCTACTGCTACAACGTCGCCATCGTGCCGGGAACAGGTTGTGACCGAACGGATCCAGCCGCCGATCTCGGAGGATATTCGAGACGCTCTCCCCCCTCGTCCGTGGCTACGAGGTCCCCTTCCCGCCACCATCGGACTTCGATCACGGAATTGCTAAATTTTAAAAGTGGAAAAGGGACAATCGGGAGTCAATGACCGACGGACCGACCCTGGAGATCGCGGACGGCCCGCCGTCCTCCGCTGACCGTAGCGGCCTCGTTCCGCCGCCGTTGCCGCCGGACGACCCCGAGGCGTGGTACGCGCCGGAGGTGCGTGCCCAGTACGAGGTCCACCCCGGCGTCGTGGCGACGGTGGCGGACGCCGACGACGGCTTCCAGTACCGGGTGCGGGAGCCACCGCTGTCGGCCGAGGGCGAAGCGGCGTTGGAACGCCTCAGCGAGTACTTCGCGGACGCGAGCGTACGACGACCGCGCACGCGGGAGGGGGCGGTCGAGCGCGTCGCGGAGGGCTTCGGCGAGAAGTACCGGCTGGCAATCGACCGGTTGACGGACCTCGATTACGAGGGCGACCGGCGGGTCACCTACTGGGCGCTCCGGGACGCCCGCTGTCTGGCGGAGTTGACGCCGCTGGCGCTGGACGACCGCATCGAGGTGGCCGACGTGGCCGACGGCGAACTCGTGGTCCACACCGACGACTACGCGCCCGCCGCGACGGGGCTGGAACCCGACGGGAATCTCGTCCGGCGGTTCGCCAGCGAGCGGGTCACCGACTACGCGGTCGAGTTCCAGAGCTTCTCGGTGCCGGTGATCGTCTACCGCGAGAACCTGCTGGGCGAGGACCCCTTCGCCACGAAGTACGCGGTCGAGGAACCCGACCTGCTGCCCGGCGACGAGCAACTCGTCGAGGAGTGCAAGGATCGGATCTGGGAGACCGGCGTCTCGGAGGTCGTCGAGGACCGCGCGGCGTTCGTGGGCGAGCGCGCACGCGAGTTCCTCTCCCGGCGGTTGACGGCCAGAAACACCCGCGCCTGGCTGGACGCGACGCGCTACCGGGTTCGATCCGCGCTGGCGGAGTACGGCTACGCGGTGCCGCCGGCCGGCCGGCGGTACGCCCGCGACCGCCTGGACGACCTCGTGTACTACGTCCTGCGGGACTACGTCGGCGAGGGGAAACTGACGATTCCGATCCGTGACCCGCACCTGGAGGACGTCGAGGCCAACGAGGTCGGCGAGCGCGTCAAGGTCGTCCCGCGGGCCAGCATCGACCACGACGGCCGCATCCCGACGAACCTCCGGTTCGAGTCCGAGACGGAGTTCGTCAACGTCGTGACCCAGTTGGCGGCCGCGGATGGCACCGAACTGAACGCGTCGACCCCGAGCGCGAAGGTGAACCTCGACCCCGACGGGGTGCCCGAGGACGTGACGATCCGGTGTGCGGTGGCGTTGCCCGTCATCAGCGAGGGGGGTCCGCACGTCTCGATCCGCAAGCAGGCGCCCGAAGCGATGACGCCCGTGGACCTGCTGCGGGCGGGATCGCTGTCGACGGAACTGGTCGCGCTGCTGTGGATGGCCTACGAGCACCACTGCGTCGTGCTGTTCTCCGGGCCCACGGGCGTGGGGAAGACGACGCTGATGAACGCGCACATGCCGTTCGTCCCGTTCGAGGACCGGCCGATCAGCATCGACGAGGGCTCCCGGGAGGTCAGGCTCCCCCACGAGACGGGCGTCTCGCTGACCACCCGCGACCACGAGAGCGCCTACAAGCGGGTGACCATGGCCGAGCTGATGACCGAGACGAACTACCTCAATCCGGACGTCGAGGTCATCGCGGAGATCAACACGCCCGAGAGCTTCGAGACGTTCGCGGAGACGCTGAACACGGGCCACGGCGTCATCGGCACCACCCACGCCGAGGACGTCGAGAAACTCGTCAACCGCGTCCTCGAACAGGGCCTGCCCGCCTACCTCCTCCAGGAGATCGACCTCGTCGTCTTCCCCAAGCACGTCGACGGCGAGCGGTACGTCGGCGAGGTGATCGAACTCGGTGCCAGCGACCCCGACGAATCGCAGTCCGATCCAGGCGCCGGCGGTCCGGCCAGGTCGCAGTCCGATCCGGGTACCGACGACCGGGACGGATCGAATCGGACTGACGGGTCGAACCGTGGTGGCACCGTCGAGAAGGACGGCACGGCCGTCGACTGGGACGCGGTGGCCTGGCGCGAACCTGACGGCTCCTTCGAGTTCGCCGGCTTCGACGACGCCGCGTTCTTCCGGACGCTGGCCGACCGGACGGACCGCCCGCTGGCGGCGTGCCGCGAGGAGTTCCGGCGCAAGCACCGCTACGTCGAGTACCTCCGGCGCGAGGGCGTCGACGACTTCGAGGCGCTGTTCTCGCTGCTGGCCGACCTGCGGACCAACGAAGCGGCCACCGTCGAGCGCATCGCCAGCCGGGATCGGGCCTACGGCGGCGACGGTCGCGACGGAGCGGGAACCCGCACCGGCGACCCTGGCGGAACCACGGACGGCTCGACTCGGGAGGGCAGCGACTGATGCCGGAGACGCGTCACGAGGCCGAACGCGCGACGGCCTCGTTGCGGGTGTTCGACCGGGCGCTGTACGCGCTGTTCTCCCGGCACGCCGACAGCGACCGCCACGAGCGCGACCGTCGGCGCTACCGTGGCACCGACCTCCGGGTCGGCTTCGAGGTGTACCTGGCGCGGGTGTACGGGCTGTCGGCGCTGGCGTTCGCGCTCGCGTTCACCGCCATCTTCGGCGTCGGCGTCGCGCTCCCCGCGGAGACCACGGAGGCGCTCGCCGGGGCGTTCCACGACGGCTTCCCGCTGGTCGACCGGGTGGACCTGCCGCCGGTTCCTCGACTGTACGCGGCCGCCGGTGCTGCAACCGCGGTCGGGCTGGCAGCGAAGCGTGCGACGGTGTTCGGCGGTGGCCGGTACCTGTCGTGGCGCGCGCGGTCCCGGCGGGCGGACATCGAGCGGACGCTGCCGGGCGCGGTCCGGTATCTCCGGGCGCTCTCTGACGGCACCGACGACGGCCGGGCCATGATCGGGAAGGTCGCGGCCAACGAGGACGCCTACGGCGAGACGGCGGTGGCGTTCCGGAAGGTGCTCAACAAGGCGACGCTGACGGGGAGCCTGGGCCAGGGCCTCCGGATGGTCGCCCGGGACACGCCCTCCCGGGACCTGCTGTCGCCGTTCCTGCTGAAGTTCGGCGAGCACGCTGAACAGGGGCCGGACGAACTGGCCGCGTACCTGCGGATGGAGAGCCAGGTGCTGGGCCACCGGCAGGCCCGCGCCCGCGAACGCGCGGGGTCGTTCCTCGAACTCGTCGCGGAACTGTTCGTCGTCCTGCTGGTGTTGCCCGCCCTCCTGGTCATCGTGATCACGGTCATGGGCGTGCTCGCGCCCGGACTGGGAGCCCCGGTCGGGACGCCCTTCGGCACCGTGACCCTCCGGGCGCTGATCCTCTACGGGAGTGCCGGGTTCATCCTGCTGGTCGGCGCCGGCGCGGCGGCAGTCGTCGAGACGGTCCGCCCTCCGGGCCTCTCCTCGACGGGATACGACCGCCCCGGTGGGTTCGTGGCGACGGCCGCCACCGCGATTTCGAACCCCGCGAGCGCCGCCGTCGCCTTCCTCCCCGTCGGGGGCGCGGTCGCCGGGCTGAGCTTCTGGCTCGGTTACGACCCGGCGAACGTCGTCCTGCTGGGCTACGTCGCGTACGGCCTCCCGGTCGGCACGGTGGCCGTCAGGCGGGCCCGCCGCGACGACGCCAAAGACCGCGAAATCACGGACGTCGTCCACGCCATCTCGGGGCACGTCAGCCTCGGTCGACCGTTCGGCGAGGCCGTCGAACTGGTCGCCCGGGAGGTCGACCTCGGGCCACTGGGACCGGACGTGGCCGACCTGGCGTTCAACGCCAACCTCACCACCCACTCGCCGGGCGACGACGACGCGGATCTCCGGACGGCGGCCCTGGAGCGGTTCGTCGACCGCGTCGGGACGCCGCTGGCCGAGCAGACCATGGGCCTGGTGACCGGGGCGCTGGAGGTGGGCAGCGACGCCGACGAGGTGTTCGACACCCTCCAGACCGAGATCGGCCGCCTCCACCACGAGAAGCAGGCTCTGCGGTCGAACATGCTCGCGTACGTCGCCGTCGGATGGACCTCCGCGGTCCTGCTGATCTGCATCATGGTCGCGGTCAACGTCTACGTCCTCGACGGGTTCGCGCAACTGGAATCGGTCGGGACCGTCGGGAGCGGCGGGATGGTCCTGGCGCCGGACGCGGTCCAGCCGGCCAGGGACAGTTACCGGTTCTACGTCGTCACCCAGGCGACGATGCTGGCCTGCGGCTGGTTCTCCGGCGTCGCCAGCCGGAACCGCTACGAGGCGCTGTTGCACTCGGCCGGCCTCGTGCTGCTGGCGTACTTCGTGTTCGCGGGGGTGGGCATCCTGTGAGCCGCGAACGCCGGTCGCCGTGTTCCCGCGGCCAGTCCGAGGTAATCGGCGTGGCGCTGTTGCTGGCGATCACCGTCGTCGCACTGGGGACGCTGACGGCGGCCATCGGCGGCATCGTGAGCAGCAACGCAGCGGGCGCGAACGCCGAGCGGGTTGCAACGGACCTCGACGACGCGCTCAGGCCCGTCGAGGCGACCGGCCCCGACAGCGGTCGGGTCTCGTTCAGCCAGGGCGAACTGTCGGTCGTCGAGCGTGAGGTGCGCGTGCTCGACGGGAACGGCGTCGTCGAGACGGTCCAGGTCGACGCCCTCGTCTACGAGGACGGCGACCACCGGGTCGTGTTCGAGGCCGGCGCGGTCGTCCACCGTGCCGGCGACGGCGCCCGAATGCGCTCGGAGCCGCCGATCACCGCCTCCCGGGGATCGGGTGGCGTCCTCGTCGTCGGGGCGCCGATGCTGGGCGCCGACCGCGTCTCGTTCGCGGCGAACCAGCCGACGTCGCTGGTGCTGTCCACCGACGTCTCCCACAGCCGAACGGATCTCGGCAACGGGACCTACCGCGTCGCGGTCGAGACGACGACGCCGGGTCCCTGGAAACGGTACTTCCAGCGCCAGGGTGCGAACGTCACGACGCAGGACTTCGACGGTGACGGCGTCGAGAGCGTCGTCGCCAGCTATCCCGGCGAGCGGACCGCCTACCTCGTCGTCCACGACATGAACCTCACCATCCGCGACAGGGCCGACGGAGGTGGGACCGATGCGTGAAGCCGGCAGTTGGCCGGCGGGATCACCGTCCCCGCCGCGACTGTCGTCCGACGAGCGGGGGGTCGCCCCCGTCGTCGGCAAGGTACTGGAGGTCGGACTCGTAGTGCTGTTCGTCGGGGTCGTGACGGCCGCCCTGTACGGGGGCGTCGTCCCGGACTACCGGACGGCGGCGGGCGACGAAGTCGCCGACCGGATCGTGGCCTCGGGGAGCCAGCAGGTCCAGGCGGCCGTGCCGCCGAACCGGTCGAACGTCCGCTCGGTCACGGAGGTGGACGTCCCCGAGACGGTCCGCGGACGCGCCTACGAGGTGGTCGTGCGAAACCGGACGCTCGTGCTCGACCATCCCGATCCGGACGTCTCGGCACGGGCCCGGCTGGCGTTGCCGGACTCAGTCGTCCAGGTTTCCGGATCGTGGTCCAGTCACGAGCGGGCGTGGGTCGTCGTCGAGCGCGTTCCGGGGGGCCTGGCCGTCAGGCTCGAAGGGGGTAACCGGCCATGAGAGGGGCGAGCAGCGGACGCCACGACGCCCGCGCACAGTCGAACCTGATCGCGCTCGTCGCGGGGCTGGTCGCGCTGTCGGCGGCCATCGCGCTCGCGCTCGCGTTGGCCGGGACGGCCTTCGACGGCGCCGACCGGGGGGTCGAGGACCGTCAGGTCGCAACGTCGCTCTCTGAGCGACTTGTCTCGACTGAGAGTCCGCTGACGGCACGGGCGAACGTCCTCGCCGGGGACGAACTGGAGGGATTCGCCGCCGCCGACCTCGACTCGGCGTTCCCGGTCGTCGGCAACCGCTCTGTCCGGATACGGCTGGACGACCGGACCCTCGTCGAACGCGGCGACCCGACCGGCGGAGCGACCGTGCGGCGGGTGGTCCTCGTCCAGCGCGAGGAGGCGATCACGACCGAGCCGTCCCTGACGGCGACCAACGACTACGCGACGACGCTACCCAGGC
Source organism: uncultured Halobacteriales archaeon (assembly GCA_964435625.1). Classification (GTDB taxonomy): domain Archaea; phylum Halobacteriota; class Halobacteria; order Halobacteriales; family PXRE01; genus PXRE01. Next base: position 17,843 of record CAYTAG010000010.1, on the reverse strand, counting down.
GGACTTCCCGGATCGAACTGTCCGTAGATCCCCCGGACGGAACGAGGGTGACGGCCGTCCGTGCCAACGACCGGATCGTCCTCCGGAACGGGTCCGGCCTGGATGGGACCTTCGAGGTGAGCGTCTCGCGATTCGAGACGGTCCGGCTATCGTTCGACGTCGAGGGGACCCTCCAACCGGGCAACGTGTCCCTGACGTACTACCCGCCGGAGACGACGAAGGCGGTCCTGGAGGTGACCGTCGGTGACCAGCGATAGTGGTCGGGACGGTCGACGCGGACAACTGTCGCTGTCGGCCATCGAGGCGGCCATCGGCGTCGTCCTCGTGTTGGGCGTGACGGCCGGCTTCGCGCTCGGCGTGCCGACGCCGACCGGCCGGGAGGCCCAACTGGACGCCTACGCGCGGGACACCGCGACGGTGCTGGCGGACGAACCGCCACGACACGGCGGGTCGACCCGGCTGGCCGAGATCGTTCGTTCCGAGGAGTCCTTCGAGCGGGAGAAGGACGCGCTCCGCCGCCGGGTCGACCGCATCCTTCCCGACAACCTGATGTTCCGGGTGACGATGCCCCACGGCGCCGTCGGCTACCGGGTCCCTGACGGCGTCCCCGTCGGGAGTTCGACCGTCACGACCGTCCACGGCGACGTCCGAATCGAGGTGTGGTACGCGTGACCGGGGGATCGTCGGGCGGCCAGTCGAAACCGGACCGTGGGCAACTCGTGCTGCTCGCGGCGGGGCTGATCGCCGTCGCCCTCGTCCCGATGCTGATGGCGTACCTCCAGCTGGGGTACGCGGGCGACGTGCGGGCGAGCGAGGACTACGCGGCGCCCGCGGAGAACGCCGAGCGGGTCCTGGAGCGGGCGGTCCACGATGCAGGAGAGGGCCTGCCGGCGAACTACTCGTGGGGCCAGCGCGACGCGGCCGCCCAGGAGGTGCGCGACCGCCTGGAACCCCGTCTGGAGACGCTCCGGTCGGCCCGGGTCGAGGAGGGCATCGCCTACCAGGTGCGGTACAACGCGACTGCGGCGTCGGCGTACGCCGACGAGGAGTGTCCCGGCGGGCCGGACCGACAGTTCGGACCCTGCGAGGCCGACGGCGGCGTGGTCCTCCAGAACCGCGCGGGCGAGACGCATCTGCTGGCGGTGGCGTTCGACGTAACGACGATCACGCCCGACGGCGAGACCGAGATGACGGTGGTCGTGCGGGCCGTTGGCGGGGTCGACGGGTAGTCGCGTTCGCCCGCGACGGATCACGATAGCGAGTCGATTTTGCCGAGGATCTTCGCGTACAGGTCCGGGGAGCAGTACCATCCCGCTTCTACCATGACGTCGATAGTGCCCCGGGCCTCCTCCGCGTCGAGTCTTCCCCGTTTCACCAGGGACAGTACGACGAACGCAGTACCGCGCGTCTCGATGCCCTCGGAACCGGCGACCGACCGGCCATACTCCTCGTCCATCACGGCCGTCCCGCCCAGGTGATCCGCCAGCGCGAGAACGGCCACGCCAGCGCGACTGAGGTCTGGATTCTCCCGCAATCGCTCGGCAGTCGCGGTTTCGGGCGCATCGCGGACCTCGAAGACGTTATCTTCGATGGCACGTTCGACCCGTCGTGCGTCCGGGTACCCCCGGTCCACGCCGTCGACGACGACCTCCTCGTACACTGGCCCGGGAACGAGCCGTTCCCCGGGGAAATCACCGACGACCGCCAGGCGTTCGGCTTTCGAGAGGTAGATCAGCGGCGTCGCGTCGAAGACGAGCATCGGTCAGAGCGAATCGAGGTCGTCTTCGAGTTGGCTACCGACCCAGGTGACGTCCCGCTCGCTCGCCAACTTGGCGAAGTCCCACACCGGCATGTCCACCAGTTCCGCGGCCCGGGTGAACGTGACGTCGCCTTCCTCCAATTTCCGGAGGGCACGCTCCTGGCGCCACTCGTCGAGACCTTCCGCCAGGAGCTTCCGGATCGCCGTACTCCTGTCGAGGTTCTCTTCCTCGACGTACGCAGCGAGTTCGGCTTCCAGGTCGTCCGGAACCCGCGCCGATATCGTCCCCATGGTGTATACTCCGTATGCATCGTATACAAACGTTCCGCCCGTCACACCAACTCGTCGTCCAGTCCCCACTCGTGGGCGCGCTCGCGCGCTTCTTCGCGGGCCTCCGCCTGGATCGCCTCGATCTTCGCCTCGTCTTCCAGGAACGACGCCACCGGGTCCTCGTCGCTGTCCCCGAGGCGCTCGTCGGGCGCGGCCTCTCGCGTGCGGTCGGCAAGGTCGGGGTCGCCGGCGAGGCGTTCGGCGGCCATCCCGGGCGGAACTTCCAGTTCCGGCGTGTCGTGGACGGCCGCGAGGTCGACGGCGTCGAGCGCGTAGAGGTCGGCGCGGTACGGCCCCGGCTCCGCGAGGTCCGCCAGCGCCGCCGGGCCGCCGCGGTCCGACTCCGTGTGGTACGCCAGCACCGGCACCCCGTCCTCGAAGGTGAGCACGCCGGCGGCGTCGCCGTCGAGTAGCAACGTCTCCTGGGGTTCGAGCACGGCGTAGCCGGTCAGTTCGCGGTCCAGGGCAGCCGCGAGGGCGGTGGCGGGGCCGCTGACGACCCGCGAGCGCACCAGTTCGCCACGGGGTAGTCGGAGGGTTTCGGCGCTCATGGCGGCTCCGGGATGACTGCACTGCGGAAGCGGTCGGCCACCTCGGCGGACTCGCCGTCCCGGACCGTCAGCGCGGTCACGGCCTCGCGGAACGCCGCCGCCGCGTCGTCGTCGGGGGCGTGCGCGAGCAGGGGTTCGCCGGCGCGCCTGGCCGCCCGGACCGCGTCGCTGTCGGGGACGCCGGCCAGCACCGGCCCGTCGAAGTACTCCTCGGTCCGGTCGGCGACCCGGTCGAGGTCGTCGCCGTCCCTGACCTTGTTGAACAGCACGCCCGCGGTCCCGGTGCCGTACGAGCGGGCGTACTCCTGGACCTTGAGGCCGTCGCTGAGCGACGGAATCGTCGGCTGCAGGACCACGACGACCCTGTCCGCGAGGACGACCGGCAGCACGGCGCTCTTGCTCGAGAGCGCGGCCGGGGAATCCAGCAGGATGACGTCCGTCTCCGCCGCCAGGGTGGCGACGACGTCACGCAGGCGTTCCGGGTCGGCGGCCTGGAACCCCGCGAGGCTCGTCCCGCAGGGGACGACTGACATGCCGAACCGCTCGTAGACGGCCCGCTCGACCGGCACGTCCGCGCCCTCGACGAGCAGGTCGTGCAGCGTCGGCCCGGCGTCGTCCAGGCCGGCGTGAAAGAGCAGGTTCGCCATCCCGGTGTCCGCGTCGATGACGGTCACGTCGTACTCCTCGGCCAGCGCCATCCCGAGCGCGAGCGTGCTCGTCGTCTTGCCCGTCCCGCCCTTGCCGCTGGCGACGGCGAACGCTTCGACCATTGGTTTCCCGTGGTTCGTGATCGGGTTTAAACGTTCGGAGCCGTCGCGGCGTGACCGCCGACGAGGCCGGACGGTCGGCTCCCGGGCGTAAGGCGGTCCTATTGGAGGTAGGGGCGTCGCCACGGGCCGTCGCGGAGTCGGCCGGAACCGGAAGGACCATGTTACTCCACGAGTATCCACGGGCAACAGGCCGGCACCCGGCGCCGGCGTTGACCATGACCGAGGACGAGCTAACCGTCGAGGACTTCGTCGAGAACGACCTGCCGCACCGACCGTTGAAGTACCACCCGCAGCACAGGAGCGAACTCCGCCGGTTCGCGGTCCTGGCGGGCGGCCTCTTCGTGCTACTTGCAGGCCTCGGACTGCTGTTGTAGGTTCGGGATACCCGGCCCGTCTACCGGGATCGCTCGCCGGGCATTCCGGCAGGCGACCGTCGGGGTCGTAGCGACCGCGTCCGAGACCGGCTCACTCGAACAGGTCACCGAGCAGGTACTTCTGCGCTTTCCGGAGGTGGCCCTGCAACGTCGCGCCCGCGATGTCCATGCCTTCCGCGAGTTCCTCCGCGGTCGTTTCCCGTGGCCACTCGAAGTAGCCCGCCCTGTAGGCGGCCTCCAGTACGTCCCGCTGGCGGTCGGTCATGTCCTCGAAGACGCCGTCGGGAACGGTCGGCCCTTCGGGCGGCCGGTCGTGGTCCCGGTGCGAGAGGACCTCCAGGCCCGGGAACGCCGACTGGAGGTCGGCGACGGTCTCCCGGACGTCGGCGGACCGGGAGACCTCGACGACCGCCCTGCAGGTTCCCCGGTCCGCCACGGCGGACCGGACGGTCGCCCCCGCGGCCGCGGCGTGGTCCAGCAACGACGACTCGACGCCCGCCAGTTCCAGCCGACGGCCGTCCCCCCGGCCGAGGACGGACCGGCAGTGCTCGACGTCGGGATCCTGGGCCGCGGTCGCCGCGACCGCTTCGTGGTCCGATCCCTCGACGTCGCAGTACAGCAGCCACCGGTCGCCGGTCGCCACGTGGCCCGCCAGCGATACGGTACAGTCCTGTCGGGCCGAAGCCCGGACGAGGACCGAGGCGTGGTCGCCGAGCCGGACCGACAGCTCGACGACGCCGTCCGCGTGCAGGAGTTCGCGGCTGGTGTGGGCGTCGATGGCCACCCCGATGGTCCGCCCGAGGGCTTCGAAGCCGGTCCGCTCGATCCCGTCGAACGCGCCGGGCCCCGGGGCGTACACGACGAGCACGCCGTGGACGGCAGCGTCCTCGCCGAGCGGAACCGCCGCCACCGATCCGGGTCCTCGGTCGCGCCCGGGCCACCGGTCGACCTCGGGGTCGTCGGCGTCGACGACCTGGAGTTCGCCCGTCCGGAGCGCCCCGTCCCAGGGTCCCCCGCCGGCCGCGGTCCGGCCCTCGGTCGGGACCGCGTCCCGGGCGTCGTCCCCGGCCGCCGTCCGCACGACGACCGCGTCGCGGTCGAGCGAGCGTTTGCCCACCCACGCGGCCCGGTAGTGGCCGGAGTCGACGAGCCGTTCGCAAACGGTCCGCTCGACCGCGTCGCGGTCCGTCGCGCCGGCCACCTCGCGGGTGAGTTCCAGGAGGAGACCCCCGACCGGACGTGACGTCGCTACCTCCGGCGCGGCGCGGTCGGCGAGGTCTGGACCCCCGTCGCCGGCGCCGCCGAGGCCGCCGACGCCGCCCGTCTCCCGCGTCCCCGCGTACCCTATCCCGGTCGGAATCGCGTCGGCGTCGTCGGTCATGGTGCGTTCGATCCGGTTCCGTCGTTCGTCGCGCCACCGTGCGTGTCGCAGTCTGTCATGGTTCACCACCCCTGGTGGGGATAGTCGAGGTACGGCCGATACCGTCAATACATCACCGAGTGAAGCATTCAGTCATCCGATGAGGTACCGTCTCGTCGTCTCCCGGAACGACCGCCGGACCCCGGCCGCGACGGAGGTCCAGTTTGTCGTCGTGGAGGGGCCCCGTCGGCGGCGGTCCCGCCCCGGGCACGTCCCGGACGAGTCAGCGTCTCGACCAGTTATCTCGACCAGTTCGCATGATTGAAAAGAAGGAACGAAATTAAGACGAGGAGTCGACAAAGGTGGCCAATGACCGATCAGCCCGGAGATTCCCGGACGCTCGACGTCCTCACGAGTCGGGCGGGGATCCTGCGGCGTCTCTGTGAGGACCCCGCGTACAAGCGGGACCTCGTCGACGAGATGGAGCACTCCCGGTCGACGATCAACCGGGCGATAAGCGAACTCGAGGACGCGAACCTCGTCGAACGCCGGGACGACGGGATCGCAGCTACCGTCGCGGGACGCCTGGCGCTGGACCGCCTCGGGACGTTCCAGGCGGAACTGGAAGACGTCGTCGACGCCGAGGCCGTCGTCGATCCGCTCCCGGTCGATTCGCCCGTCGAGACGGAGGCGGTCGCCGGCAGCGAGCCGCTGCTCGCCACCGATCCGGCGCCGTACCGTCCGCTCGAACGGTTCCACGGGGCCCTGGCCGACGCGCGGCGGTACCGGGCCGTGCTTCCGGCACTGGACGACCCCCGGCACGTCCGGCTCCTCTACGAGCACGTCGTCACCGCCGGTCGGCCCGCGGAGGTGATCGTTGCGCCGACGTTGCTCCGGGCGTTGCGCGAGGAGTTCCCGCGGCGGACGACCGCCATGGCCGAAACCGACGGGTTCGACGTCCTCGTCGGCGACGTCCCGCCGTTCGCGCTCGGCCTGCTCGACAACGGCGATGGGGACGCCCCGGGGACGACCGTCGTCGTGGTCGTCTTCAACGAGAGCGGCGGCGTCCACGGCGTGCTCGTGAACGACACGGCGGCCGCGATCCGGTGGGCTGAGGACCTCTACGAGGGGATCCGGGCCGACGCCGACGAGCGAACCGACGCGCTGTTGCCCGACGCCGACGGCGGCACGCGAGCAGTCGACGTCGACGGTGGCCTCGCCCTGGCGGCCGTCGGCGACGACCTGTCGGTCGCGCTGGAGCGGGAGGGGTTCGTCCGGCTGGACGTGCCGTACTTCCGGGAGGAACCGGTGGCCGATCCCACGACCGCGTGGCGCGTCGGTCTCACCCTCCCCGAGGTCCACACCGGCTACGCCGTCGAGCGGACGCTGGCACGCGGTGACGACGGATCCGCCGGAGACCGGGGGATGACGGAGGCGCTCGTCGCCGACCTGGCGGCCGGGCAGGACTGCGTGGTCGTCGGGCCGCCGGGATCGGGCAAGAGCACCGTCTGCAAGCGGGTGGCCTGCGAGTGGTACGACGCCGACGAGGGGCCGGTGCTGTACCGCGAGCAGGGCCGTGGCCGCCCGTTCGATTCGGTCGACGACCTGGTCGTGACCGTCGACGCCGCCGACGGCCACACCCTCGTGGTCGTCGAGGACGCGGCCCGGCCCGAGGCCGACGCCGTCTTCGACGCCATCGACCGCCTCGCCGACCGCGAGGACGTGAGTTTCCTGCTTGACGCCCGCGAGCACGAGTGGCGCGACCCGCCTGGCGATCCCCGGGACGTGACCGACCTGGCGGTCGTGACCATGCCGCCGCTGCTCGAGGAGGACTGCGAGCGAATCGTCGAGCACTTCGAGCGGACCGTCGGCGAACCCGTCGACGTTCCCGTCGACCGGTTGCGCGCGGAGATCCGCGACGAGGGCACGCCCGGCGACGACGGCACCCCGGACGAGGTCCTGCTGTTGCTCCACCGACTGAGCACCTACGCCGATCCGCTGGCCGACGGGCGGACGTCGCTGGAGGAGGCGGTCGCGGCCGTCCACGACGAGTTCGCCGGCGACGACCTGGCGCTGGACGTCTGCGTCCTCGCGAACGCGCTGAACGCTGCGGGCACCCAGGTGAACGTGGGGTCCCTCTACGCCGTGGCCGCTCCCGACGAGCTAGCGGCCGTCGACGCGGCGCTCGACCGCCTGGAGGGCCGGGTCCTGTTCCCGCGGGGGGACGGTACCTACCGGACGGTCCACGAGGCGTGGTCGGTGGCGTTTCTCGCGCACCTCCTCGAAGCCGGGGACGAAACGGGGGCCGCCGAGCGGTTCGGGCGGTGCGTCTCCGCGCTGCTGGGACTCGCCGACGCGCCGGCCGAGCGCGAGGCCATCGCCGACCACCGCGGCGGCCGGTGGACGCTCGCCGCCGTCGCCGACGACCCCAGGGGGTGGGCCGACGAGACCGCCGAGGCGATCTACGCACTCGGGGAAGAGAGCCCGAAGCTGGCGCCGCTGTTCGGGACCGGCGACGACGACAGCGTCGTCCTCCCCGGGGCGTGTTCGGACGCCGTCGTCGCCGAACGGCCCGTCTGGCTCGGTCGGATGTTCCTCGCCGGCGGGTTCTACGACCGCGCCGAGCGCGCGTTCGAGCGGCTGTCGGCGGCGCCGGACCAGGCGGTCGAGCGGTTGCTCGGCCTGGCCCGCGTGGCCGCGGAACGAGGCGAGTACGACGAGGCCGTCGACCGGGCCGAGGCGTGTCTGTCGCTGGCCGGCGACGCCGACCGACCGGTCGACCGGTCGCGGGGCGAACTGGAGATGGGGCGGGCCCTGCACAATCTCGGGGAGTACGAGGAGGCCCAAACGCACCTCGGGGCGGCCCTCGACGGGTTCGAAGCGGCCGAGGAGCACCGCCGGACGGCGAGGGTCCTCGACCAGCTCGGCGAGATCGCCATCGCCCAGGGCGCATACGGAGACGCCCGCGAGTACCACCGGCGCAGCCTCGACATCGCGCGTGACCTCGGCGACCGACGGGCGGAGGCCAACAGCCTCTCCGACCTGGGGTCGGTCGCGTTCGCCCGCGGCGAGTACGACCGCGCTCGCGAGTACCTCGAACGGAGCCTCGACATCGTGCGCCACCTCGGCGACCGACGGGCGGAGGCCCACGTCTTCAACAGGCTCGGGATCATCACCAGCAACCTGGGCGAGTACGCACAGGCAATCGAGTACCAGCGCCGGGGGCTGGACATCTACCGGGAGATCGGCGACCGGAGCGGCGAAGCCCGGGTCCTCGGGAACCTCGGACTGCGGTCCGAGCGCGTCGGCGAGTACGACCGCGCTCGCGAGTACCTCGAACGGAGCCTCGACGTCTTCCGG
>CAYTAG010000010.1:0-9239 GCA_964435625.1 uncultured Halobacteriales archaeon | reverse complement strand
CGGCGAGTACGACCGCGCTCGCGAGTACCTCGAACGGAGCCTCGACGTCTTCCGGGAGATCGGCGAGAGCCGCGGCGAGGTCACCCGGCTGAACAACCTCGGGCTCGTCGCCGTGCGGCAGGGCGAGCACGACCGGGCCCGCGAGTACTTCCGGCAGGGGCTCGACGTCGCCCGGGATATCGGCGCGCCCCGCCGCGAGGCAAACAGCCTGAACGGGCTCGGGCACGTCGCCCGCATGCGCGGCGAGTACGACCGCGCCAGCGACCGCCACGAGGAGGCGCTTGCGGTCACGCGGACGGTCGGCTTCCAGCGTCGCGAGGCCGACAGCCTCAACAAGCTAGGGTTGATCGCCCGACGGCAAGGCGAGTACGACCGCGCCCGCGAGTACCACGAGCGGGCGCTCGAGATCGCGCGGGACCTCGATCACCCCCGCGAGGAGACCAAGGCGCTGAACGGGCTCGGGCACGTCACCCGCGTGCGCGGCGAGTACGACGCGGCCACCGAACACGTGGAGGGAGCCCTGGAACGCATCGAGGCCGTGGGCAACCGGATCGAGACCGCCCACGTCAGGCTGGCCACCGGCCGACTGGCGCTGGCCCGTGGCGACCTCGCGTCGGCCCGCGAACGGGCCGAGCAGGTCCACGAGGAGTTCGAGGCCATGGACGCGACTCACTGGACGGGGCGGAGTCGTCGGTTGCTCGGGCGGGTGACCGCAGAGTCCGGGTCGCCCGACCGCGCCCGCGAGCACTGGCGGGCGGCCCTGGAGACGTTCGTGGACGTCGGTGCCCCACAGGACGCCCTGTCGACCCTGAAACACCTCGTCGAGACCTGCCGCGAGGACGGCGACGGGGCCGCGCAGTGGTGCCGGCGGGCCGACGAACTGCTCGAAACGGCGCCGGAACCGGTCGTCGACCGACACCGCGAGTGGGTCGACCGACGGCTGGCGGAACTGGACGGCGACTGACCGGGTCGCCGATTCACGGGGAGTTATGCCGCCTCCGGCCGACGTGGCGGGTATGACCGATCCGAGCGTCGCAATTCTGCGTCGGGAAGCCCACGGAATGGCCCTGTCGGGGTACGTCGACGCGTTGCGGGCGCGCCTGCCCGACCACGAGGTCCGGGTCGCACGCACACCGGCCGCCGAGCGCGAGGCGGTCGCCGACTGCGAGGTGGTGAGCGGGTTCGTCCTCGAGGAGGACCTGCTCGACCACGCCGACGCGATGGAACTGTTCGCCTGCGGGTACGCCGGCGTCGGCCACCTGCCGATGGACGCCCTGCGCGAGCGCGGCGTCGCGGTCACGAACGCCTCCGGCGTCCACGGGCCGAACATCGGCGAGCACGTCCTCGGCGCGATCCTGGCGTTCGTCCGGCGGTTCCCCGAGGCCTGGCGGCGCGAGGACCGCCGGGAGTGGCGGCACTTCCGGGCGCACGAACTGCAGGGAAGCACGGTCACGGTCGTCGGCCTCGGCGCCATCGGCACGGCCGTCGTCGAGCGGCTGTCGGGCTTCGGCGTCGACACCGTCGGGGTCCGGTACAGCCCGGAAAAGGGCGGCCCGACCGACGAGGTGGTGGGCCTGGCCGACGAAGCGGCCCTCGACGACGCCCTCGCGCGGACGGACTACCTGGTGCTGGCCTGTCCGTTGACCGACGAAACCAGGGGGTTGATCGGCGCGGCGGAGTTCGAGACGCTCCCGTCGTCGGCCGTCCTCGTCAACGTCGCGCGGGGGCCGATCGTCGACACCGACGCGCTGGTCGACGCGCTCCGCTGGAACCAGCTCCGCGGCGCGGCCCTGGACGTGACCGACCCCGAACCGCTCCCCGAGGACCACCCGCTGTGGTCGCTAGGGAACGTGATGATCACGCCGCACAACGCCGGCCACACCCCGGAGTACTACGAACGACTCGCCGACGTCGTCGCGGAGAACGTCCGGACGGTCGCGGAGACGGGCGAGTACGACGACCTCCGGAACCAGGTCGCCTGATCCGGTCGTCCGCCGGAACCTCGGGTCAGTCCATCCGGGTCAGCGCCGTCCAGACGACCGCGACGAGGACGACCAGGCCGACGCCGGCGACCGCTAGCAACTCCCACTGCGTGAACCTGTCGCTCACGTTCGTGACCCCGATCGTGAACCAGTATCCCACCAGGCCGGCGACGCCCGTGACGACGATGATCGTCATCAGTACGCGGTCACCGAGGACGCTCATGTCGTCAGGTAACCGGTCCACGGCAATAAGCGGTCGGCCGGCCGGGACGCGGCGGTCGGCCGGCCGGGACGCGGCGGTCGGCCGGCGAGGACGCGTCGCTCGCCGCCCGGACGGCGACCGCCGCCCGCCAAAAATTCAGAAACTAAAGCATAATGGTGTAGAAACTGAAGTATGATTCTGTAGAAACTACATCGTAATACTGTAGAAACTAAAACATGGGCGCCCGCCGGTGTCGTCAGGGTGCGTACGTCCCGTCCAGGCGGTCCTCGTCGAGGACGGCGCCCTCGGCGGCGTCCTGGAGGTCGGCTTTGGTCGCGCCCCGGTCGAGGTCCAGTTCGCAGTCGAGCGCGTACAGTTCGAACCGGTAGGTGTGCTCGCGGTCCGGCGGGTTCGGCCCGCCGTAGCCGACGTCGCCGTAGTCGTTTTCCCCCTCGACGGCGTCGTCGGGGTTCCAGTCCTCCGGGATCCGGGTCCGGGCCGGGTCGACGTTCCAGACGACCCAGTGGTCCCAGACCTTCCCCGCGGGTTCGACGGCGTCGGGGTCGTCGACGGCCAGCGCCAGCGACTCGGCGGCCTCCGGGACGCCCTCGATCCGGAGCGGCGGATTGACGTCCCGCTCGGCGTAGCCGTACTCCTCGGGGATCGGTTCGCCGTGATCGAACGCCGGGCTCGTGAGTTCGAGGTCGGACATCGTGTTTCCCCGGTCGTGGTTGGGCCGGCGGCGACAAAGTTCTCCCCGTGGTCGTGGGGGTGTGATCGTCGGATCGGTCGAGAGTGCAAAATCGGGTGATCGTCGAGTCAGTCGAGAGTGCAAAATCGGGTGATCGTCGAGTCAGTCGAGAGTGCAAAATCGGGTGATCGTCGAAATGGGCGTGACGGCACACGACAACTAGGGATGTCCTCGCCCTCCCCAGCCGCGGGGTTGGGCCGGCGCCCGCCCGCTGGGGCGCCGTCAGAGCACGCGCTGACGAGCCTCCGGCTCGCAGGCTCGCCGGAGACGCCGGCCCGCCCCCGACCACCGGGAGAGCAAGCTCTCCCGAGCCCCCGTTCGCACGCTCACGGGGACCTCGCGCGCGTTACTCGCGCGCGCCCCCGTCCGACGATCACCGGCCGAAACGACGCCGAAGCCCGACCGTCGCTAGGATCAGCCCCTCGTAGGTGATCCCCTCGCGGCGCTCGGCTGTCCGCGGCCGTCGAGGACGGGGTCGGACGTGGTGTTGGGTGGTCGTCGAGTTCGGTACCTTCAGAGCCAGCCTTCCAGCCACTCGACGTGGTTCTCGAACTCCGCCGGACCGAGGTACCGGTCGATCCGTTTGATCGCCCGGACGAACTCCCTGGCCGAGTGATCCTGCTGCCGGTACATTATAATGCCAGCGTGATCCACGTCGTCGGCGAGTCGTACGAAATCGTCGTCGCTCGTGATGATAATGAAGCCACCGCTCCACGCGATTGAGAGCAGTGATTCGTCCGGCCGTCCGGCCTCGTAGCCTTCGCCCACCGTACGGACTCGATAGCCGTTCGAACGAAGGGCCGAAACGTACGCCCGGTTTACGTGTTCGTCCGCGAGAAACGCGAGCGTACTCATTACCGTTCGAGCGGCTCGGGTGCCTTCGACCGGCCACGCAGTCGTTCCACGAGATCCTCCCTGGCCGCCCTCGTGGCCTCCATCTCGTCGGGGTGCTCGTAGTAGTACGCGAGGGCCGCGTGCACCTCCGCGAGCGAGAGATCGAGCTGGTCGGCGATCTCCTCCGGGGCGTCACCCGCCTCCACGTACATCTCGCCGACCTGGAAAACCGAGATGCGTCGCCCCTCGATCCGGGGTTTGCCCCCGAGCACGTCCCCGGTCTCCACGATCTCGGGCATACCGTCGGTTTCGGCGCCATTTCTGATAAGGATTCGGGAGCAACGTATCGCGTCGTCGCTACCAGGTCAGCCCCTCGTAGGTGATCCCCTCGCGGCGTTCGATCACCCGGCGGCCGTCGACGACGACGGGGTCGGCCATCCGGTCGAATTCCTCGTCGAGCACGGCGAACTCGTCCCAGTCGGTCACGACGACCGCGGCGGCGGCGCCGTCGAGCGCCCCGGCCGCCGAGTCGGCGTACTCGATCCCCGGCAGTTTCTCGCGCATGTTCTCGACGGCGACGGGGTCGTAGGCGACGACCTCGGCATCACGGTCCCGGAGGCCCTCCACGACGGGAACCGCGCGACTCCCCCGGACGTCGTCGGTGCCGGGCTTGAACGCCAGCCCGAGCACCGCGACCTGCCGCCCCGCGACATCGGCGTGGCGATCCAGCAGTTCGAGCAGCCGTTCGGGCTGGCGCTCGTTGACCGAGACGGCGGCCTCCAGCAGTTCGGGCTCGTAGCCGGCGTCGTGGGCGGCGGCGATCAGGGCGGAAACGTCCTTCGGGAAGCAGCTTCCCCCCCACCCCAGGCCGCTGCGGAGGAACCGTTCGGAGATGCGGTCGTCCAGCCCCAGGGCGTCGGCGACCTCGTAGGCGTCGACGCCGTACTCCTTGCAGACGTTGCCGATCTCGTTGATCAGGCTGACCTTCGAGGTCAGGAAGGCGTTGTTGGCGTACTTGATCGTCTCGGCCTCGCGGATGCCGGTCTCGACGACCGCTGCGTCGGCCCGTTCGAGCAGGGGCGCGAACACCTCGTGCAGTCGGTCCAGGCCGTGCCCGCCGTCGGTCCCGAACACCACCCTGTCGGGGTCCAGGAAGTCCGCGACCGCCGAGCCCATCCGGAGGAACTCGGGGTTCGCCGCGACGTCGATCCCCTCGCCGACGGTCGCGCCGGACGCGTCCTCGACGGCCGGCGCGACGACCTCCTCGGTAGTCCCGGGGATCACGGTGCTCTTGACGACGACGAGGTGGTCGCCGTCCTTGCTAGCCAGCGCTTCCCCGAGCGACCGGGCGCCCGCCTCCACGTACGTGGTGTCGATGCTGCCGTCCTCCGTCGACGGGGTCGGCAGCGCCAGGAACGTCACGTCGGTGTCACGGACCGCGCCGTAGTCGGTCGTCGCGCGCAGCCGGGAACCTGCGTGTTCGGCGACGCGCTCCTGGAGACCCGGTTCGTGTATCGGCGCGTCGCCGTCGTTGATCGCGGCGACGACCGCTTCGTCGACGTCGACGTTGACGACCTCGTGGCCGAGGTCCGCCAGGCAGGCGGCCACGGTGGTCCCGACGTAGCCGCTGCCGACGATGCTGACGTTCATCGGTCGATTCCAGGCGCCGCGACCGCTTGAAACGTTGGGTTACAGGTCGACTACTCCGTCTCACGGCGTGACGTTCGCGGTGAAAAGATATTTGCCGGGCTGGCGTGCAACATTAGGAAGAAATTACCATGGACGCCGTCGTGCTGGCTGCGGGTGAGGGAACCCGCTTGCGGCCACTGACCGAGGACAAGCCCAAGGGCATGGTCGAGGTGGCCGGGAAGCCGATCCTCACTCACTGCTTCGAGCAGGTCGCCGAACTCGGCGCCGACGAACTGATCGTCGTCGTCGGGTACAGAAAGGAGCAGATCATCGAGCACTACGGCGACGAGTTCCGCGGCCTGCCGATCACCTACACCCACCAGCGCGAACAGCGGGGGCTGGCCCACGCCCTGCTGACCGTCGAGGAGTACGTCGACGACGACTTCATGCTCATCCTCGGGGACAACGTCTTCCAGGCCAACCTGGCCGACGTGGTCCGCCGCCAGCGCGAGGACCGGGCGGACGCCGCCTTCCTGGTCGAGGAGGTCCCCCGGGAGGAGGCCTCCCGGTACGGCGTCTGTGACACCAACAAGTACGGCGAGGTCGTCGAGGTGATCGAGAAGCCCGAGGACCCGCCGTCGAACCTGGTGATGACCGGCTTCTACACGTTCACGCCGGCCATCTTCCACGCCTGTCACCTCGTCCAACCGAGCGACCGCGGCGAGTACGAGTTGAGCGACGCCGTCGACCTGCTGATCCAGTCCGGCCGGACCATCGACGCCATCGGCCTGGAGGGCTGGCGCGTCGACGTCGGCTACCCCGAGGACCGCGAGGAGGCCGAACGCCGCCTCCAGGACCGGGGGTCGGAGGCCGAACCCGCGTCGGCGTCCGACGACTGATCGCCGGATCGACCCCCAGCAGGCGGTCGTTCCCCGGCCGATCAGGACTGCCTGACGAGCGGATCGTACCAGTCGTCGTTCTCCCGATACCATGCGACGAACCGTTCGATCCCCTCGTCGATGGAGACGGTCGGTTCGTAGCCCAGCAGGTCCCTGGCCTTCGAGACGTCGGCGTGGGTGTGCTCGGCGTCGCCCGCGCGCGGGTCGTCGTAGACGATCTCCAGCGAAGGGTCGATCCGGTCGCGGATCTCGGTCGCCAGGTCCTCGATGGTGATCGTCGAGGTGCTGCCGACGTTGAGGACCTCGCCGTCGGCGGCGTCGGTCGCAAGCAGGGTCTCGTTGGCGCGGACGACGTCGTCGACGTAGGTGAAATCCCGGGTCTGACTGCCGTCCCCGTAGACGACCGGCGGTTCGCCGTGAAGACAGCGGGAGACGAAGTTGGTGAACGCCATGTTCGGACGCATCCGCGGGCCGTAGACGGTGAAGTACCGCAGCGAGACGGTCGGCAGGCCGTAGACCTCGTGGAAGACGCGGGCGTACTGCTCGGCGGCGAGTTTGGAGACGGCGTAGGGGCTGACCGGCGCCGTGGGGTGGTTCTCGTCGTAGGGGAGAGACTCCGGTTTGCCGTACACCGACGACGAGGAAGCGTTGACGACCCGGTCGACGTCGGCGTCGCGGGCGGCCTCAAGGACGTTCAGCGTCCCGCCGACGTTGATCCGGTTCGGTTTCCGCGGGTTCTCGACGCTGG
Source organism: uncultured Halobacteriales archaeon (assembly GCA_964435625.1). Classification (GTDB taxonomy): domain Archaea; phylum Halobacteriota; class Halobacteria; order Halobacteriales; family PXRE01; genus PXRE01. The sequence continues at coordinate 2,194 of CAYTAG010000010.1, read as the reverse complement.
TCCGGACGCCCGCCTGGGCCGCCTGGTGGAAGACGACGTCGGCCTCGCCGACGAGTTCGGTCACCACGTCGGCGTCCGTGACGCTGCCCTCGACGAACTCGTAGCTCCCGTCGCCGTCCGCCGCCGAGCGCGCGACGTCGACGTTGTGTTCCTTGATCCCGAGATCGTAGTAGGGATCGAAGTTGTCGAGCACGGTGACGTCGTGGCCGTCGGCGACGAACTGCTCTGCGAGGTGGCCGCCGATGAAGCCGGCGCCGCCGGTGACGAGGATTCGCATTGATGGAACGTTCTCGATTGAGCGCAAAAACCTGTTGAAGTCGAGAACGCCGAACGTCGGTGCCGACGCGTTTCCGTTCCGTTTCGCCCGGCCGCGACCCACGATGCCGCGGCGGCGTTACACGCCACGGGAGCGCCGGAAATCCGAACGAACTTGTAGGGCCCACACCGGTTGGCGGGTATGGACGGCGAGACGGTCGTCGCGGTGATCGTGGGTCTCCTGCAGGGCGTCTTCGAGTGGCTGCCGATCTCCAGCGAGGGCAACGTCACCATCGCGCTCGCCGCGATGGGGTCCTCGCCGGAGGCCGCGATCCAGTACGCGCTGTTCGTCCACGTCGGGACGGCGCTGTCGGCGACCGTCTACTACCGCGAGGAGATCGCCGGGACGCTGCAGGACGCGCTGGCGTGGCGGCCCGCGACGGCCTGGGAGGGGACGTCGGCGACGACGACGTTCCTCGCCGCGACGACTGCGATCTCGGGGGTCGTCGCCATCGGTGCGTACCTGGCGCTGACGTCGCTGGTCACCGAACTGTCGGCGGGCCTGCTGGTGGCGGCCATCGGCGGCCTGCTGGTCGCGACCGGACTGGTCCAGCGGTTCGCCGAGGGCGCCGCCATCGAGACGCGGGCGGCGCCGGACGCCCTCGACGTCGTGCTGGTCGGCGTCCTGCAGGGACTGGCGATCCTGCCGGGGGTCTCGCGGTCGGGGACGACCGTCAGCGCGTTGCTGTTGCGGGGCCACGAGGGCGAGGCGGCGTTGCGGCTGTCCTTCCTGTTGAGCGTCCCCGTCCAGGTCGGCGCCGGCGTGCTCGTGCTGGCCGAAGTCGGCGGCCTCCCGCAGGTGGCCGTCGGTCCCGCCCTGCTCGCGCTCGCGGTCGCCGCCGCCGTCGGCTACCTGACCATCGACGCGCTGATGCGGGTCGTCCGCCGGGTCGCGTTCTGGGCGGTCTGCGTGATCCTCGGCGCGCTAGCTGTGGTCGGCGGTGCGCTGGTCGTCGTCGTGTAGTTCGGCGTCATCGAAACGTCTTTCCGGCCGTCGGCCGCTTTCGAGCGTAGCGAACGATGGTGCGACACCTTCCGGTCGCGTTCGTCCTGGTCGCGCTGGCCGTCGCGGGGGGCGTCCACTACGACGCCGCCGAGCAGCGCCATCGACCGTACCCGACTGCCGACCAGTTGTACGCCGACTACGACGCCTACGTCGGCGAGGAGGCGCTGGTGTTCGGGACGGTCGAGTCGGTGGACCAGGCCGGAACGGCGACGGTCACGGTCGAGGCCGACGCCGGGACGTTCACGATGCAGGTCCTGGGGTTCGACGCCGACGTCGAACCTGGCGGGGTCGTCCAGGTGTACGGGACGTTACAGCGGGACCACGCCATCGCCGCCGAAGAGGTCGGCGTCGTTACGCGAAGTCCGGGCGAACGGCTGTTCAAATACGGTATCTCGGCCGTCGGCGGCCTCCTCGCGCTGGCTGCGTTCTTCCGGTACTGGCGCGTCGACTGGGCGACGACGACCTTCGAGCCGAGGTGAGGACGGTGGCTGATCTGCTCACGCACGTGCTCGTGGCGTACGCGGTGCTCACGGTGATCGGCTGGCGCGTCGACTGGCTCGCTCGCCGGTGGGTTGTCGTCGGGATGTGCGGGGCGGTGATTCCCGACCTCGACAGGGTCGGGGTGCTGGTCGACGAACGCCTGGTCCAGGAGGCGCTCGGCGTTCCGTTCACGTGGTGGTCGCTGCAATCACTGTGGGGACTCCTCCTGGTGGCCGGAGCGGTCGCGCTGCTGTTCGGCCGGCGTCGGCGCCGGGCCTACGCTACACTGATCGTCGGGGGCGGGACCCACCTGGTTCTCGACGTGATGCGAATGTACGTCGACGGCCACACCGGATTCCTGCTGTACCCGCTGTGGTGGCGGCCCCCGACGCC
>CAYTAG010000009.1:0-35493 GCA_964435625.1 uncultured Halobacteriales archaeon | reverse complement strand
TCGTCGTCCATACCCGCTCGTGGACCGGAACGGTCCTAAAAGGAGGTGCTCGCGGCATGCAAAGCCTCGGATTCAGCGAACGCTCACGGCATGCAACACCCAGGGGTCAACCTCACACCTCCCCAGCCGACTGCGCTGCTCGGGGTGGCTCACGTCCGTTCGCACCACCTGCGCTGCTCGCCCCTCGCGCGCGTTGCTCGCGCGCGCCGAGGCAGGGTGATTCGAGAACGCGCAGAACCCGCTGGGCTAGTTCGGCGGGGATCGAACGGACGCGGTGGTCGGACCTACTCCTCGCCGCCTTCCAGTTCCTCGACGACGTCCTCGGCGGTGGCCTCTTCGAGGTCGACGTCGCCCTCCTCGATGGCCTCCTCCAGTTCGTCGGCGTCGACGGCCTCTTCGAGTCCCTCTCCGGCGCCCCCGCCCATGCCGCCCATCATGCCACCCATGCCGCCCATCATGCCGCCGGCGCCGTCGATGATCTCCTGGACGATCACGCGGTCGACGCCGACGCGCTCGATGATCTCCTGGGCGATCTGCTGTTTCTGGAACATCCACTGCTGGTTGAACGATAGCTGGGGGTCGCTCTCGACGTACAGCGTCTCCTTCTCGACGGTGACCTCCTCGAACTCCGGCTCGGGGGGTTCGTCGTCCTCGTCGTCGCCTTCGGCCTCCTCCTCGTCGGGTTCGACGGGCTGCATCTCCTCGACCTCGTCGGTCTCGATGTGCATGTCGAGTTCGACGTCGAGGTGCGTCGACAGGAGGCTCTGGGCCTTCTCGACGCGGTCCTCGATCTCCTCCAGGACCTCGTACTCGTACTCGACGTCCTCGCCGGCCAGCGGGTGGTTGAAGTCGACGCGCGCGCGCCCGCCGATGATCGTCTCGAGGTGGCCGTGCTGACCGTCGACCTCGACGTGGGCGCCGGGGTAGCGGTCGTCCTCGGGGATCTTCTCGGCGCTGATCGTGCGGACCTCGTCCTCGTCGAACTCGCCGAAGGCCTCCTCGGCGGGGACCGTGACGGTCCCCTCGTCGCCGACCTCGCCGCCCAGGACGTCGTCCTCGACGGGGCCGAACAGGTGGCCGGCGCCCAGCACGATGGTCCGGGGTTCGAACGTCTGGCCCTCCTCGGCGACGCCCTCGTCCTCGGCGATCTCCCGGTCGGTGGTGTCGACGAGCGTGTCGTCCTCGACCGTCCGGGCGGTGTACGCCAGCTTCACGAAGTCGCCCTCTTCGAATCCGTCGGTTTCCTCGGCGTCCTCGGCTGCGTCCGCGGCGACCTCGTCCTCGGGTTCCTCGGCCTCTTGGTCACTCATACGTGCAAGGAGTCCCGTTCGCGTCTTAAGAAGCACGATTCGTGTCGGGGGCGGAACGTGCGGGAAGAACGCGTGAACGCCGACGACGGAACGTGACCGGCGGCGGGGCCCCGAACGACCTTCGCCGGCAGCGCGCGGGCGATTCAGGACTCCTCGCGGCACTCCAGCAGTTTCCCCTCGGCGGGATCGGCCGCTTCGTCGTCCGTCCGGCGGACGACGTTCTCGTCGACGTAGTACCACGCCGACCACCAGTAGTCGCCGTGGAAACTCGACGCGCTGACGGACAGTTCCACCGTCGTCCCGTCGACGTCGAAGTACAGCGTCGCGGAGTCGTCCCGCTCGGTCAGGGGTTCGCAGTCCGCGAGTTCGTTGACCGTCTCGACGTACCGGTCGACGACGTCGCGCCGGGTGACCTCCTGGGTGACCTCCTCGCCTGGGTCGTCGGCGGCGTCCCGCAGGAGCGAGGCGAGGCCGGTGTCCAGACCGTCCGTGGAGTGGATTTCGGCGTCGGCGGGAACCTCCGCAGTCGTCGCCTCCAGGAACAGGGTCGGCCGGTACACGCCCCCGCCTCCGGAGAGTTCGACCTCGTACCCGGCGCCGGACTCGGTCGGGCCGGACTCCACGTTCGCGGAGAGGGCGTACTCGTCCAGCGGCGTCTCCGGTTCGTACTCGACGACCACCTCGCGGTAGTAGACGTTCTCGTAGCTCTCGGCGAACGATTCGACTGTCCCCTCGGTGAGCTTCTCGGGCCAACCTACGCCGAGGTCCTGGGTCACCGGGCACTCGTCGGGCTGCTGGGAGGTCGGGCCGGACTCCCCGCGGCCGAGACACCCGGCGAGCGACGCCCCGGCGAGCGTCACTGCGGCCCCCGCCGAAGCGGCTCGGAGCACGTCGCGACGGTTCATACGGGGATGGCGAGTCCTCGGGAGCAAAACCCTTCCGTAGACTACGACGACCACTGTACCTACCGGCCGCGACGACCGCTACACCCACCGCCCGAATAGCGACCCCTCTCCCGCCGGCCGGGAGAGAACCCCTTTTCCGGCCGGCCCGCCAGGCTCGACCATGTACGAGGTCGAGGTGAAGGTCCCGGCCGACCACGAGGCGGTCCGTCGGCGCCTGCGGGAACTCGACGCGGAGCACCTGGGGACCGTCCGGCAGGAGGATACCTACTACGACGCGCCCCACCGGAACTTCGTGGCGACCGACGAGGCGCTACGCGTCCGCGAGGAGACGAGGATGGGCGAGGGGACGGCCGGGGACGGCGCGGACGAACCCGGCGACGGAGCCACCGTCCACAGGCTGACTTACAAGGGCCCGAAGGTCGACGAGGCGTCGAAGACCCGCGCCGAACACGAGACCGACGTGGGCGACCCCGCCGCCGTGGACGCAGCCCTGCAGGCGCTGGGGTTCGACCCCGCCGCCGCCGTGCGGAAGGAGCGCGAACGCTACGCGCTGGAGGGGTACACCGTCACCCTCGACGAGGTCGAGGACCTTGGCCAGTTCGTCGAGGTCGAGCGCGAGGCCCCCGGGGCCGAAATCGAGGCGGTCCGCGACGGCGCCGTCGACCTCCTCGAAACCCTCGGTCTGGACGCCGAGGTCGGCGTCCGCACCTCCTACCTCGGCCTGCTTCTAGATAACTGGGAATAATATTACGGCCCGGGTCCTTTTTCGCAAGTTATAGAACCTGGCCAGGCGAACGGGCGGGCAATGACGGAACGCAACATCCGGGTCGAGCGGATCGACCGGATTCCGGTCGAGGACCAGGAGGTCGAGATCGTCGAGCGAAAGGGGATCGGCCACCCCGATTCGATCTGTGACGGCATCGCCGAGAGCGTCTCCCGGCGGCTCTGCCAGGCCTACCGCGAGCGGGTCGGCAAGGTCCTCCACCACAACACCGACGAGACGCAACTGGTCGCGGGCCGGGCCGCACCCGCCTACGGCGGCGGCGAGGTCCAGGAGCCGATCTACCTGCTCATCACCGGACGGGCGACCAAGGAGTACGAGGGGACCAAGATCCCCGCCGAGCGACTCGCGCTGGAGGCCGCGCGGGACTACCTGGGCGAACACCTCCCCGAACTGGAGTTCGGGACCGACGTGACCGTCGACGTCAAACTGGGCGAGGGCAGCGGCGACCTGCAGGCCGTGTTCGGCGAGGACGGCCGCCGCATCCCGATGGCCAACGACACCAGCTTCGGCGTCGGCCACGCGCCGCTCACCGAGACCGAGGAGATCGTCCTGAACGCCGAGCGGCGGCTCCGCACCGACTTCGCCGCCGACCAGCCCGCGGTCGGCCCGGACATCAAGATCATGGGCAAACGCGAGGACGACCACCTCGACGTCACCGTCGCCGCCGCGATCATCGACCGGCACGTCTCGGGACTGGAGCAGTACCGCGACGTGATCGAGGGCATCCGGGAGTACGTCGGGGACCTCGCCCGCGAGTACACCGACCGCGAGGTGACCGTCCACGTCAACACCGCCGACGACTACGACGAGGGGTCGGTGTACCTCACCGTCACCGGCACCAGCGCGGAGCAGGGCGACGACGGCTCGGTGGGCCGGGGCAACCGCTCAAACGGCCTCATCACGCCCAACCGCTCGATGAGCCTCGAGGCCACCAGCGGCAAGAACCCCGTCAACCACATCGGCAAGATCTACAACTTGCTGTCCAACGACGTCGCCCACGCCGTCGTCGACGAGGTCGGGGACATCCGGGACCTCCGGATCCGCCTGCTCAGCCAGATCGGCCACCCCATCGACCAGCCCCACGTCGCCGACGCCCACCTCGTCACCGCCGACGGCGTCGACGTCGCGGACGTCGAACCCGAGGTCGTCGACGTCATCGACGACAAACTCGCCAACGTCACCGACGTCACCGAGCGGGTCATCGACGGCGAATTGACGACGTTCTGAACGGACCGGTTCACGTTCCGTCGACGCCCATTCGTTCGTTCGCCCAGTTCGCGACCGCCAGCAGGCCGATCAGCCCCAGCGCGCTCGCCAGCCTGACGGCGTCGAGCCAGTCGGCGCCGACGACCGACGCGATGGCGTCCGGGACTGCGAGGGTTGCCAGCGCCATCGTGAACGTCACGACGAGTGCGAGGAGGTACGACCAGGCGGCGTAGACGTCGCGGTCGGGCACGCCCGGACGGTCGCGGACTGGCGCCGTATAGCTTCCGCTTCGAAGGCTGTTTATCTCGCCGACGAATACGCTCGCCCATGATTCCGCCGGGGGCCGACACGGTCGTCGTCCGGTACGGCGACGCCAGCACGAAGAGCGGCCGCGTCCAGCGACGCATGGAGGGTCGGCTGGTCGGGAACCTCCGGGCGCTGCTCGCGGACCGTGGGATCGACGGCGACGTCGAACAGCACTGGACCCGGCCCCTGGTCCGCACCGACGACGTCGAGACGGCGCTCTCGGCGGCCACCGACGCCTTCGGCGTGGCCAACGCCAGCGGCGCCCGTTCGGTCGAACCCGACCTCGGCGCCGTCGTCGACGCCCTCGCGGAAACCGCCGCTGCCGTCTACGACGGCGGCACCTTCGCCGTGGACGCCTCGCGGGCGGGCAACCACGACTTCACGAGCAAGGATGTCGAGGAGGAGGGCGGAGCGGCCGTCTGGGACGCCGTCGCCGACGCGTTCGACCCCGAGGTCGACCTGGACGACCCGGACCTCACCTTCGGCGTCGAGGTCCGCGACGAGGAGGCGTTCGTCTTCCTGGAGAAGCGCCGCGGGCCGGGTGGCCTGCCGCTCGGCAGCCAGCGACCCCTCGTCGCGCTGGTCAGCGGCGGTATCGACTCCCCGGTGGCGGCGTACCTGGCGATGAAACGCGGCAGCCCCGTCGTTCCCGTCTACCTCGACCTGGGCGACTACGGCGGCCCGGACCACCGCGCCAGGGCGCTCACGACCGTCGGGAGCCTCGCGCGGTACGCTCCCAACTTCGACCTCACCACCTGGATCGTCCCCGGGGGCGACGTGGTCGCGGACCTCGTCGCGGAGATGCAGCAGGGCCGGATGCTCTCGTACCGGCGGTTCATGTACCGCGTGGGCGAGGAGGTCGCCGAGCGCGTCGGCGCCGACGGCATCGTCACCGGCGAGGCCATCGGCCAGAAGTCCAGCCAGACCACCCGCAACGTCGCGGTCACCTCCCGCGTCACCGACCTGCCGATCCACCGGCCCCTGCTGACGATGGACAAACAGGAGATCACGGACCTTGCCCAGGAGATCGGCACCTACACCGACTCGACCATCCCCGCGGGATGTTACCGCATCGCTCCCGACCGGGTCGAGACCAACGCCTCGCTACAGCGGTTGCTGGAGCACGAACCCGACGACCTGCTGGATCGTGCCGCCGAGGTGGTCGAGGACGCCGAGCGCGTGGACCCGCTGGCGCCCGCGGAAGTGGATTCACTCCACTAGGTCCGCAGCGTGTTCGACGAACTGCTCGGCGTGGGTGGTTCGTCAGCCATAGAGCGTCCTGGCGTCGTTCTCGACGGCCTGGAGGAACGGCCGGTTCCGTTGCCGTTCGTACTCGGTTTCCGTCTTGACCACGAGCGAGAGCGGAACCTCGTACTCGAGTTCCAGGTCGTAGGCGACGTCGCGGAGTTCGTCTTCGACCGACGGTACAGCGTCCTCACGAAGGACGACCAGGAGGTCCACGTCCGAGGCACGCCCCTGCGTCTCTCCACGGGTGGCGCTGCCGAACAGCGAAACCGCCTCCACGGCGTCGCTGTACTCCTCGGACACCCGCTGGGCGAACGCTTCGGCCGCCCTGCCGTGGGGCGAGGAGCGAGCGTCGGCCATATCCGGTCGTTCGCGTCCGGCCGACATAAAACCGGCCGACGACCCGGACGAACTCGTCTCGGCGGTCCGCCACGACGAGCGCGTGGACCCGCTGGCGCCCGCGGACGTGCCAGTCGAGTGACCGAAACGGGCCGTGACCGCAAGGTAGTTGGCCGACGACGCCGACCGTTAGACCGTGACGCGGGTCTGCATCGTCGGCGAGCCGGAGGTCGACCTTCGCCGGGAGTTGCTCTCGCGGGAGACCTCCCGGGAGGCGCTGTCGACCTACGACCTGGCGGCGCCGTTCGAGAACTCGGTGGCCGTCGAGACGGTGAGCCTGGGGGCCGCCGTCTCGCTGTTGAACGACCTCAACTGGTACCTCGTGCGGTTCGCCGACGGGGCGCTCGTACTGGAACCCTCCATCAGCGAGGCGGAGTGGCTCTCGCGGGACCTCGCCACGAAGGTCCGGGACGGGAACCTTCCGCCGGAGGAGACCGACGTCTACTGCAAGGTGTACGGCCTCGTCGACGGCGAACTCGTCGAACCGCTGTACGTCAGGCGCCAGGACGGCGAGATTCCGGAGTACGACCTGCGCGACGTCGAGGAGACGGTCATCGTGCGGGTCAGCGCCGAGGAGTTCCGCTAGTAGAACACCAGGGCCGCGAGCCACTCCAGCGCACCCCGGTCGTCGGCCCCGTCCGGCCGCTCGACGTCGGCCGTCCCGTACGCCGAGAACTCCGTGACGTGGACCAGCCGTTCCCGTTCGGTGACGGTGCCGTTCTCGGCGTAGGTGGTGAAGGTACGCCGTTCGACGACGCGGGTCGGTCGGCCGGTGGCGGGGTCGACGTGGACCCGGACGCGGCGGTCGGTGAGGTGCCTGCCGGCGTCGCCGCCGGGGTCGGTTCCCTCCTCGAAGCCGACGACGACGGCGTCGTCCGCCCGGTCGAGCACCCGCCAGTCGCCGCGGTCGAGGTTGACGTCGGACCAGGCGAGGGAGGCGCCGTCAGCGACCTCGGCGTACCCCGGAGAGGGCTCGACGAGCCACTCGCCGGTGCCGAGGGGGCTGTTCGCCAGCGTCCCGGTGCTCCCGTAGACGAATCCCCGGGACGCGCCCTCCGCGCTGTCGTTGGCCCCCGCCACGAGCGTCACCGTCATCCGGCGGTCCCCCCGGTCGAGCGCGGCCCGCCACGTCATCGCCGGCGTCCGCTCGCCGGTCCCGGGGTCGACCTCGTAGATCCGCTTCACTTCGCGGTGACTCGTCCGTTCCGTGAGAAGCCGTGCGTTCTCGACGACCGTTTCGGCGTCCATCGAGGCGTCCACGGGTCGTACCTCGTCGCCCGGCATCGGCCGCACGTCGCCGATCCTGACCGCGGCGGCGCCGGCGACGGTGGCCGTCACCAGGAGCGCCGCCAGCGCCGCCACGGCGACTCGACGACGGCCGGGGCCGCCGCTGCCGCCATCCCGTTCGTCCGGGGCCACGGCCGGCGAGACGGTGCGGTCGGTCCCGGACCCCGTCGGCGTCGGTTCGCGCAGGACCGGTTCGACCGTCCGCCCGTAGACGACGACGTGGTGGGCCGCGACCAGGGTCGGGGCGACGACGACGCCGACGACGGCGAGCCAGACGACCCCCAGCACCGCGAGTACACCCGAGGGGGCGGTCGTCGCCGTCTCCATCCGACCGAGGGCGTAGTCCGCGGCCAGCGGGGCGACGACGGCGGGCGACCACAGCAGCACCCGTCCGACGCCGTAGCGCAGCCACGCCTTCGGCCGGCGGCGGACGAACCGCAGGCCCACCCGCCAGCCGCGGGAACCGGCGACGCCGCCGGAGAGAACGGGGAGGTCGTAGAACGCGACCACGAACCGGGCGAGCGCGCCGGCCAGCAGGACGAGGAAGATCACCGACACGTGGTTCCAGTGCAACAGCGACAGTGGATTCGCGCCCCGGGCGTACAGGACGTACCTCAGCAGCGTGTCGCCGGCCAGCAGGAGGCCGAACAGCGGCACGGCCAGCGCGACGGTCATCAGGCGGGCGGCAACGGTCGCGCCCAGCAGTCGCCGGTAGTTGCGAACGGCCCCGCCCAGGACCGCGAGCGTCGTTGCCCGCCCGGCGGACGCTTCGCGAGCGCGCCGGCCCGCGGCGTACAGCCCCGCCAGCGGAAACGGCAGCAACACGACCCGGAGGACGCCGCCGATCCCCACGGCGAGCAACAGCCACGCCCAGGTCGGCAGCGCCGTCCCGCGGGCGACGAGCACGCCGGCGAGGTACGCCCCGACCACGAGAACGGCGACCAGGCCGCCGCCGACGAGCAGTCCCGGGTTCCGGCCGACGAGCGACGCCGCCTCGCGTTCAGCGTCCAGCATCGGCCGACACGTCGGCACGTCGATCTTTAAATACTTCGGCTGGACCGATGAAGGAACGGAGCGACCGTCCGGGACGACGCACTCGGGCACACCGACGTTTATCAGTGATCGGGCGACCACGCCCGCCGTGACCTGACTGCCGTCGTGGAGCGGTCGAGGCGGTCGTGCGGCACGCCGCTCCACGGACCCGCCACGTGCCGCCTGTACGCAACCCGTCGAGCGGTGCTTGCAACCCCGGAAGCGACGCACGCTACAGCAACCGCCCGTTCGCCACCGGCACGACGCTGCCGCCGACCTCGACCGAAACTGACTCGCCGTCGTCGTCGGCGCGCAGGTGCAACAGCGACGGCCGGTCCAGCTCGTAGCCCTGTTCGACGCGGGCCGACATCGGAGCGTCCCCGAGGTACCGGTGCCGGGCGAGGTACGCCGCCAGGCACCCGTTCGAGGACCCGGTCGCGGGGTCCTCCGGGACGCCGTGGCCCGGGGCGAACATCCGGACCGCGAGGTCGTTGGCCGCGTCGCGGGGGTCCGGACAGAACGCCAGGACGCACTTCGCCTCGGGGTCGTCGGTTACCGCGTCGTAGACTTCCCGGTCCAGGTCGACGCTCGTCAACGCTGTGCGGTCGACCAGCGGGACGACGATGGTGGGGAGCCCCGTCGAGACGACCTGGACCGGCCATCCGTCGTCCAGGCGGTCCGGATCCAGGCCGAGCACCGCCGCGAGGTCCCTATGGGTCAGTTCCTCCTCGAACTCGGGGGTGCGCTGGGTCATCCACAGCGTCTCGGCGCCGTCGACCGCCTCGACGCGGACGGGAATCCGGCCGACGTCGAGGTTCAGGACGACCTCGTCGCCCGGATCGTCGGTCAGGTGCTCGCGGATCACGTGGGCGGTCCCGAGCGTCGGGTGGCCCGCGAACGGAATCTCGCCGCCGGGGGTGAAGATGCGGACGCCCCACGTCCCGTCGGTCGGGGCCGTCGACTCGACGAAGGTGGTTTCGGAGTAGTTCATCTCGCGGGTGATCGCCAGCATCGCCCCGTCGTCCAGGTCCGCGGCGTCCTCGACGACCGCCAGCTGGTTGCCGGCGTACTTGCGCTCGGCGAACACGTCGACGACGTGCAGCGGGTGAGACATGGACGGGACTCGTCGGCGCAGGACAAAAACGCACGGATGGCCGTCGATCCGGAGACCGTCCGGTCGTGGACGCTCCCGAATCCGACCCCACCGAAGAAAGCGTGGCGTCGTCCGCGCGTCGATCGTCAGGGCCGTGCCGGCGGTAGCGCGCGCAGGTCGCGGGGCGGCACGAGGAAGGTACCGCGGCTCTGGACCTGGAAGTACCCCTGGATGCCGTGTGCCTTGAGGTTCACCTCGGACCCGGCGGTGTCGTCGCCGTCCGTGTCGACGAACGACATCGCTTTCCGGACGTCGATGAAGTCCTGGATGGTCCGCTGGTTGGAGATGAACTGGGTGTGCGCGCGGTTGCCGTCGGTCGAGGGGAAGTCCCGCCGCAGCAACGGCGGCGTGTCGTCCTCGCCCTTGCGGGCGCGTGCGAGCTTCTGGGCGTGGCCGACGACGCCGTGCTCCGCGGCGTCCTCGGCGGTGTGGTCGGCGATCTCAACCATCGACTCCGCGTCGGTCCCGCTGGTCTCGCCCAGCTCGCGGGCGTGTTGCCCGGTGTCCTCGGACCCGTGGCGGGGACTGAACATCTTGGCGACCCGCTCCTCGTGGCTGTTCTGGTTGTACCACGCCTTGAGTCCCTCGTCCCGGAGCAGCGACACCTCCTCGGTGGTGGCGTCGGCCCAGGGGTGGTCGCTCTCGATGGCGACGTCGTCCTCGGTGGGCTGGCTGTCGGTGAAAAGCGACTTGAACCCGAAAAACACCGGCGCGTCCTCGGGGACGGGGTTCTTGCCGGGAATGTGCTCGGCCCACTGCTCGTGGGGATTGCTGATGAAGCCGGTCCGCCGGTCCCGCTTCTCGAAGACGCCCTCGAAGGTCGCCTCGACCTGGACGCCGTTGACCGTCTCGACGTTCCCGAACAACGCCTCCTCGGCTTCCAGCAGGGCGGGGGCGTGCTTGCTCGCCAGGTGCATGTGCGCGTCGTAGTCGTCGACCGCGACGTCACCGCTACGGGCGATGTCGGCCTCCTCGATGATCCGTTCGGGCCGGATGAGTCCGGTCCCCTCGGGGAGGTCCTCGTCGAAGCGGTCGAAGTACGCCGGCGAGTACCCGAGGGTGAACAACAGCCCCTCGTTGCTCCACTCGCAGGCGCGCTCCAGCGACCGGAGCGCCGTCTCGACCTGCTGGCGGTCCGCGTCGGTGGGCGTCCCGTCGCCGGCGTAATCCAGCATGAACTGCAGGTGGTGTTTCGGCGTCTTCGCCAGCCCGGTCACGCCGTTTTTCGGCACGTAGTCGTTCCAGGCGTACTGGCGGTCGGGAAGCGAATCGGGATCGCCGGTCCCCGGCGCCGGTTCGCCGTGGGGGGCGTCCTCGTGCGCCCGCGCCTTCGCGGCTGCCAGTGCACTGGTGCCGCCGATGGCCAGCGCCGACTTCATGAACTCGCGTCGCTCGATGCCTTGATCGTCTTCCGACGACCCTTGGTGGGGGCACGGCATACACAGTCAGACGTCTAACACGATCATAAGGTTATTTCCCCAATATTTCCATTGGTTTATAACCATATAAAGATATATTATATTAATTATGCTACATAAGTGGGCTCCCCCTCGATGTCGGGAGTCGGCGGTCGGGACCGTGGCGAGTCCGGCGTAGCGTCACCCGGGATACGGGATCTCCAGTTCCAGTCCGTCGCGGGCGAGGTGGACCTCGCCGTCGAAGGCCGCCTCTGCCTCCCCGGCCAGTCGGGAGGCCTCGCCGGCGTACCGCGAGGAGACGTGGGTGAGCGCGAGTCGCTTCGCCCCCGCGCGGTCGGCGAGCGCGGCCGCCTGGCGGGCCGTCGAGTGGGCCGTCTTCGCGGCCCGCTCGGCGCGGTCCTCGGCGAAGGTGGCGTCGTGGATCAGCAGGTCGGCGTCCGCGGCGACGTCCGCGGTCGTCGCCGCGGGGCGAGTGTCGCCGGTGTAGACGAGCCGCCGGCCGGGCCTGGGGGGGCCGACGACCTCCTCGGGGTGGATCGTCCGGCCATCGTGTTCGACCGGTTCGCCGCGGTGGAGCTTCGAGTACTTCGGCCCGGGCGGGATGCCGAGTTCCTCCTCGGCCGTCTCGCGGTCGAACTTCCCCTTGCGGTCGTCCTCGACGAGCGCGTACCCGACCGCGGCCGCGTCGTGGTCGACCTCGAACGCCCGGACCTCGTACTCCTCGGCCCGCCTGGCGACCTCCCCGGGGGCGACCGCTTCGATCCGGAGCGGGTAGGAGGGGTCGGTGTCGGCGACGCGGGCCAGCGACCGGATCGCCGAGCGCTCGCCCTCGGGGACGTGGATCGTGAGGGGCGCCTCGCGGTCGTTGAAGTCCCACGTCTGCAGGAGGCCGGGCAACCCGAGGACGTGGTCGCCGTGGGCGTGGGTGACGAACACGTCCGAGACCGCGAAGCCGGTGCCGAACCGCATCATCTGGCGCTGGGTGCCCTCGCCGCAGTCGAACAGCAACCGGTCGCCCTCGCGGTTGACGGCGACGGCGCTCGGGTTACGCTCGGTCGTCGGAACGGCCCCCGCGGTCCCGAGGAACGTCACCTGCAGCATCATCAGGCGGTCCGCGGGCGAGCGATAAACGCCCTTCGGAAGCGCCGCCGGAGCGCGAGCGTTCGCGGCGATGCCGTTCCGGGGGACGCTCCGTTCACGACCGTTTTCCGCGCCGGTGAACGGTCGGAACGGCCGTTTCGCTTTAACCGGAAGCGGACCTCACCACGGCGCATGAGCAGACGCGCAATCGCTACGGCCGTGGTGGCCACACTGGTGATCCTCGCCGGCTGTCTCGGGGGGTCCGCCGGCGGACCCGGGGTGGGGACGACGAGTCCGCCGACCGGCACGGACGTGACGACCCCCACGGACGGATCGAGCGGCGAGACTGGAGCGGTCCATTTCTACGTCAGTGACGAACCGAACGCAATCGAGGATTTCGACCACCTCAACGTCAGCATCTCGGCCGTCGGCCTCCACCGCGTCGACGGCGGCGCGACCGAGACGGCCACCCCGACGCCGGCGAACGGGACGAGGACGCCGGCAAACGGGACGGCGACGCCCGGCGACGAGGCTGACGCCGAGGAGGACGAGACGGAAGGCGGGGACGGGCGTGAAGGCGACGCCGAGTGGGTCGAGTACGAGGTGAACGGCACGGTAGACCTGACCGAACTCGTCGGCGCGAACGCGACGAAACTGGACGTGCTGGAGGCGCCGGCGGGCACGTACGACGAGGTGTTCGTCTACGTCGAGGAGATCGACGCGGTGCTGGAGAACGGTGAGGCGGTGAACGTGAAACTGCCCAGCGAGAAACTGCACATCGACAAGCGGTTCGAGGTCGGCGACGGCGAGTCGGTCGAGTTCGTCTTCGACATCTCGGTCCACAAGGCCGGCAAGAGCGGCAAGTACATCCTCAAGCCCGTGGTGAGCCAGTCCGGTACCGACGACGAGGTCGAGATCGACGAGTCCGGCGGGGAAGACGACGGTAACGAGAGCGACGAAGGGGAGGACGAGCGCGGCGACCGTGAGGAGATCGGCGACGTCGAGGCCGAGTTCGTCGGGCCGGCCGACCCCGGCGGCGAGGCCACGGTGAAGGTGACCGGCCGGAAGGGTCCCCTGGCGGGACTGCCCGAGTAGGTTTTTCCGGCCTCAGGCCGTGTATCTGGACGTGAGCGTAGCTCCTTCTCCCGGCGAGATATTCGACCGGTCGGTCGAAGAAGGCCAGCGACGGCTCGACCAGTCGCTGCTCGAACTGGTCTCGACCAGCTTCATTGCGGGGTTCACGATAGTCTTCGGGATCGTCGCGCTCGGCATCGTCGAGGCGCTCGTCGAGCCGCACTTCGGCGAGGTCGCCCGGATCGCGGGTGCGCTCGCGTTCGCCGTCGGCCTCGTGTTCCTGGTCGTCGGCCGGACGGAGCTGTTCAACGAGAACTTCTCGGACCCGGCCGCCGCCGCGGTCGACCAGTCGGGATCCTGGCTGCTCGGCCCGGTCGCCCGCCTGTGGGTCCTCACGCTCGTCTTCAACCTCGCCGGCGGGTTGCTCTTCGCGCTGGTGTTCGCCGTCGAGGGCGCGTTGCCGACGGGGACGGCGGCGGCACTGCGCGGGTTCGCCGAGGAGAGCGTCGGCCGGGGGACCGGGGCCTGGTTCGCCAGCGCCATCGCGGGCGGTGCGCTCGTGAGCCTGCTGTCGTTCCTGCTGGTCGCCGTCAACACCGTTCGGAGTCGCATCTGGCTCGCTTACGCCGTCGGATTCCTGCTCGCGCTCGGCCCCTTCGACCACGTCGTGGTCACCGCGTTGCACCTCTTTTTCGGTGTGCTGTTCGGTGCCGACGTCGGCCCCGTGACGCTAGCCACGATGATCGCCGTCGTCACGGCCGGGAACTTCGTCGGCGGCCTCGGCCTGGTCACGATCACCCACGTCGCCCAGGGAATCGGCGCCCGCGAGTCCGACGAGTAGTCCGACGGGGCCACGCCCGTTCGCGCGGTCGACGGGCCGGACTCGTCCGTCCGGACCGACCGATTCATACCCGGGGGCCGACTACGCCGGGGTGATGGAGACGCCGCTGTGGACCGACGCTCACCGGCCGAGCCTCGACGAACTCCCGCAGGAGGACGTCCGCGAGCACCTCCGGCGGGCGGTCGACGAGCCGATCAACCTGCTGTTGCAGGGGCCGAAGGGAGCGGGCAAGACCGCGGCCGCCCGCGCGATGGCCGACGAGGCCCACGCCGACCCGGACAACGACCTCGTGGTCGTCAACGTCGCGGACTTCTTCGGCCGGACGAAGTCCGAGATCCGCCAGGACCCGCGGTTCGCTCCGTTCCTCGCCGGCAAGTCCAGCATGGCCAAGCGGGACATGATCAACCACGTCCTCAAGGAGGTCGCCAGCTACGCGCCCGCCTCGGGCGATTACAAGACCGTCGTGCTGGACAACGCGGAGGCGGCCCGCGAGGACTTCCAGCAGGCGCTGCGCCGGGTGATGGAGCGGTACCACCGCAACACGCAGTTCGTGATCACGACCCGCCAGCCCTCGAAGCTGATCCCGCCGATCCGCTCGCGGTGTTTCCCCGTCCCGGTGCGGGCCGCGACGACCGACGAACTCGTCACTGTCCTCGAACGGATCGTCGAGCGCGAGGGCGTCGACTACGACGACGACGGCCTGGAGTTCGTCGCCGGCGCCGCCGACGGCGACGTCCGGAAGGCGATCCTCGGCGCGCAGGCCACCGCCGAGGAGGCCGGCGAGATCACGATGAACGCCGCCTACGAGACGCTGGGCGAGATCGGCTACGACGACGAGATCGAGTCGCTACTGGACGACGCCGAGGACGGCGAGTTCGGCGACGCCCGCTCGACGCTGGACGACCTGCTGGTCGACGAGGGCCTCTCGGGCGACGAGGTGCTGGACGAACTCCTGCGGGTGGCTCGTTCGCGGTACGCCGACGAGCGTCTGGCGGAGTTGCACGAACTCGCGGGTGACGTTGATCTGGACATGACCGAGGGGGCCAACGAGCGGGTTCACCTCTCGCAGTTGTTAGCTGAACTTGGGCGGTCGGGGTGAGGTAACCGTCGGGTTCGGCGGTCGGATTTCGTGGCTTTCTCTCCGGTTCCACCTTGGGGGTAAGGTTCCGCCGACACTGGTCAGATAAGCGGTGGTAGCCGGCACAACCACAAGTCAGCGGTACCCGGCAAGACCGCTGGATGGGTGTGGCCGGCAAATCCGCCGCGGGGGACGGGGCTGGGTGGTCGATCCCGCCCGGACGCCGCAATCACCGCAACGGAGTGAGGAGCGCAGCGAGAATCCCGCGAGCGTGCCTCTCGCGCGCCCCGGCGAGTCGAACGCCCGGAGGCTTTCGAGGTGGTCCTCACACAGACTCCGGCTTATCTGAACACTACCGCCTCTAACACCTTCAAAAAATAAATCAAATGATGGATTGTGTCATGGGAGAATTTGATTTCTTGTGAATTAGTTGGGTATGCGAACGTTATTACCACCTCGATAGAATCGGCAATAATTATTTTACCCAAGAGGACTCAATCATCATCTATGGAGACCATCGCTCGGCACGGACTGAAAATCAACCGAATTCGCAAGCTTTAGACCCAGCGGATCAAGACATACCAACAATGAGTACCACCCTCACCTTTGACGAAACAGCCGCGGAATACATTATAGAAGCCTTCGGGAAAGACGTGGATGATGAGGGATACGTCATCGATCCAGAAAATGGAGAACGTGAGACAATTGATGCCGGAGAAGAGCTCCACATAGATCATTTCGCTGGAGTAGAAGAAGGCTCAATTATATTTTTGGATGATGATTTCAACACGCTTGTCGAACACGTCAAACGGCGGCGAGAGCAGTAGATATGTTGCTTGACGCTCTTGAAGATCTATTCAACATCAACTTTTCCCCTGATCTGGATATAGAATTCCTTACATTCACTAAAATAGAGGAGGAAAAGAAATTTAAAAAGGAAGGGGAGGTCCTCTACTTGAACTTGGCAGAGTTGGATCCAGAGCAGAGAAAAGAAGTTATTACATTAGCACAGGACCAATTTAAAGAGAAAGGGAGAGTACTCCGTCATGATGAGGAAAACGAAACTAATGCTATCGAAGCAGGATATACTGAAGACTTTGGCGAGATCGTCAACTATTTCGATGGAATTCTTTCTGAGCGTTATCTCACGATCTTGGAATCGTCTCTCTACCTTCGTGCATTAATAGATGAAGAAAATTTGTCGAAGGAAGAGATAGATGAAAGGAAGAGAGAACTCACAAAAAAGAACGGAGCAGAATCAATTTATTTAAGTTCTCTCACCAGTGCCGGATATTTTGACCCAGATGGTGGACTAAGAGATCTGTATGTCGAGCTTGAACTCAATGATAGATATGATAGATATGAGTTCCAACCGATATTAAGCGAACTTGTTGAAGAGAAACTGATATGCTTGTTTGTTGAGAAGGATGAAGACATCTATGACGTAACCCAAGAAGCACGAAGAAGACTAGTCAAATATAAGCGGGAAAATCCGCCACAAGAATGGTTTGATATTCGGGGGATCGGAGACGGATGTGAGGAGATTATTGATGGAGTTATGGCGAATCTCGAAGAAGAATTTATAGGGGTTGATTATGATAGATGGAAGATAGAGGACGACCTCTGGGTAAGGATCTATCCGAGATCCTTACCTTCTAACGTGAATTATTGAAATATATTAAATAAATGATAATAATACATAAATTTAATACATTAGGGAACGCAAATGTAGCTAGAGGGCATATTTTAAACCTTACTCCGTGGCTGTCTCTACGTATTCTTTAAGAATTAAGAGGTTTTGTCTTCGTAGATCTGACAGTATGGCGTCTGAATTTCTACTCCAGCACGTGAACGTACCGCACCAGCGACCGATGGACCCGCCGCTCGAAAACTTCCTCCACCGACCAACCCGCCTCGACCGCAGCATCCGCTAGCGACCGATCCGCCACCACGACCGCCCGAGGTGCCACTCGACAGGCCTCCACCAGCGCACCGCGCACCAGCGCCCCCTCGCCCGATTCCTCGATCCTCGACTGCCGGCCGTAGGGCACGTCGAAGACGGCGGCGTCGACGCTTCCGTCGGGCAGCGGCAACCGCGTCGCGTCGCCGCGGACGAGGTGCCAGTCGCCGGTCGCGCCCAGCGGCCCCTCGCCGTCGAGGTAGTACGCGAGGTTCTCGGCAGCGCCGTCGACCATCTTCCGCTGGGCGTCGACGCCCAGCACGTCCGCGCCGACCAGCCCCGCCTCGATCAGGCCGCCGCCGGTCCCGCACATCGGATCGAGCAGGGTCCGGCCGGGCCGCGCGCCCGCGATGTCCGCCAGCGCCCGCGCGAGCGCCGGGTCCATGCTCCCCGGCTGGAAGAACGGTTTGTCCGTGGGCGCGCGCGTGGCGAAGTCCCGGACCGACTCGACCGCTTGCCACCCGAGCAGGCAGGTGCCGTCCGACTCCGAAGCGTCCGACTCACCCTGCGAGAAGAACGCCCGCAGCACGTGGTCCGGATTTTCCAGGTCTACCTCGAAGCCCCGGTCGACCAGCACCGCGCCAAGTTCGCGCTCGGCGGCCCGGGTGTCGACGTTGGTCGACCCACGAACGTCGCGCGCCCGCACCGCGACCGTGCCCTCGCGGTCGAGCGCGGCCGCGTCCAGCGCCGCGCGGGCCGCCGCCACGTCCGCGTCGGTCCGGGCGAGCAGGTCGCCGGCCGTGCGGGTGAACGCGAGTCCGCGGACGCGCTCGCGGTCGAGGCCCCGCGCGGTCGCCAGGCCCGGCGCAACCCGCTCGACGGCCGTGGCTGCCGCAGCCGCCTCCCGGGCCGCGAACGGGTCGTCCTCGCCGGCGAACTCCAGGACGTACACGCCCGCCCCTGCGCGGGCCGCGGGCATCAGCCCTGCGGTCGCCCGTTCCGCCGGGATAGCTGGCCGGGCCCCGACCGCCGCGACCGGGAGTGGTGTGGTGACGAATCACACGGACGACCTGTCACGGAGGGTCACCAACCTTTATAAACCTTAAATACGTCATTTAAGGCGAGCACATGACCGACCCCAAGGAAACGATCAATATCGAGAACGTCGTCGCTTCGACGGGCATCGGCCAGGAGCTCGACCTCCAGAGCGTGGCCATGGACCTCGAGGGGGCGGACTACGATCCGGAGCAGTTTCCCGGCCTCGTCTACAGGACGCAGAATCCGAAGTCGGCAGCGTTGATCTTTCGTTCGGGCAAGATCGTCTGTACGGGGGCGAAGTCGACCGACGACGTCCACGAGAGCCTGGAGATCGTCTTCGACAAACTGCGGGAGCTGCAGATCGACGTCAACGACGACCCCGAGATCGTCGTCCAGAACATCGTCACCTCCGCGGACCTGGGCCGCAACCTGAACCTCAACGCCATCGCCATCGGGCTGGGCCTGGAGAACATCGAGTACGAGCCCGAGCAGTTCCCCGGGCTGGTCTACCGGCTCGACGAGCCGGAAGTCGTCGCCCTGCTATTCGGTTCGGGCAAGCTCGTCATCACGGGCGGCAAGCGTCCCGAGGACGCCGAACACGCCGTCGACATGATCGTCTCCCGGCTGGAGGAGCTGGGCCTGCTCGAGTAGCGGATGGCGAGTCCCCTGGCGGTCGCCGGCACCTTCCTGGCGACCGCGGCCTTCTTCGCGGCCACGCTCCACGTCGCCGTTCGGTGGGTGGTCGGGGAGGGGCCGCTCCGGCAGGCGTTGCTGGCGGGGCCGGCGCCCGCGGCCGCCGTCCTGGCGTTGCAGTCCGTGGCCCTCCCGAACGGCGCCGTCCTGGCGGGCGCGGCCGTGGTCGACCTGTTCGCCATCGCCGTCGTCTACGAACTCGGGACCCGCCGGTCGGTGCTGCTGACGCTGGCGCACCTCGTGATCACCGTCGCGCTCGCGTTCGCGCTGGCGAACCTCTGGCTGGCGCTTTCCGGCTGACCCGGACCGCCCGGCCTACTCGACCAGCCGCTCGATCTCGGTGACCAGCACGTCGGCGGCCCCCGCCTGCTTGACCTCGTTGATCGTCTCGAAGACCTCGCGCTCGTCGACCACCGCGTGGACGGCGACCTTGTCCTCGCCATCGATGTCCATCACCGTCGGCCCGCCCATCCCGGGGATGACCTCCCGGACGGCGTCCAGTTGCGCCTCGGGAACGTTCATCATCAGGTAGCGTTTGCCCTCCGCCTGCAGGACCGACCGCAGCGCCGTCCGGACCTGCCCGGTCTTGGGGGCGTCGAGGACGTCCTCGCGGGCGACCAGGTGGACCGAACTGGCGAGCACCTCCGCGAGCACCTCCAGGCGGTTGACCTGCAGAGTGGTGCCGGTCGAGGTGATGTCGACGATGGCGTCGGCCATCTCGACGTGCGGGGTGAGTTCGGTCGCGCCGGTCACCTCCACGACGTCGACGTCGATCCCCCGGTCGGCGAAGAACTCGTCGGTGAGGTTGGGGAACTCCGTGGCGACCGTCTTCCCCGCCAGTTCCTCGACGGACTGGAAGTCGTCGGCTTCCGGCGCCGCGACCACGAGTCGACAGCGACCGAAGTCGAGGTCGAGTAACTCCTCGACGCTGGGGTGGCCGGCTTCCCGGACCTGGTCGAGGCCGGTGACCCCGAGGTCGGCCGCGCCGTCGGCGACGTACTCCGGGACGTCGGCTGCGCGGGCGAAAAGCACCGTGAGGTCGGGATCGACCGTCTCGGCGTACAACTGGCGGTCCGCCCCGTCGACGACGTGGATCCCCGCCCGGTCGAGCAGGTCCATCGTCGGATCGTGCAGGCGTCCCTTGTTTGGGACCGCGATTCGCATTGGCTCCCGGTTGGTGACGCGGGCGGAACTACCTTTTCATTTCGCCGGTTCCAGCCCCCCTCGTCGATGACAGCCGGCCCCATGTTACTAACTCGATGTGTTACGCACATGGCTACTTGTACCTGATGCAACGTGGCCCGGGGAGCGTCGGCGGTGATGGCAACCTGCCGACAGCGCCCGATGACCGGGTGGTTCGACCGCTCCCTCGCCGGGGAACGACGGATGGAACCCGATGCTTTGACGCCCCCGCCCCCCGAACGCGCGACCATGACGCTGGCAATCCAGGGCGGTCGGGTCCTCCGGCCGGACATGACCGTCGAACGGGCGGACGTGCTCGTCGAGGACGGAACCATCCAGGCAATCGAGGAGGGCATCGACGCCGACCAGACGCTCGACGCCGAGGGGTCGCTGGTGATGCCCGGTCTCGTGAACCCCCACTGCCACGTGGCGATGTCGCTGCTGCGCTCGAACGCCGACGACATGGAACTGGGGCCGTGGCTCCGGGAGGCCATCTGGCCGGTCGAGGCCGAGTTGACCGCCGAGGACGTCCGGGCCGGGACCGAACTCGGCCTGGTCGAGATGATCAAGAACGGCATCACCACCTTCGCGGACATGTACTTCTTCGTGCCGGAGGTGGCCGGCGCCGTCGACGAGGCGGGAATGCGGGCGCTGCTGGGCTACGGCATCATCACCGAGGGCAAAGACGACGAGGAGGCCCGCGAGGAGGTCGAGGAGGGCGTCGAGTTCGCCCGGGAGTACGACGGCTACGCCGACGGCCGGGTCCGCACGGCGGTGATGCCCCACAGTCTCACGACCGTCGAACCGTGGGCGCTTTCGGAGACCGCCGAGCGCGCGGACGAACTCGACCTTCCGCTGCACTTGCACGCCAACGAGACGAGAAACGAGGTCGACCCCATCGTCGAGGAGCGCGAGAAGCGGCCCCTGGAGTGGGCCGAGGAACTGGGGATGCTCGGGGAGGATTCGTTCGTCGCCCACGGCGTCCACTGCGACGAGACCGAGATCGAGTTGCTTGCGGAGACGGGCACGGGCGTCGCGCACTGCCCGGCCTCGAACATGAAGCTGGCCAGCGGCATCGCGCCGGTTCAGGACATGCTGGACGCGGGCGTCGACGTCGGCGTGGCGACCGACGGCCCGGCCTCGAACAACGACCTCGACCAGTTCGACGAACTGCGCGACGCCGCGATGATCGGCAAGATCGGCGCGGACGACCCGACTGCGGTGAGCGCCGAGGCCACCGTCGAGATGGCGACCTGGCGGGCTGCCGACGTGCTCGGGATGGACGTCGGCCGCGTCGAGGAGGGCGCACCCGCCGACCTCGCGGTCGTCGACTTCGAGCAGCCCCATCTCACGCCCCAGCACGACCTCGTGAGCCTGCTGGCCTACGCGGTGCGCGGCGGGGACGTCCGGCACACGGTCTGTGACGGCACCGTCCTGATGGCCGACCGCGAGGTCACGACGCTGGACGAGCAACGGGTCCGCCGCGAAGCGGCCGACCGCGCCCGCGACCTGCTCGAACGCGCGAACTGAGCCCAGGCCGGTCGACGCCCGGGGCGTCCGTCGACGACTGTCCCCGGGTTCGGGTCCGGACCGTCCCCGGCCGCTCCATCCGAGGTTACGCCGCCGGACGATACAATTAGTGTTGGCCCCTCGCGGGGGTTCGTACGACAACCTATTCCCGGAAATAACGTCTCAGAAACGACGTTGAACGTTTTGAACGGCTCTCGAACGCTGTCGTCGTGGCGTGAACGACGTAAACGAGGGGCCGGATTTATGAAGGTAAGCGTCGGTTACCGTGACGTGATGAGCCATCGAAAAACGACGTTCGCGGTGCTGGCGGCCTTGCTGATGGTAGGTTGGGCCGCCGCGCCCGCTACCGCCACCGCCGAGGACGGTTCGACGCTGTCGGTCGGCGTCTCCCAGGACGGGGGCGCACCGACGGTGACGGTGACGGAAGTCGTCGACAACAACACGACGAACCCGGTCGCGAACGCGACGGTGGTCGTCGAGACGGTCGACGAGAACGCGACCTACGACGGCACCGGGACGTACGCCAACGCGACCGACGGGAACGGGACCCTCGGGCTGCCGGCGCCCAACGCGACGGTGAACGTCAGCGTCACGGCCGAATCGGGCAACCTGACGGCGACGACGACCGCCGAGCTGTCGCCGTCCAGCGACGACGGCGAGGACGATGAGGACGACGAGGAGTCCGACGCGTTCGGCCAGGAGGTTTCGGCGTTCGTCGCGGAACTCCAGAACGACAGCAACGTGTCCCGCCTGGGACCGCTGGTCGCCACGTTCGTGACCGAGAACAACCCGGGTAACGCGCCCGATCACGCCGGTCCGCCGGAGTGGCTGGTCAACTCCTCGAAGGACGGCGAGAAGGGCCCGCCGCCGTGGGCCGGTCCGCCCGGCGAGGACGACGGGAACGAGACCGCCGGATCGTCGAACGACGCCGGACCGCCGGGTAACGACGGCAACGGAAACGGCGGACCGCCGGGCGAGAAGGGCGGCGGACCGCCGGACGACAAGGGTGGCGGGCCACCGGACGACAGAGGGCCGCCCGACGACCGTGGTCCGCAGGATGACGACGACGAAGACGAGGACGAAGACGACGAATAGTAAGTAACCAGCCCCAGCTTGTGCCCCCTTCTCCGGTTTATTGGCCGACCAGCCGCAGGTGGGCGGTCACCGCCTTCGGTAGGGTTTTGAGCGGCCTCCGCGTTGGGCCGGTATGGCCGAGTACGCGCGGATCACCGACCAGTTAGACGACCCCGGAGCCGCCCGGGCGGACGGCCGCCGGAAGATCGACTGGGCGCGCCAGCACATGCCCATTCTGGCCGAGTTGCGCGAGTCCTTCGAGGCCGACCAGCCGCTGGCCGGCCAGCGGATCGGGATGGCGATGCACGTCGAGGCCAAGACCGCGGCGCTGGTGGAACTTCTCGCGGACGGCGGCGCCGAGGTCGCCATCACGGGCTGCAATCCGCTATCGACCCACGACGACGTGAGTGCGGCCCTGGACGCCCACGGTTCGATCACCAGCTACGCGAAACGCGGCGTCGACGACGAGGACTACTACGCCGCCATCGAGTCCGTGATCGCCCACGAGCCGACGATCACCGTCGACGACGGCATGGACATGGTCGCGGCGATCCACGAGGACTACCCCGAGTTGATCGACTCGATCCTGGGCGGCTGCGAGGAGACTACCACGGGCGTCCACCGCCTGCGCGCGATGGACGACGACGGCGCCCTGAAGTACCCCGTGTTCGCGGTCAACGACACGCCGATGAAGCGGCTGTTCGACAACGTCCACGGCACCGGCGAGTCCTCGCTGTCGACCATCGCCCAGACCACCAACCTCTCGTGGGCGGGCAAGACCGTCGTCGTCGCCGGCTACGGCTACTGCGGCAAGGGCGTCGCCAAGAAGGCCGCCGGCCAGAACGCCCACGTCGTCGTCACGGAGGTCGACCCCCGCCGGGCGCTGGAAGCCCACATGGAGGGCTACGAGGTGATGCCGATGAACGAGGCCGCCGCGGAGGCCGACGTCGTCCTGACGACGACCGGCAACCGCGACGTCGTCACCCGCGAGGACTTCGAACGGATGCCGGACGGCGTCCTGCTGGCCAACGCCGGCCACTTCGACATCGAGATCGACCTCGACGCCCTCTCGGACCTCGCCGTGGCCGAGCGCGAGGTCCGGGACGGCGTCCGCGAGTACGAGATGGACGACGGCCGCCGGCTGAACGTCCTGGCGGAGGGCCGACTCGTCAACCTGGCCGCGCCGATGGCCTTCGGTCACCCGGTCGAGGTGATGGACCAGAGCTTCGGCGTCCAGGCGGCCTGCGTCCGCGAACTCGTCGAGAACGGCGACGCCTACGACGCCGGGGTCCACGAGGTCCCCGACGAACTGGATCGGGAGATCGCGGAGATCAAGCTCGCGGCCGAGGGCGTCGAGATCGACGACCTCACGCCCGCACAGCGCGAGTACATGGACTCCTGGGAACACGGAACCTGATCGGGAGGATTTTCCCCCAGCGGATACGGGTACCGTCCATGCCCTCCACCACACGTCGCGGGTTCCTGGCCGCCGCCGGGGGTACGCTCGGCGCGCCCGCCCTTGTCGGATCGGCGATCGCGGAGACGACGCCAGCGCCCGACGCCCCGGAGACGACCTGGTCTCGGACCTACCCCGACGACGACACGACCGGGGGCTGGTCAGGGCCGTCGTCCCCGTCGCGGACGGGTTCGTGCTGGCCGGCCTGCGGGAGGACTACCGCGGCTGGGTCGCTGGCGTCGACCGCGACGGCCGCGTCCGCTGGCAACGCACCCCCGAGAGCCGTTCGAGCGGGTTCCTCGACGCTGCACCGGCGTCCGACGGGGTCCTGCTGGCCGGCGCGACCAACGTCTCCGAGGGACCCGACGAGCGCTCCCCGGATCCCTGGCTGGTCCGGGTGGCCGCCGGCGGCGACGTCGAGTGGAGCCGGACCTACCAGGGGACGGCGGCGGGCGGGAACGCGAACGCCGTCGTCCCGACCGCGACGGGCCACGCCGTCGCGGGGTCGCTGGTCGTCGACGGCCACGACCGGGCGTGGGCCACCGAAGTGGACGACGCCGGCCGCGTCCGCTGGCAGTGGCGCGCCGGAGACCGCGAGGGACAGGCAAACGCCGTCACAACGGCGGACGGCGACGTCCTCGTCGGCGGCTCGGACGCGCCGGTGGGAGCCACGGGCCACGGCCGCGCCGAGGACGCCTGGATCGTGCGGCTGACCGGCGACGGGGAGCCGGTGTGGCGCCGCCGGTTCGCGGGCGACGTCGGCGACAGGGTCGAAGCGCTCGCGCCGGACGGCGACGGCGTGGTCGCCCTCGGTAGACGCGGGTTCCACAGCCGGGCCGAGGGCGACGGCTGGCTGGCCGCACTCGACGCCGCCGGCGAACCGGGGTGGCAACGACGGTACCCCCGGGACGGCTGGAACTGGCTCCACGACCTGGCGCCGGTCGGGGACGGGTACGCCCTCGTCGGCACGCACGAACTCACTGCAGAAGACCGCCGGAAAGCGTGGCTCCTCCGGGTCGGCCCCGACGGACGACCGGCGTGGGAACGGCACGTCCCCGACGACGGCTCCAGGGGCTACGCCGTCCTGCCGTCCGGCGACGGCGGCCTGCTGGTCGGCGGTGCCCGCAGCGGCGAGGACGGCGAGACCGCGTGGCTGGGGAAACTCGGCGGCGACCCGGCCGACGATCCCGCCGGCGGCATCGACCTCCCGTCGGTCCCTGGGTGGGCGGTCCCGTTCCTGGGTGGGCTCGGGATCGGCGCCGCGGCGGCGTCCTGGCTCCGTGATCGACCGGAGTCGACGTCGAACTCCCCGTAGGTCGCCCTGATCCCTGGGCCGTCGCTGTGGCGCTTCGAGCGGGCCGTCATGCCTCCTGGCGGGTCCCGTCGACCGTGATCGTCCCGTCGCGCCGGACGACGACCGTGTGATCGTCGTACTCGAACCGGACCCGCTCGGCGCCCCCGTGTTCGAACAGTCGGTCCAGCGCCTCCGGGTCGATGGACCGGTACAGCGGCGGGTTCAACGCCAGCGGGTCGGTGTCGGTCGCGGCGGCGAGCGCGTCGACGACGCGCTTGCTGATGCGCTCGGACGTCCGGTCGAGAGTTGCGCTTGCCATCCTGTCCGTACGAACGGCCACGACGGGCAAGCGGTTGTCCGGTATGTGCATAACCCCGCCGCTAGCGCGGGGCTATACATAATGCCTCTCGCCCGGGTCGGTCCCGTCCGTCGCCCCGAGCACGCCATAACGTAGCACATACCGGTTGAACTATCGGGCGCTTCATTGGACCGCGGCCCGTTCGTCGACCGATGGTCGCGGACGTCCACGTCCCGCGAATCGCGCTCGCCGTCGGAGCGGCCGCCGGCCCGGGTGCCCTCGCGGTGGCGGTGCTCGGCGGGATCGATCCCGCGAACGTCCTCGTGGCGGTCGGCCTGCTCGGGCTCGCCGTCGAGGGGGGCCCGTGGGACGCCATCGCGCGGCTCGCCGACGAGGTCGAGCGGCTGGCGGCGGGTGCCGAGGACGTCGACCTCCCGACCGACCGGGACGACGAGGTTGGTCGGCTTTCCGAGGCAATCGTGGGGGTGGCAGACGGGCTCCGGGGTCGGGAGTCGCGGGCGGACGAACGGTACCGCCGGGAGGTCCACCGGATCACCACGGACGCCGACGCCGGCGGGGACGAGAAGGTCCGCCGGTTGCTGGAACTCGGCTGCGAGCGCCTCGACGTCGACGGCGGGTCGTCTCCCGGATCGACGCGGGGACCGGCCGGTACGAGGTCGTGACGGCGGTCGGGACCGGGATCGTCCCGGATCCGGTCGACCTCTCGGAGATGTACTGCGAGGAGACGATCCGCTCGGACGACGTCCTGGCGATCTTCGACGCGGCGGCCGAGGGGTGGGCCGACCACCCCTCCTACCGGGAGTTCGGCGTCGGTTGCTACGTCGGCGCGAAGCTGTTCGTCGACGAGAAACTGTACGGGACGCTGTGTTTCCTCGACCGCGAGCCGCGCGAGGAGCCGTTCACTCACGCCGAGAAGGCGTTCGTCGACCTGACGAGCCGGTGGGTGAGCCACCTCTTCGAGCGTCGCGAGCGCGAGCGGGACCGCCGGCGCGTCGAGCGTGCCATGGACGCGGCCCCGGTCGGCGTCACGATCACCGACCCCGCATGACCGGACAACCCGGTCGTCTACGCGAACGAGACCTTCGAGGAAAGCCGGGCCGGCTCCAGTCGACCCAGGGTCGGAGCCAGATCCGGATATAATCACTTCCGCCTCGCCATCGGCCGGTTTAAGCCGCTGGCCCGCACACGACCACCGGATGAGTTCGAACCGGAAGGGCGACCGCCGCGAGCGGGAACTCGTCAACGAACTCGATTCGGCCGGGTTCGCGGTGATGCGCGCGCCCGCAAGCGGCAGCGCCACCGAGCGCGAGTTGCCCGACGTGCTCGCGGGCGACGGCGAGGACTTCTACGCCATCGAGGCCAAGTCCAGTTCGGGCGACCCCATCTACCTCGACGGCGAGGAGGTCGCGGCGCTGGTGTACTTCGCCCGGAACTTCGGGGCCAAACCCCGCGTCGGCGTCCGCTTCGACCGCGAGGACTGGTACTTCTTCCACCCCGGGGACCTCCACGAGACCGACGGCGGCAACTACCGCGTCAAGAAGGAGACCGCCCTCGCCGAGGGCACGGACTTCGAGGAGATCGTCGGCCACTCCGAGAAGGTCACTCTCGGGGAGGTCGGGGCGGACGACCAGGGCGACGGCTCGGCGGGCGACGGCCCGACGGACGACGAAACTGGTGCCGACCCGGCCGACGACGGGCCGGACGAGGAGGTCCTGACCGTGCTGACCGGCGTAAAACAGGGCACCCTGTCGGTCGAGGAAGCGGCCACGATGCTGGAGTAGGAACCCGAACGCCGACGAGCGCCCCGTCGGTCGAACGCTGACGTACCCCGTCGGTCGAACGCCGACGAGCGGCCCGCCGGTCGAACGCCGACGAGCGGCGGTCGATCAGGCGAACTGCCGGATGTGGGACTGTCCGTCGGCGTCACGCTGGCCGGCGTCGCGACGCTCGTCGGTGTCGTGCGTGCGCTCGTCGTCGCCGGCGGGCCGGAGGCGGGACGCGGGAAAGTGGTACTGCCGGAGGTGATGCGGGCGCACGTCGCCGGAGCCCAGGCCCGCGGGCAGGGGGTACATGACCCGGACGACGGGGTCGTCGTCGGGGTACGGTTCGTTCCCGGGGTAGTCCGCGACGGTGATCTCGCGGTCGGGGACCGTCGTCTCGTCGGCGCGGCCCTCGGGGGCGCCGGCGACGACCAGCAGGTCGCCGGCGTTGCGGTCGACGACGAACTCGCCGACGTCGAAGTCACAGCGGTCACAGCGGGGCCGCTCGCCCACGGGTTCGTCCGCGAGGAACTCCCGGCCGCAGACCGAGCACTCCACGGGCGCCTTGCCCGGCGGCGGGACGGTCCCCGCGTTGACCTCCGCGGCGACCCGGCGGAGGTGCTTGCACCAGCCGCCGCGGTAACGGTGGTCGGGACAGGTGCACCGCCCGCCGGTGAGGTCGACCGCGTAGTCCCCGCCGTCGGTCACGACGCGGTAGGTCCCGCCGCCCACGGCCGTCACCGACATCGGTTCGGTCCGGGCCCGGCGCGTCCGCTCGTCGAGCGCGGCGGACGATTCGTCGCTGGTTCGGAGCGTCATCGGGAAATTACGTACGCGCCCGAGGACAAAGAGGCTTTCAGTCCCCTCGGAAAGGACAGGAGGTAGGGCGACGTTACCGGCGGACGCCCCCGGCGCTCGACGGAGTCCGTCGTGGCATACCCGCCGCGACAGCGTTGGCGCCGGGACCCAGTGCTGCGGGGCCGCCGGACCAATTCTTTAGTTTCTACAGTATATGCTTTGGAAGGTAAAGGATTGGTCGGCGGGGGACTCGCTGGTGGCGGATGGACTCCCGGCACGTTGCGCCCGGCGAAGCGTCCCCGCCAGCGCCTGTCCCGCGGCCGAGCGGACGAAGGGGGCCTTCGAAGCCCTTTTGCCGGGGCCCGGGGAACTGGCGAGCATGAACGTAACGCGGGAACTGCTGATGGATTGGGGCGTGCCCATCGCGGCGACGGTCCTGTTCATCCTGGCCGTCGGCGCCGTGGGGGCGCTGTTCGACACCGACGGCCTCTCGGGGACCGGCGCCCTGGCGCTGGTCGGCGTGATCGTCGCGTTCGTCGTCGGTATGGCACTGGTGGGGTTCGCCACCGGCGGCGACGGCGAGGAGTGAGTTAGTCCCCCGGGAGGCGGTCGAGGATCGACCCTTCGACGTCCCGCCAGTCCGGAACCTCCCCGGCGTCGGACAGCGCCGCCTCGTAGTACGACAGCGGGTGGTCGACCGTCTCACAGCGGTCGTCCTTGTTCACGCAGTCCCCGAGCGCGTCCATCGCCTCGCAGGACGGCGGCGCGTACGCAGCCCGGCCGTCGTCGCCCAGTCGCTCCGCCTGGTAGACCGCCGCGTCCGCGCCCGTCCCGCCGCGCTCGAACACCGCCTCCACGTCTTCGGCGTCCAGCCCGAGGCTCACCAGGAACGAGACGAGCGCGAACCGCGAGTGATGCGGCAGGTCCTCGCCGTCTTCGACCCGCGCCAGCAGGTGGGTCACGCAGGGCGGGAACAGTTCCGGAACGACGGCGTCGAACTCCCGCGGCGGCGACCGGTCGGCCAGAAGCGACTCGATGCTGCCCACCTCGTCCGCGAGGCCCTCGGCGATCTCCTCGGGGACCTCCTGGGGCAGTCCCTCGGCCACCCGCTCGCGGACGGCCTCGCGCAACAGCACCAGCAGTTCATCGCGGGTCACCGGGACCGCCCCCTCCTCCAGCGGCCGGGTCACCAGCCGCCAGTCGTCGCCGGACAACTCGCCCGACAGCGCGAGGTACCGGTCGACGCCGATCCGGTAGCCCTCCGGCGTCTCCTCGACCTTGCCCGACAGGTCGAACTCCGCCAGGAGTCGCCGGAGCGTGATCGTCCGGCCGCCCGCGCTCTGTAACTCGCTTTCGTCGTCGAGTTCGGCCGTGAACCGCCCCCTGGCCGTGCGCGCCTCGGCGTCGGCGTACCGCCGCACCAGCACCGGTTCGTCGACCAGCGAGACGAGCGCGCGCGCGACCGGGTACGACAGCAGTTCCGTCCGGGGGTCCCGATGGGGCTCGCCCACGGTTCCCTCCCGGAGGCAGGTCTCGACGCGCTCGACGGCCCGCTCGACGGGCGGGCCGCCGTCGGCGACGAGCGCCGCCATGTCGCCGCCCTCCTCGCCGACCGCCTCGCGGGCGGCCGAGAGGAACGGGTAGCGGGCCAGCAACCGGTCCATCGACCCTCCGTTGACCGGCCGGCCGCCTAACAGTTTCGGACCGGGTAGGGCCGGCTTACCGGACCGCCGCGCGCCGCTCCGCGATCAGGTCCAGCGACTCCTCGGTGTCGCCCAGCAGGAACAGCGAGTAGTACCGCAGGAAGGTGACGACCGGCACCTGCACGAACGCGAACAGCGCGATCACCGAAATCAACCACAGCCCGCCCACGACGACGAGCAGGGCGATCCCGGGGGTGCTCCCGGCACCCAGCAACGACGTCCCGATCACAGCGACGATGCCGAACGGGAGCCCCAGCAGGACGGCGCCGACCCCGACCGCGATCCCGGTCGCGATGCCGACGACGATCAACAGCGCGACGTACACCAGCGCGAAGCCGAGGTACTCCTTGTACTCCCGCCGGAGGACGGGCCAGAACCGCCGCCACCCGTCGAGGACGCCGCAGTCTTCGACGACCATCGTCGGGACGACGAACGCCGAGGTGAACCCGAAGGCGGCGGCCGCGAGGATCGCGACCGCCAGGACCACGGGGACGACGACCACCAGCGCGACGGCCGTTAGCGCCAGCGAGTCCGCCACCAGCACCGGTGCGAGCGCAACGGAGACCAGCACGCCGACGACCAGCGCCGAGACGATCCCCAGGCCGACGTTGAAACCGAACAGCCGGAGTCCCTGCCGCCAGCGCCGGGCGAACGAGCGCCGGATCTCCACCGTCTCGCGCCGCAGCGCCTCGATCAGGACGAACTCCATGACGGCCCCGACCGCCGCGAGGACGATCCCGAGCGCGATCCCGGCGACCGCAAGCAGGATCGCGAGCGCGATCAGGTCCGACGGTAGCGCGTCGACGGCAGCATCGAAATCCCCGGGCAGCTCCGGGTCTTCCCCCATCCCGGGATCGGTGGGGGCGCCGCCCCCGAAGCTCGTCGGCAATCCCGTCTGGATCGACGGGGGGTTCAGCGCGGTGCCGCTGCTGAGAAACAGCGCCACGAGGGCGAGGCGCCACCACCGCCCCCACTCGAACGGCAACAGCAACTCCCGCGTCGCGGCCAGCGCGTCCTCCAGGTCGCTCGTCGCGTACATGCGCGTCCGTTCGGCCGCTACCACCTAAAGGTCGGTCGTTTCACGTCGCCCATCCGGGGGCGTGGGCGTCGTCTCGCCGTGAACGATACCTCGCGCGTCGACCACGAATTCTAAGTAGTAAGGCGGGGTTACTCCGGCCAGTGGTGCACTTCGGCTACCCGTGTCCGGACTGCCGGAGCAGGAACAACCTCCACGAGCCCGGCTGTCAGTTCAACGACCGGCGGCGCGCGGGGATCGAACGGGCGTACGTGGAGGTGCTCGCGCCGCTGTCCTGCGAGCCGATGTCCGAGTCCGACCTCCACGGGGCGGTCGACCGCTGGAGTCCTCTCTACCGGGCCGCCCTGGACCGGTTGCGGGAGGACCACCGCGTCAAGGAGAATGAGGCGGGGCTGCTGGTGGTGGTACCCCCCGAGGAGCGCAAGGAGCGGCTCCGGGAGCCGACCTACGAGCCGTTGCGGACCATCTACGAGAAGGGCAGCGTCCCCGGGGCCCACGACAACTCCGTGTTCGCCATGGTCGCCTTCTACGAGATGGTGGGGTTCACCTGGCCCGAGACGAAGCGGCTGGTCGTCGACTGGCTGAAGGAGTCCGGGACCTGGGCCCGCGGCGGCTTCGAGGAGTCCACCCCCGAGGAACTGCTGGAGAGCAAACGGCACGTCTACGAGGAGGGCTACGGCTGGAAGGAGAAGGCGAAGGCGGCGAAGGCGATCATCGACCGGAACCTGTAACCGCCGCCGGCAACCGCCAGCGATGGCGGTCACGGAATCCGCCACGGCGGTCCCGGGTCTACCACGGCGGTCCCGGGCCTACCACGGCGGTCCCGGAGGTTCGGCACGGCCGACGTGGGTCGGTGACTGCCTCGTCCGAATCGCCCTCCTCCGCGAAATCGGTCGTATCACGCGTCTCTAAGGGAGCATTCAGAATACTTAATAAAAGTTTATTATTTTATGAGGCTAATTACGGACGATGTCAGACGGATCGAAGAATTCGAAGCGGCTCACGCGGCGCAACGTGCTCCGGAAATCGGCCGCGTCGGTTACCGGCGTCGGGATCGCGGCGGCCGGGACGTCGTCCATCACGACGGGACCGGAGATGGACGACGAGGCGTTCGACGTGGCGCACTCGTTTTTCTCCGAGGGTGCCGTCCGGGAGGCGCTCGACGCGTACGCCAGCGACGCGCTCGTCGCGGCCGCCGAGGAGGGGGTCATCGACGAGGCCGATCCGGGGGCGCTCCCCGTGGAACGGCTCCACGACTCCCCGGGAGCCTGGGCGGAGGCGAGCGACGGCACGACGGTGTTCGCCCAGGAGCGCAACGGCGGACCCAGCCCGAAGATCGAGGTGAAGACCCGCCTGGACGACGGCCGGCGCTTCCGCGTCACGGTCCGGCCCGTCGAGGGAACGAGCACCTACGCCGTCTCCGAGGACGACGTTTCGACGGCCCAGTGCGGCGGGTTCCCCTGTGGCGGATCGCAGTGCGTCTGGTCCTGCATCGAGGGCCGGTGCGAGGGCCGGGTCCTGTATTGCTGTGATTGCGAGGACCGGTGTGAGTGGGGCGACCGGTGTTCGGGTCCCACGTCCTGCAGTTGTTCGGACGTCTGCACCGGGTGTTAGCACCTGCGCCCGTTTCGTCCCCGCCCGTGGATGCGGTCCCCCGGGCGGTCACTGGCTCTGGATGCGCGGCGCGAGCATGAACGTCACGTGGCCCTGGCCCTCGGCGAACTCGAAGTGCATCTTGACGGGGAACTCCTCGCCGAGTTCGACCGTCACCTCGGCGTCCTTCGGAATGGCCTTGTTCATGTCCTTGAGGTAGTCAAGCGAGAACAGCGAGTGCGCGGGGCCGGGGGTCAACGAGATGAGATCCTCCGGGCCGAGTTCGAAGTGGACGTCGTCGGTGTCGCCCTCGGCGTCGACGTAGAACAGTTCGTCGGCCTCCTCGACCCCCAGGGCGATGTGGTCGCTCACCATGTCGGCGGCGGTGACCGCTCGGTCGATGTTGCGACCCTCCAGCACGAGCTCGGCGGGCAGGTCCAGGTCGGGGATGTCCGGCTCCTCGCGGATGCTGTCGGGGTCGATCAGCGCGAGGGTGTACTCCAGGCCGTCGATCTGGATGTGCAGTTTGCGGGTCTCCTCGTCCAGTTCCATCTGGACGAGTTGCCCGGCGTCGGCCATCCCGGCGATGTCCTCGAGCCGGGCGAGGTTGACCCCCACCAGTTCGCCGTCGGCCTCGTAGGACTCGAACGCCGAGGCGTCGAGCTCCATGTCGACCATCCCGACGTTCGCCGGGTCGACCGCCCGGATGCGCAGCCCCTCTTCCTCCAGGTGGACCTTGCACTCGTCCACCAGCACGCTCACGGCGTCCAGGGCCGCCCCGAGCGTCTCCGCGCTCACGATCGCGTTGAACATACGTTGGGCCGGGCTACGCCCGCTTCCATTAAAAAGCCACACATTCGCGGTCGGCCGTCGGAACGTCGTCGACGCCACGTCCGCCGACGCGTTGACGATCGGGGATGTCGAGCGTCCCACCTCAGCCCTCGACGTACTCGTTCAGCGCGGCGAGCTCCTCGGGCGAGAGGATGACCTCGACCATGACTCCGTCGACTCCCTCGAAGTCGTCGTCGAGGGTCAGAATCGTTTCGACGCCCTCCTCGACGGCGACCTGTGCGTAGTAGCCGTCACCGCTGGCACTGACACTCGTGGGCGCGTTGGGCGAAGTGCTTGACGTGGTCGTGGACGACCTCCGCGAGGTCGAACATCGCCTCGGCCTGTTGGGCGGCAGCGACCGTGTCGCGGTAGTACGCCGCCGCGCGATTGTCGCGATACAGTTGCTTCAGGCGTCGTGCAGTCCCCTCCGTGACGAGACCGAGATTGGCACCGCGGTCGTAGGCGCGGTCGTGACCCTCGCGGAAGTCGTCGATGGTGTCGTTCGACGCGGTGAGCGCGTAGAACTCAAGGGTGCGTTCGATGGCCGCGAACGACATTTCGATGACGCTCGTGTGGTAGCCGTCGTGCTCGCGGAGCAGTCGACACGCGTCGAGCAGGCGGCACGCCTCCCGGAGCTGGATCACGTCAGCGTCGTGCGCGTCCGGATCGAGTCCCGCCTCGTAGTCGGGACGGCCCAGTTGACCACCGAACGCGTCCTCGGCCCGGGAGACGGCTTCACCGAGGTCGTCAGGCTCGTCAGGCATCGCTCAGCACCTCGTGCTTGAGTTCCTGGAGGGTGTCGCTGTCGACGAGCGTGATCGCGTCGGCGAACACGTCTTCGAGGCGGTCACCGTGGCCACGTGCCGACTCCGTCGTCTCGACGAGAATCTGGAACTCGTAGCGGTCGCCGTCGAACCGCTCCTGCCCGAGTTCTTTCGCGAGTTCGTTGGCACGGTGCTGGTCGGCGCGGTCGCCAGCGAGCACCCAGAGGTCGACGTCGCTCTGGCGGTCGGCCCGGCCACGGGCGACGCTCCCGAACACGAGGATGCCCTGAACCTCTCCAAGCTCGTCGCGGATGCGGTCGAGTGCCGCACGGACGGGTCGATGGAACTCCGGCTGGGGGATGCGCAAGACGGGGTCGTCGGGTTTTCTCACCCGGGTTCGATTGATGCCGACGAGCCGGCGGTTGCCTTCAGTCTCAACTACGACTACGCCGTTGGATTCGAGGACGTCGACGGCCCGCTTGACCGACTGAGCCGCGTTGTCGGTGAGCCGTCCGAGTTCTCGGATCGTGAACTCTTCGTAGGGGTTGTCGATCAACAGCCGGAGGAGGTCGTCGGTGGCCGTGTGGCGGAACAGGTCGGGATCAGGCGCCGGAATCGGTAACCCGACCGTGGCTTGCTCCGTCTCGCCGGCCTCACCATCTTGTCTCACCATACGTTACGTGTGTCGCCTTACGGGACAATAATCTTGGGCTGGTATGTCGTGGCCTCGTAGCAACTCCGGCTGAGGTCCCACATTGGCGGTGGCCGAACTCAGGACTCGACGTACTCGTTCAGCGTGGCGAACTCGTCGGGGGAGAGAACGACCTCGGCCGCGACGCCGCCCAGATCTTCGAAGTCGTCGAGCGTCAGGATCGTCTCGACCCCCTCCTCCACGGCGACCTGCGCGTAATAGCCGTCCCAGCCGTCGACGTTCTGCCCCGCTGCTAGCGTGAACCCGTCCCTGACGACCTGCTCGGGCATCGCATCGTACCGGTGAATCCGACTCGTACCCAGCCGTTCCCGCACCTCCTGGGGCAGCACGATCCACCCCTTCGAGTCCACCGTGACCATGTTCCCACCACGAGTGGGACCAGAGATGAGCGTTTCGCCCGGGCAGTCCGACGGTTCGGGACGCTTTTCCGTGAATGTCGTTTTTAGGCGGTAGACGTGGTGGCGGCGTCCGTACCCCTCCAGGGCCACGGATCGTTTCTTAGCAGTCGTCCCCCAGTTCGCGGAGTTTCTTCTGTACCTGCGTGTAGACCTTCGGATGGAGGTTCATTCCTTCGTCCACGAGGTCGTACAGGACGTCCACCGCCTCGTCCGCCGTCAGGTTCCCGTCTTTGGTACACCTGAGCAACAGCGTCGTCACCCACCAGCACTCGACGCCGTGGCTCCGGGCGACCT
>CAYTAG010000008.1:1515-36699 GCA_964435625.1 uncultured Halobacteriales archaeon | reverse complement strand
AATGCCGCGACCCCGGCGAAGCGGCGGGGAGCGGCGGACCGCTCGCGGTCGTCGAGGTGAACGCCGACGCCCCGGGCGACGACCGCGAGAACCTCGACGGCGAGTACGTCGTCTTCGAGAACGCGGGCGACGACCCCCTCGACATTGGAGGCTGGCGGGTCGAGGACGAGGCCGGCCACGCCTACGAGTTCCCGGCGGGGGTGGTGCTGGACCCCGGCGAGCGAGTCACCCTCTACACCGGCAGCGGCCAGGATTCGGAGTCGGACCTCTACTGGGGAGCGAATCGACCGGTCTGGAACAACGACGGCGACGTGGTATCAGTGTACGACGGCGATGGGAACCTCGTGGTCGAACACGAGTACTCGGGATCCGGGAGCCTGCTGGCCCTGGCGGAGGGGCAACCGTCGGGGGGTTCGGTCCGACTGACGGGGGTCTCGGCTCGACCGATGGAAACCCCGGCCAACCCGACGACGCCCCCGCTCACCCCTCGATGAACCGCTCGGGGACGTAGTCGGCGATCCGCTGGGGCGTGTAGCGCGCGAGCGCCGACGCGAACCGGGGGAGGTGCTTGCGGACCAGCGCGTACAGCCCGGACACGGCGACCGCCGCGATCACGACCGTCTGCAGCGGTCCGTCGACGACGAGCACGACCGGGACGGCGAACGAGGCCCCGAGCAGGAAGTCCTCGGGGGCGCCGTCGTAGCGGACCCACCGCCTGGGGGGAATCCACCGCCCCCGGTAGTGGTCGTAGACGGCCCGCTCGGAGGTGCCCAGCCACGGCCGCAGTTCCAGTCCGCCGCCGAACGCGTCCATGGCGGAGTGCAGGGCGGCCGCGAGCGCGAACGCGGCGACGGCGACGGTCGCCGTCCCCGGCCGGAGGAGTGCAACGAGAACCGCCGGGACGGCCGCCGTCCAGTAGTAGTAGGGGAAGTGAAGCGTCCGCCGATGGCCCGCGTACAGGTCCAGGTCCGGGAACACCCCGCCGACCAGTGCCGCGACCACGGCTAGCGGCGTCAGTTCGGGAGCGAACGTCGCCGTGACCAGCGCGACGGCGGCCCCGGCGAACGCGTGCGTCGTCGCCATCATCGTGTCCCGTCGTAAGCGACAGGACAGTATAACTGCACTGGCCGACGGCGGTATTCGAAGTCGACCGTCCGGGCGGGAGCGATCACAGCCGTTCCGCGAGCGCGTCCGGGAGCCGGGCGTAGACGGTCGCGTTGTTCACGAGCGCGTCCGTGGTGGTGTACTCGTCGACGGCGTGGACGGTGTCGGTTCCCAGCCCCAGTTCGACCGTCGGGACGCCCTCGTGGCGCAACTTCTTCGCGTCGCCGCCGCCGGTCGCGCTCCGGCAGTACACCCCGTCGTCGGTGACCTCCCCGGCGAGTTCCGTCGCCGCGTCCACCAGCGGGTTGTCGACCGGTTCGTACGATCCGACGCTCCAGGAAACGTCGGCCACCGAGACGCCCTCACACCCGTCGATGCAGGCCTCCACGTCCGCGAGCACCGACTCCGTCTCGACGCCGGCGGTGAGCCGTACGTCGACCCGCGCGGTGGCCTGGCTGGGGACGACGTTGATCGCCTCCCCACCCTCGACCGTGCCGACGTTGATCGTCGGGTGCTCGAACAACTCCCGGGCGGCCGCCGAACCGAGGGTCGGTTCGTAGTACGCGACGGACTCCTCGACGATGGGCTCCAGATCGGGGTCGAGGTCCAGCGCCCGGTCGCCGAACCGCTCTCGGAGCGTCGTCAGCGCGTCGTAGAGGCGGTCGACGGCGTTCTCGCCGAGCATCGGACGGGAGCCGTGGGCCGATTCGCCGCTGGCCTCCAGGGTCAGCCAGATGCACCCGCGGTCGGCGACCGTCACCGAGTGTCGGCCCCCACAACAGGTCGTCTCGCCGATGACGCAGGCGTCGGCGTCGACCCCGGGGCCGTCGAGCAGGGCCTCGATGCCGGCGTCGCCGCCGGTCTCCTCGTCGGAGACGAACGCGAATTCGAGCGTCAGCGGCGGCGTCGTCCCCGTCTCCACGAACGCCCGCGCGGTCTCCAGCATCGCCGCGACCTGGCCCTTCATGTCGGTGGCGCCGCGGCCGTAGATGCGCTCGCCCCGGCGCTCGCCCAGGGGGTCGACCGACCAGTCCTCGGCGTCGTAAGGGACGGTGTCGAAGTGGCCGTTGAACAACAGCGTCTCCTCGCGTTCGCCCGGCAGCGTCGCCAGGACGTTCGGCTTGTCGGGGTCGACCGCGAACTCCTCGGTTTCCAGCCCGAGGTCGGCCAGCAGCGTCTCGACTTCCGCCGCGAGCGCGGCCGTCTCGCCGGGCGGGTTCGACGTGTCGTACGACAGCAGGTCCAGCGTCGTCTCGACGAGTCGTTCCTCGCGTCCGGCGACGAA
Source organism: uncultured Halobacteriales archaeon (assembly GCA_964435625.1). Lineage (GTDB taxonomy): Archaea > Halobacteriota > Halobacteria > Halobacteriales > PXRE01 > PXRE01. The sequence goes on along the minus strand of CAYTAG010000008.1, from coordinate 34,310 downwards.
CGAGGCCGGCGTCCCCAGTTTCCCCGACATCAGCCTCCCACCGCCAGGTCGCGCTCCCCGGCGGCCGAGTCCTCCCCGCGGTGCGCCTCGACGAACCGCCGGGGGCCGTCGATGCACTCCGACGGCGCCTCGCACTCCCCGTCGCGCCACGCCACGTCTCCTTGCAGGTGCTCCGGCAATGATCCAGTCATCTATCCTAAGAGTCCGGACGCGAGTTAAAAAAGCGTTGGGTGCGACGGACGAAAGAGGGTCGGTCGGGGCAAAAATTATTCCGCCCGGGGTACCATCCCCCGGCCGTGCTCGTGATCGCAACGACCGTCGCCGGACGCCGGGCGGTGGTCTGACCGTGCCGACGACGGAACCGTTCGAAGACCACGCCGAGGAGTACGACCAGTGGTTCGAGGCCAACCCGGAGGCGTACCGGTCCGAGCGCGACGCCCTGTCCCGGTTCGTCCCGGCCGACGCCTTCGGCGTCGAGGTCGGCGTCGGGAGCGGCCGGTTCTCGGCGCCGCTGGACGTCGACGTCGGCGTCGACCCGGCGATTCCGATGCTCGACCGCGCCGCGGACAGGGGCGTCGAACCCCTCCGTGGCGTCGCCGAGGCCCTGCCGCTCCCGGCCGACGGGGTCGACCTCGCGTTGCTCGTCACGACGATCTGTTTCCTGGACGACGTCCCCGCGGCCCTCGCGGAGGCCCGCCGGGTGCTCCGGCCGGACGGGACGCTCGTTATCGGACTGCTGGACGCCGACAGTCCCGTCGGCCAACGCTACCGTGCCAACAAGGACCAGTCGCCGTTCTACCGGAAGGCGTCGTTCACCTCGACCGACGACCTCGCCGGGGACCTGGCGGACGCCGGCTTCACCAACCTCGAGTTCGGGCAGACCATCTTCGACGATCCGGCCGGGATGGACGCACCGGTGCCGGTGCGGGAGGGCTACGGCGACGGCCTGTTCGTCGCCGTCGGGGCCGTCCCGAACGAGTGAGGTTGCCATCTACCGCCCGGTGCCCTCGGCCAGCAACGATAAGTCGACCATCTGGCAATGGACGACCATGACCCGGAGATCCGTCGCTGCCGTCGCGCTCGTGCTGGTCGTCGTCCTCGCGGGGTGTGGCGGCTCCGGCCAGCCGGACCCCGCCACCGAGACGACCCCGGCGTCCACGTCGACGCCGACGGCGACCGCGACGCCGCAACCGTTCGAGTCCACGCCGTCGGGCGTCTCCGAGGACGGCGTCACGAACCGGACGGCACTGCTGGAGACCCACGCGGACGCCCTGGAGGGGGCCCCCGTCACCGTCGACGTCGACTTCCGGCTGACGGTCGACGGCGACGGTCGGAACGTCTCGCTCCGGGGCGAGGTCACGCCGGGCGAGGACCGCGGCTGGATGCGGGTCGGGACCGCCGACGGCGTCGGGACCTACTACACCGAGGACGGGACGACCTACCGGAAGGTGACCGTCGACGGCACGACCGACTACGGAACGACCGACCAGGTGAGCGCGATCCCGGAGGCGACCCGGTTCGGCGCGGACGCCCGCGCCCGCGACGCGCTGTGGAACGCCAACTGGACGTTCGACGGGATCGTCCAGCGCGACGGCGAGCACCTCCTGCGGTACGAGGCGACCGACGTGACCCTCCCCTCGGAGGTCGACGTCGACCGCGAGACCGCCGACGCGACCACCGGAGGTACCCTGCTGGTCGACGAGGACGGCGTCGTCCGGCACGTCGAGGTCAGCGCGACCGTCGAGACCGACCGGCGGACCGTCGAGTACGGGGTCACGGTCTCGTTTTCGGCAATCGGGTCGACCGCAATCGAGCGCCCCGACTGGATCGACCGCGCCGAGGACGGCTAGCGATCCTCGACCGTCCGCTCCCGGACGGTCCGGCGAAGCGGCCGGTCGTCAGGTCTACGGGGATCGGCGTCCGTAGGCGGTCCCATGGCGCGCGAAGTGACGCATACCGCCCGTGGACCGCTGAAACTGGACGAGAGCGACCTCGACGACGAGAAGGGCGACGTGGCGATCTGCCTCTGTGGCCTCTCCCGGGAGTACCCCTTCTGTGACGGCTCCCACCGCGTCACGGAAGACGAGGAGGCCGGCGTCCGCTACAAGTACGAGGACGACGATCCGGAGGGCGAACGGCGCGTGATCGAGGGGATTTCGTCCGAGTGAAAGAACCCGATCCGGTCGCTGCACGTACTCCTTCGACTCGACCGTCTATCCGTGGAAGTCCTCGAACGACTCCTAGTGGTTGCCCCGCATCGATCACCCTCGGTGGCGACGCTCCGAACAACATAGAACCGTCGGACCATCCACGGATTCGACGCCGTGACGGAGAGCGGACGTCGTTTTCGACCGCGTTCGGTCTTACGCGAAACGTACTTCGTTCGAAAGATCCCGGTCCCGCGTTCGCTGCAAGATGGTGTCGATTCCGCGGACGAGTTCACCGACGTCGCGGCCGTGTTGGGAGGCGTAAATCACGCCAGCGTGATCGACATCAGCCAGGGCCCGTTCGACGAGCGAGAGAAAGTCGTCGTCGAAGGTAAGCACGATCCACCCGTTTGACGCAGCGTACCGGAGCTGGTACTCGTCAGGTTCGCCGAGGGTCCCCTCGTCGCGGGCTGTCGTTACCTCCCAGCCACGCCGACGGAGGCCCTCGACGACCGGCAACCAGACGTTTTCGTCCGCATAAATCATGCCGGCGTCTCGTATTCGTCACGGCCCTCGGACATGGCGTCGCGGAACTCCTCGACGTGGTCGTAATAGTACGCCAGAGCAGCGTGGACGTCCGCCAACGACAGGTCGGGGTAAAACTCCACGATTTCGTCGGGGGAGTACCCGTTGTGCTCGTACGCACAGGCGACGTTGATGACCCGGATTCCGGTGTCATCGATCGTCGGTGCACCGCCGCTGTGGTCCGGGTCTCTGACTATTTCCGTCATACGTCCAGGTTCGTCGGTTTCACGTTTAAATCTACGGCGCTCCCGGAAGCCGGACGGTCGATCCGGCCGTCGAGGCGGGACGGAGCGTAACCGCTCACCTCGCCGTAGCGCAGGGCATCGACCCGGTAGCTACACGCCCGGAGGACACCGTTCACGGGACCGACGTGGCGTCCGGCGAGGGGTATCGGCGACCGGATCGGCGTTCCGGCCTGGCTCACCCCGCGATCGAGACCGCCAGGCGTTTTGGCGAGGCGGTTCTCGCGTCACGCATGGCATACGTCGACGCCTCGAAGTTGCTCCCGGCCGAGCGCATCCGCCAGCAGGTGCTGGACGGCGAGATCACCCAGTTGCACCGCGGCAACCAGTACGCCGAGGAGGGCGACGTCTTCGAGATCGACGGCACCGAGTTCGTCGTCACCGAGGTCCGGATGGAGCGACTCGGCGACATGACCGACAAGGACGCCCGCGCGGAGGGGTCGCCGGATCTGGAATCGTACAAGCGACGGATCGAACGAACCCACGACACCGAGTGGGACGACGACGACGAGGCGGTTCTCCACCGGTTCGAACCCCAGGCGTAGTAACGGAAGCGACCCCGCCGTCGTCGTCCGGGATCGACCCCGCCGTCGTCCGGAATCGCCCGCAGCGTCGTCGCTGCCCACTGGACGCGGCGGGCGACGGTCCGGAAAACGTGTTCTTTTTAAAGGGGGGCGAAGATGAACGGATATGGGACAGCCGTGGGAGTCCTGGGACCACGTCCTCAAGATCGATCCGGACAAGGATCTGGTCGACGGCGACACCTACGACGACGTGGTCGCCACGGGGACCGACGCGATAGAGGTCGGCGGCACGCTGGACGTGACCGAGGACAAGATGAAGCGGGTCATCGACGCGTGTCGCAAGTACGACGTCCCCCTGTACCAGGAACCGAGCGATCCGACCGTGGTCGTCGACGACGACGCCCTCGACGGGTACCTCGTCCCGCTGGTGTTGAACGCCGGCCACCCGTTCTGGGTCGTCGGCGCCCACAAGGAGTGGGCGCGACTCGACGACGTCGACTGGGACCGCACGACCCTGGAGGCGTACGTGGTCCTCAACCCCGACGCCTCCGTCGCACAGCTCACGGAGGCCGACTGCGACCTGTCGGTCGACGACGTCGCCGCCTACGCGGCGGTCGCCGAGCGGATGCTCAACCAGGAGATCGTCTACGTGGAGTACTCCGGTACGTTCGGCGACCCCGAACGGGTCGCCGCCGCCGACGAGGCGACCGAGGACGCCACCCTGTTCTACGGCGGCGGCATCCACGACTACGACTCCGCGAACACGATGGTCGAACACGCCGACGTGATCGTCGTCGGCGACCTCGTCCACGACCGGGGCGCCGACGCCGTCCGCGAGACGGTCGAGGGCGCGAAGGACGCCTAGAAGGCGGTCGAAGAACGCCTAGAACGCGACGCGCTCCAGAAGCCGTCCGACCGGGCCGGGCTTTCGCTCCTCGTGTGGCCGCACGACGACCGACGGGGCGTCGGCGGCGTCGAGCACTTGCCGATGAGGACGGCCGGTCAGCGAACCACCGTCGTCACCCTCGACGACGGCAAGGTCCGCCGACGCGACGGCCTGCCCCAGGTCGTCCTCGGCAACGACGCGCGAGTCGACCGGGACGGATGCGAGGGCTTCGAGTTCGGCGTGGTAGTCCCGGATCGCCGACCGCATCTCGTCGGTCGCGTCGTTCGGGACCGTCTGGACCAGCGCCAGCGTGGCGTCGCCGGCGCCGGCCAGCGCGTCGGCCACCTGGACCTTCAGCGGGTCGAAGGGGCCGCGGTCGGTCACGAGCGCGACCTCGTCGTAGGCGTGGTCCGGGTCGACGTCGACCAGCACGACGTCGCAGGGTGCGTGGCGCGTGATCCAGTCCGGATCGTTGCCGAGCAACCGCGACCGCAGACCGCCGTGGAGCCCTTCCAACAACAGCAGGTCGGCGCCGTGGTCGTCGGCGAAGTTGGCGACCGCGTGGCGGGTGTCGTGGCTGACGATTTCGCCGTACTCCAGGGGAACGTCCAGGGTCCCGGCCAGTTCGTCCATGTGGCGCTCGAACGCCTCGTCGCCCGTCGACTGCACCTCGCTCGCGGGTTCCAGCGGCATCTGGTCGGGAACTTCGTCGAACCGGACGACGGTCACGGCCCCGTCCCGCTCCCTTGCGACGACGGCGGCGGCCCGGACGAGGCCCTCCTCGCGGTCCGGCGTGGTCTCCTCGGTGACGGCGACGACGACGTCGTAGCCGTCGCGGTCCGCCACTTCCGAGCGGGTCCGTTCGACGACCCGCCGGCCGACCCGGCGCCGGATTTCGTCGCGGGCGACGCCCTCCCGGCGGACCCGTTTGCGCGCGTACGCGAGGTACCAGACCAACCCTGCGGAGACGATCAGCACTGCGCCGGCCAGCGGGACGGTCCCCATCCGGGTGAGCAACACCAGGCCGCCGACGACGCCGAACGCCTGCGACCAGGGGTACAGCGGGTCCCGGAAGTCGGGGTCGTAGCCCTCGACGTCGCTCTCCCGGAAGGCGATCACCGCGAGGTTGATCAACACGAACACGAGGATCTGGAAGGCGCTACCCAGTTTCGCGATGTCGCCGATGGGGACGAACGCGATCATCGCCAGCAGGACCCCGCCGGTCAGCGAGATGGCGGTCGTCGGCGTCCCGAAGCGCTCGCTGACGTTCTCGAACACTCCGGGCATGAGTCCGTCGCGACTCATCGCGAAGGGATACCGCGACGAGGACAGCAGGCCGGCGTTGGCCGTGCTGATCAGCGCCAGGATCGCGGCCAGGACGACGGCGACGAGGCCGGGACGGGCGAGGGTCGCCGCGGCGACGTCGGCCACCGGGGTCACGGATCCGGCCAGGTCCGGGGTCGGCGCGGCTCCGACGAGGACGGCGACCACGAGCACGTACAGCGCGGTGGTGAACGCGAGCGACCCGAGCATTCCCAGCGGGATGTTGCGGCCGGGGTCCTCGATCTCCTCGGCGACGCTGGCGATCTTGGTGACGCCCGCGTACGAGACGAACACGAACCCCGTCGCCGCCAGCAGTCCGCCCGACGGGTCCGCGAACAGGCCGTCGTAGCGAACCGGATCGACGGCGCCGACGCTGCCGGTCGCGAACCAGGCCATCGCTGCCAGCATGACGGCGACGATGGCGACCTGGAGGCGGCCGGTCTGTTTCGCGCCGAGGAGGTTCACGACGACGAGGAGCGCGGCCAGGCCGACGGCGACCAGATCGACCGGCAGGTCCAACAGCAACACGATGTAGGGGGCGCCGCCGACAAGCGCGAGCGCGCCCTTGAACGAGAGGGCGAACCAGGTCCCGATGCCGGCGATGGTTCCCAGCAGCGGTCCCATGCTGCGCTCGATGTAGACGTACGTGCCGCCGGCCTCGGGCATCGCGGTCGCCATCTCGGATTTGCTGAGCGCCGCCGGCAACACCAGCAGGCCGGCCAGCAGGTACGCGAGCACGACGGCCGGACCGGCCATCTCCATTGCCAGCGCCGGCAGGATGAAGATGCCGCTGCCGACCATCGCGCCGATGCTTATCGCCAGTACTGACGCCAGTCCGAGGTCGCGTTCCAGTTCCTTCGGCATAGGTGAGAGGGATCGGGCAGGGGCCGGGGACGGTCACTCCCGGTCGGGACCGGCGAGCACCCGTTCGATCTCGGGGGCCAGCAGCGTATGCGTGTCGAGCAGTTCGACGTCGAGGTCCCGGAAGAGGTCGCGGTTCTCGGGATCGTTGATCCGCACCGCGACGCGGTCGACGCCGCAGCCGTGTCGGAGAAGCCGTGCCGCGAGCAACGTCTCGCGGTCGCGGGTCGCACCGACGACCGCGACGTCGGCGCCCCTGGCGTGGTCCTTGAGTCGGCCGCCCTCCGTCGGGTCGACGTGGTGAGCGTCGACCCCCACCGACTCGGCCGACTTGACGACGCTCCGGTCGTCGGTCAGGAGGGTCACGTCGTAGTCGGCCGCGAGGTGGTCCGCCACGGCCTTCGCCGCCTCGTCGCCGATCACGACGGCGACCTGGCGGTCGTTCGACCGGATGGCGTCTTTCAGGGGCGTTCCGATGCGTTCGGGGATCATGGGTGCCTCGACGGTCGAGATGCCCGCCGGTTGCGGGCCCGTCCGGGGGCGTACTCGACCGGCTCGCCCGAAGATAATTCACGGAACTCCATAAACCAATCGGTTATTTTCCCGAGACAGTATTTTCCCACCCGTGTTGAACGGAAACCGTGAAATCAGGTCGGGCCCAGCCGGAACGAGCACCTGGGAACTCGCGTACCCTGCGTGCCACGGTGCAGGTCACCACCGTCGGCCTCGGCTCCGTTCTACAGTCGTGGCAGGACCCTTACTATACGTATTAATAGAACACGTTTATTTTCCAAGTTTTGTAATCACATTTAATACTGAATGGGTTACAATGATGGGTGCATGGAAGCACTACACCGTATCGACGGGAGCGTTACGCTGACCGACGGAAGGCCCGGGACCCACATCTCCTCGGCCCGGTTAACGGGGGACGACGGCCGTGTCTGAGGACGGCGCTCGCGACGGCGACTCCGGGGGACTCAACCGGCGGGACGTCCTCAAGCGCGGCGCGCTCACGACGTTCGCGACGACGGTGACCCTCTCCGGATCGGCGGCCGCCGAGACCGTCTACCTCGACGAGGAGGGCCTGTCGGACGGCGACCTGATCGACCCGTACCTCGAGGACTACTTCGTCAGCGGCAACACGGTGTACGTTCCGCCGGGCGACTACGAGTACCAGGGCAGCGGCCTCGAAGGCGGCTACTCGAACGCCGCGCTGATCGGTGACGGCGCCGCAGACGACGTACAACTCCACCACCCGGACGGCCAGAACCGGTACGACGCAATCTGGGCGGAGTCCGGGACGGTTCGCCTGGAGAACCTCACCTTCCGGGGCGTCCAGGGCGGCGAGGAGGGCAAACTCCGGGCGGAGGCCCGGGACCCGGACGCGACGATGGTCCTCGAACGGGTCTGGCAACCCGACGGCGTTTACGCGAGCGAGGACGCCGTCGGTTTCTACGTCGGCGCCGAACACGCCGGCACGGTCAGGTTCGTCGACTGCTACGCCGAGGACTTCAACGACAACGGCCTGTACGCCAGCGCCCCGGGGAACCCCGACGATCCCGACTCCGCGGGCGGCCGGGTCGTCGTCGAGGGGGGCCTCTACAAGAACAACAACATCACCGGCGTCCGTCTCGGGTCCACCGACAGTTACGCCTCCCAGGTCACGATCGTCAACGACGCGCTGGCGCCGGCCAACGACGGCGTCAACAACCAGCGGGGCTTCTGGATCCGCCAGGGCGGGGACGACGTCACCATCGAGGACTGCGACGTCTACCACGGCGTCGACGACTGGCGCCCCTTCGAGTTCGACAACGACGCCGCCGGCGGCAGCGGCGAAATCCGCAACTCGCGGTTCTACACGGAGAGCAGCGACGCCGTCGTCGAGTACACCGACGCCGACTACACCGCCGACGGCATCCACCTGACGGGCAGCGGCGACCACAGCGTCGGCGTTCCCGCCACGAACGTCTGTGACTCCCAGGACGGCGACGACTGCACCACCGCGCACAAGCAGCCCCGTACCCGCATCTGGACCTACGAGGGCCGGGGCGGGGCCGAAGAAGTCTCGGAGGACTTCAGCCACGGCGACGTATCCGGGACTTACGCCCTCGACGCGGGGTCGTTCACCACGACGACGGCCCGCGCGACCAGCGACAGTTACTCGCTGACGGCGGACGCGGACACGGACGACAACCGGATCGTCCTGCGCGAGGACATGGAGACGACGGCGGGCAACACTTACGAACTGGATATCTACCACCAGTCCACCGGCGGCGCGGACGTCGGGTTCGTGTTCGGCGCCCAGTCGGGGATCACCGGCTGGAGCGACTACACGGGGTACATGGGGTTCTTCGAGTCCGACGACGACGAGATTCGTCTCACGCGGAAGGCGGACGGCAGCACGGCGGCCTCCACCTCGACGCAGACCTCCTGGCCGCTCGACGAGTGGCTGACGGTCGAACTGGACTACCGCGATACCGACTCCAGCACCGTCACGATGACCGTCTCCGACGCCGCGGACGCGGAGGTCGCCAGCCTGTCGCTGGCCGATACGACCCACGACGGTGGTGCCATCGGCTTCTACAACTGGCACGCGACCTCCGACTGGTACGTCGACTCGTGGTTCGCCGCGGGGGACGACGGACGGACGGTCGTCGAGGACTTCGAACGCTCGGACCCGCTGGCGGCGTACGGCGGCGCGACGAGTCTCTACAGCACCACGTCGGCGTCCTACGAGGGGAGTCAGGCGCTCGTGAACGACGGCGGCGCCTACGGGAGCCTCGTTTCGACCACCGGGCTGGACGCCTACCCCGACCGGGGCGACGAGGTCCACTACTACTTCGACAACGCCGCCGCCGACAACTTCGTCGCCGTCCACCTGTTCGCCCAGTCCGAGACCGACGTTCCGGACGGCTACTCCGTGGGAATCAGCGGCGCGGGCGCCTGGCGGATGTGGCGGACCGACAGCGGCGACAACACAGTCATCGCCAGCCAGGACCTGCCGGCGTCCGAGCAGATCGACGGCTGGTACCGCGCCGAAGTCCGATCCGACTCGTCGACGGTGTACGCCGACCTCTACGACGACTCGACCGACGACCTGCTCGCGTCGATCCAGGCCGACGATACCACCTACTCCTCCGGTGGGATGGGGTTCCGCTCGGCTGGCAACGGCGAGGTGTGGGACTATCTGGTGCTGTAGAACGGCATCACCGGTCCGGCGTGTCGGGGTTCAGTCCCGGTCCCCGTCGGCCGCGAAGCCCTCGTAGGGGCTGACGTACTCGTTGCGAATGATGTCCTCGTCCTCGATGGCCAGGCCGAGGGCGTCGAGTTCCCGGCCGATGCGGCTGAGGTCGTCGCCGTCGACGCCGACCACCTCGACGTGGACGTTCTCGCTGCCGGTCATCACCTCCCGGACGGCGACGACGCCCTCCACGTCGAGGGCGCGGCGGGCGAGTTCCTCGCGGTCCGGCACCGGCGCGGTGCAGACGATCAGCGTGTGCAACTGGAAGCCGGCCCGCTCGTAGTCCACGTCGAGGTGGTAGCCCTGGATGACCTCGGACTCCTCGAGTTTCTGCAGTCGTTTGCGGACGGTGCTGGCCGACACGCCCATCCGGTCGGCGACGTCGCTGGCCGACGTCCGTCGGGCGTCCCCCTGGAGCGCGTAGATGATGTACCGGTCCAGGTCGTCGAGGTCGGAACCCGCCATGCACGCGGCGACACGGCCGCGGGTGAAAAGATTGCCGACGCCCGGCACGACAGACGGAGTTCGACGCCCGGTGCGAACGACGGAAGTCGCCGCCCGACGTGACCGACGGGGCTGGCGCCGAGTGCAAGCGACGGCGACCACGGGGCGAGGGGCCGGCCGCGATCCGGTACCACCGCCTATTTATCCCGCGACGACGACCGCCGCACATGGACGACGCGGCGCGGGCGTTCGTTCCCGGACACGTCACCGGCTTTTTCACCGTCGAGCGCGACGAGGACCCGACCCGGGCCGGATCGACGGGCGCCGGCGTGACCCTGGCCGACGGCGTGACCGTCGAGGTCGGGCCCGCGACCGAGACGTCGGTCCGCCTGAACGGCGAGGCGGTCGAGATGGAGGCCGTCGAGCGGGTGCTGGACGCGCTGTCGGTGCGGGCCACCGTCGATGGGGAGACGTCGCTCCCCGTCGGCGCCGGGTTCGGCGTCTCCGGCGCGATGGCCCTCGGGACGGCGCTGGCCGCCAACGAACTGTTCGAGACCGCCCTCTCGGAGAACGAACTCGTCACCGTCGCTCACGGCGCCGAGGTCCAGGCCGGGACCGGCCTCGGCGACGTCGTGGCCCAGGCCCGCGGTGGCGTGCCGATCCGGCTCGAACCGGGCGGCCCCCACCACGGCAAACTCGACGCCGTCCCCGCCCGCGGCCGCATCGAGTACGTCTCCTTCGGCAGACTCGACACCGGCGAGATCATCGGCGGCGACACCGACCACCTCGCCCGACCCGGCGAGGAGGCGCTGTCGGAGGTCGTCCGGAAGCCGACCGTGGCCCAGGTCACGTACGCGTCCCGGCGGTTCGCGCGGGAAACCGGACTGCTGACCGACGACGTTTCGGCGGCGATCCACGACGTCAGCGAGGTCGACGGCGAGGCGTCGATGGCGATGCTCGGGAACACGGTCTTCGCGCTGGGGACCGGCCTGAGCGACGCCGGGTACGACCCCGAGGTGACCGAGGTTCACCCCGGGGGCGCCACCGTGCGATAGCGCCCGGTCCGCCCACCGGCGGTAGGTATATCCTTACTCCGATTTAAGGATCCCATTACGTCCGGCCGGGGGGTTTATTGCATCCGGGGGTCATGCTTTCCGTGACGTGAGACCCGATGTCAACGAGCGATATTGAGGGCGGACAACTGTTCCAGTTGTACGCCAGGTACGTCGGAGAACCGGAGTCGAAAAAGGACGTGTGGGGGTACTGGCTGTTCCTGATCGGGGCAGTCGTGTCATTCGTCGGCGTTGCACTCTTTCTGGTGTTCCGGCCGTCCGAGACCGAGACCCTGATCCGGGGGGTCGCGCTCGCGCTCGCTGCGGCCGGATTGCCGCTCGGCCTGCTCGGCATCGTGCTGTTGTTGCCGTTGAAACGGTTCAGCGCCTGGCTGACCGTCCTGGGTGGGCTGGTTTCCCTCGGCGCAGTCGGCTTTTTCATCTGGGCGTACCCGACCCACTGGCCGCCGATCACGTCGCCGGGAACGGTCGACTACAGCACCCAGATCATCGCCACGTACTCCGGCGGAATCGGGTTGATGGTCCTGATCGCGATTCTGGTCCCCATCATCACGGGCGAGAAGAGCCTCTTCCTGTCGCCCGAGTACGAACGCGAGGACGAGCACCCGCCGGTCGCGGTCGGCGAGTCGGTCCGTGGCGGGATGTTCTCGGTGTACCGCGACGGCAAGGACTGGACCTGGCGGCTCATCGACCAGGAGGCCGTCGCCGGCAGCGTCGATTCGTACGTGTCCAAACTCGAGACCGAGGAATCCGTCGACCGGATCAAGAAGAAGGTCAAGGAGGCCGGCCTGCTGGAGATCAAACACGCCGCCTTCCGGCTGTACGAGGCCGCCGAGGACAGCTGGAAGTGGGTGCTGATGAGCGAGGCCGGCAGCATCGTCGCCGAGAGCGACGAGGAGTACGGCTCCCGGGACGACGCCGCCGAGTCGGTCAACGACCTCAAGGAGTTCGGTCCCGACGCCGAGATCATCGACATCGAGGGCGACGGCGCGTTCCAGATCCACGAGGAACGCGGCGAGTTCCGCTGGCGACTCGTCGACGAGGACCGCTCGGTCCTGGCGGAGGGCCCCCACGGCATCGAGACCTACGGCGACGCCGCCGAGGGGACCGAGATCGCGAAGGGCCTCGCGGAGGACGCCAGAATCCTCGCCGTCGAGACCCTCGGGGTCGAACTGTTCGAGAAAGGCGGCGCCTGGCACTGGCGGCTGGTCGACGCCGACGACGAGGAACTGGCGACCAGCGAGGACGGGTACGACGAACAGCGGGTCGCCGAGGAGGAGGTCTACGACCTGCTGGAGGACGTCGCCAACGCGCCGCTTCTGGACGCCGAGGACCCGAGCTTCGAGGTCACGCCGGCCGAGGACGGCGGCTGGGAGTGGCGGCTCGTCGACGAGGACGGCGACGTCCTCGCGCGGAACGCCGAGACGGCCAACGCCCCCGGCCCCGCGGAGAAGACGGCGGGGACGGTCCGGGACAACGCCGCCGGGGCCGACGTCGTCTCCATCCAGAACGCCGACTTCGAGTACTACCCGACCGACGACGGCTGGCGGTGGCGGCTGGTCACCGAGGACCGCGAGGTGCTGGCGACTAGCGTCGAGGCCTCCGGCTCCCGCGACGCGGCCGCCGAGGCCGTCGACATGGCCCAGGCCCAGGCACAGGAAGCCGAACTGCGGGAGTTCGAGGGCGCCGCCTTCAAGCTGTACGAGACCGGCGACGAGTGGCGCTGGCGGCTCATCGACGAGGACGGCAACGTGATGGCCGACAGCGGCGAGGAGCACGATTCCCGCGACTCGGCCGCCGCGTCGATGATGACCATCAAGGAGCAGGCGCCCGACGCCGACGTCCTCGAGGTCGAGGCCGCGGCGTTCGAGTTGTTCCACGACGAGGAGGACAACTGGAACTGGCGGCTGATCGACAAGGGCGGGGAGACGACCGCCCGCGGCCCGGAGATGCTCCCCTCCGAGCAGGCCGCCAGGGAGGCGATGGACCGGGTGTCCGACGCCGCGGACGGCGACGCCCGGGCGATGGGCGACGCCGTGTACCAGGTGTACGGCGTCGACGACGACTGGACGTGGCAGTTCGTCCTGCCCGACGGCTCCGTCGTGGCCCAGGGCGAGGACGTCTACGGCACCCGCGACGAGGCCGTCTCCGCCATCGAGTCGGAGGTCAGGGAGGTCGCCGGCAGTGCCTCCATCGACACCATCGAGCAACTCGCCCTGCAGTTGACCGCCAGCGGCGAGCGCCACTCCTGGCGGCTGATCGACCCCGCCCGGAGCGTCGTGGCGTCGAGTTCGCGCGCCTACGGGAACCGCGACGACGCGGTCACCGAGGTCGAGACCGTCCGCGAGCACGCGGCCGACGCGACGGTGTTCGAGTTGCAGGCGGCGACGTTCCAGCTCCGGGGGGCCGACGACGGATGGACCTGGCGGCTCATCGACGACGACCGCGAGACGATCATGGTGAGTTCCGGCTCGTACGGGGCCCGCGAGGACGCCGAGGCCGCCATCGAGCGGGTCCGGGACGTCATCCGGAGTGCCGACGTCCTCGACTACGACGAGGCCGCGTTCGAGCTGGTCGAACGCGAGGACCACTGGACGTGGCGGCTCATCGACGAGGAGGGCAACTCCCTGGCCTCCAGCGAGAACGACTACAGCAGCCGCGATGCTGCCAAAGAGGCGCTGGAATCCGTCCGCACGGAGCTGCACGACGCCAGCATCCTCGAGATCGACATCGCCGCCTTCGAACTGCAGGAGGCCGACGGCCTCTGGCGGTGGCGGCTCATCGACGAGAACGGCAACGCCATCGCCCAGAGCCTCCGCACCTTCGACTCCCGCCGGGAGGCCCGCGATTCCATGGAGATGCTGAAGGAACACGCGCCCCAGGCGATTACGACGGTCGCCGAGTAACCGCCGGGCCGTCGTTCGGTCCCATGGAGCGGTAACGGGCGCTTTTTTACGGACTGGTGCCAACGCGGCGTCATGAGCGACGAGGTCGAGGTTCCCGAGAGCCACCCGAGGTTCGAGCAGTTGCTAACCCGTCACCGCATCGAGGCCGGCGTCGAGGCGGGCATCACCCACCACCAGGGCCTCATCGCGGAGGGCCGCGGGGAGGCGTTCGACTACCTGCTCGGCGAGCGGACCATCTCCAGCGCCGACCGCGCCGAGCGGGCGGCGGCCGCCCACCTGCTGTTGGCCGACCACCCCGTCCTCTCGGTGAACGGCAACGTCGCCGCGCTCGTGCCGGGGGAGGTGGTCGAACTCGCCGAGGTAGTCGACGCCGACCTGGAAGTCAACCTGTTCAACCGGGCCGAGGAACGGATCCAGGCCATCGCGGAGCACCTCCGGGAGCACGGGGCGAGCGAGGTCAAGGGCCTGACCGCCGACGCCCGGATTCCGGGGCTCGATCACGAGCGCGCGAAGGTCGACGCCGATGGCATCCACGCCGCCGACGTCGTGGTCGTCCCGCTGGAGGACGGCGACCGCGCCGAGGCGCTGGGCGAGATGGGCAAGACCGAGGTCGTGGTCGACCTCAACCCGATGTCCCGATCCGCCCAGGTCGCTGCCGTCCCCATCGTCGACAACGTCGTGCGGGCGGTCCCGAACGTCACCGAACACGCCAGGGAGTTGCGGGACGAACCGCCGGAGACCCTTGAACGGATCGTCACGGAGTTCGACGCCGACGCCCACCTTGAGGCCGCCGAGCGGGCCATCCGTGAGGGGGAACTCGGCGCGTCCGTCGGGGCGTCGAACTGACGGCCGCGACCGGCGGGGCATCGTCGCCGGCCACGACGCCGCGGGGTAGTTCGGTCCTCCCGGCCTTCAGTCACCCCTTACTCTTGTCCGTCCGTTCCCAACGAGCGACCCCATGCGCGAGAACGTGGGAGGCAACGAACGCATCGCACGACTGATCGTCGGCAGCCTGCTCGTGGTCGCCGGACTGCGCTGGCTGGGCGGCCGGTGGACCCGCCGCCCGGCGCTGGCGGCCGGCGGCGAGTTGCTGACGACGGCGCTGGTCGGCTGGTGTCCGGCCAACGCAGCCCTCGGGCGGAACTCGGCCGACCAGCGCGACGACCGCTCCGACGAACGCCGGGACGTCCCGGTCTGATCGGCCGCCTGGACGCGTCGCGTCCGGGGGACGTCCGCATCGATCCGGCGGGACGGGTCGGCATCGGCCCGGCGGGACGGGCCGCCATCGATCCGGTTGGACGGGCCAGGCCCCGGACACGCCAGCGAGGCTGCACCGCGACGACGTGTGGCCCTAGCACGTCCATAACAAAGCCCTCCAGCGGGGTCAGTGGGTGACGTGAGTCTCGCCCCGGACGTCGACGCCGCGGAGCAGTCGGACGAATCGGCGGTCGCCGTGCTGGAACGGACGCTCGCTTACGCTCGCGAACGTGACTACACGGGATGGGACTACGGCGACGGGATGAGCAGTCGCATCCGCCGGGCGCTGCCGTTCGAGAACCGGTGGGTGAACCTGCTGTTCCAGGAGACCGCCAAGCGGTCGCCGATCAACGTCCGGCCGCTGTTGCTGGTCGAGCAGCGACGCAACTTCATGGGCGCCGCGCTGTTCGCCATGGCGAACCTCCGGGCGGCCGAACTGTTCGGTGATGAGTCCTACCGCGAGGAGGCCCGGGACCTGGCGGACTGGTTGCTCGACAACCGGACCGAGGGCTACAGCGGCTACTGCGTCGGCCACAACCACGACCTCCAGGGCCTCCGGACGAGGACGCCGGCCCGAACGCCCGGGGTCGTCGGGACGACCTTCGCCGTCGAGGCGCTTTTGGCCGCCGGCGACGCCTTCAACCGGCGGTACGCGGAGGTCGCCCACACGGCCGCGGACTTCCTCTTCGAGGACCTCGGCTACGAGGAACGCGGCGATCGGGCCACGATCGACTACAAGCCCGACGAACCCGACGAGTTCCACACGGTCAACGCCGTCGCCCTGGGCGGGCGCCTCCTGATCGACCTCTACGAGTACTTTGGCGACCGCCGGTGTCTCGACGGGGCGAGGAAACTGCTGAACTACGTCGCCGACCTCCAGACCGAGGCGGGCGGGTGGTACTACCGGGACCCGCCGGAGACGTCGCACCTCTCGATGGACACCCACCACAACGGGTTCGTGATCGAGTGCTTCCAGCGCTACCACGATGCCGCCGACGACCGGTACGACGAGACGCTCGACCGGGCGCTGACCTTCTTCCGGGAGCGACTGTTCGAGGCCGACGGCGCACCGAACTTCGACGAGGAGGACGCCTACCCCCGGGACGTCCACGCCAGCGCCCAGGGCGTGCTCGTGTTCACGAAGGCCGGCGACCTGGCGTTCGCCCGGCGGATCCTGGCGTGGGCGCTGGAACACCTCTCCGCCGGCGATGGCCGCTTTTACTCCCGGAAGTATCGCCTGCACACCAAACGGCACGTCCTCATGCGGTGGTGTCTGGCCTGGATGGCCCACGCGGTCGCCGAGTACCTCGCCGCGCGGGACGCCGCCTGACGGGTCCGGGCCGCCGCCGCCCCGCGATCAACTTGACAGGAACGTCCCGCCGACCCGGGCCGTGAGCCGGTCGAACAGTCGGACGCCGGCCCGGAGCGCACGGTTGCCACCGGCGAGCGTGTAGTACGTCGCCAGCGACGGGTCGAACTTCGCCTTGTACTCACAGAGCCGTTCGGTGTTCGCGCCGACGAGGTCGTACCGCTGCAGGCCCCGGTCCATGGCGTCCCGCATGATCCGCCAGTCTAGGAAGTCGTTGACCGGGAGGTCGACGTCGGGTACCGTCCCGCCCTGCCAGCGGTACACCGTGTCGTCGTCCTCGAAGGCGATCATCCCGCCCGCGAACTCGCCGTCGACCTCGACGACGTAGGGTCGCACCTGGCCGTCCGGCAGCGAGTGGTACAGGTCGGTCACGAACGCCGGGTCGAGCGAGAACGACAGGCCCTGCTCGGCGTACCGGTCGTTCACGTTGGCGACGGTGCGGGCGACGTCGTCGGTTCCGCCGACCCGGACGGCACAGTCGGCCTCGCGGCACTTGCGGACGTTCTTCCGGGCGTCGCTGCTGAACGCCATGAACAGGTCCTCCTCGTCGCGGTCGAGGTCGACGAGGTACGTGTACCGCGGGGTCACCTCGTAGTCGCTCCAGGCGAACGGCCGCACGTCGCGGTACCGGTGGTTCGTCTCGACGTGGACGTACCGGGGCGACCGTTCCTCGCGCAGCCAGTCCAGGCACGCCTCGACGAACTCCCGGTTGCGCCGGGCGGACGTCCCGTCGACGGTGGCCGGCCCCAGCGAGTACAGGCCCATCTTGGGCGGCGGCGAGAAGGCGACGTCCAGCAGGCCGGCCGGCCGCCAGCCGAAAAGCGGGAAGACGCCCATCGGTTCGCCGTCCGTCCAGCCGACGAGGGCGTACAGTTCGGCGTCGACGTGCCGGTCGATCACCTCCAGGAAGTCGTACTGGTGAAACGGCGACCCCTGGACCGAGCGCTCGACGACGTCGTTCCAGGTGCCGCGGAACGATTCGTCGACGGTGGTGACCGCGACCTCGCGATGGGTCGTCCGGTCCGTCGCGTTCGCGACCACGTGCCTCGACCCGTCCGTCCCCCCGACGGCCCGTTCCCGGCGGATCGACCCCGCAGGCGGGTGGCCCTGGCGCCCATCGCCACTGTCCCGGCGATCCGATTCTTGCGTGCCTTCGTCCCCGTGTTTCTGTCGTTCCATGTGTCGCGGTTCTCGGCGGTTCGTTTCCTCCGGTGGCCGGCCGCCCGGATGGGTCGGCGACCCCGTCATTCGATGTACCCCAGCCTGGAGAGCCGTCGTTTCGTTGCCTCGTCGTCGACGCCGCGGCGCCCGTCGCGGTCGACGTCCGGGTAGCTCCGTTCGCCGGCAGGCTCCACGAACGGTAACACGCGGCCGTCCATCCGGTCGCTCGCCGGGAGGCCCAGCGTCGCCAGGACGGTCGGCGCCACGTCGAAGAGGTGGGCGTCGGCGACGTCGCCCTCTTCGACGGCGCCACCGGCCGCGGCGACGAACCCCTCCCGGCGGTGGTCCCATGCCGGACGGTCCGGTTCGGCGAACCGGTCGCCGAGCAACCAGGTCGTCAGGTAGTGCCGGAACCCGGCCGGCACGGCGACCACGTCGACGGCGCGGTCGGCCTCCGGCCCCCGGAAGTGTTCTTCCCGGGGGACGACCGCGTCGAACACCGGGTCGCCGTCGGGCGTCGTCGCGGCCGACAGCCGGTCGATCAGGTCCTCGCGGACCTCGTCGTACTCCTCCGGCGGCACGGCCCCGTCCGGTTCGCGGCCCTGGAGGTTGATCCGGACGCCACACTCCACGCGCGACCGGACGTAGGCCTGCGAAGCGGCGAAGTCGACCTGCTCGCTGGCCGCCCGGATCACGTCGCCCGGGACGCGCCGCCGGACAGGCTCCAGCAGGCCGAGTCGCTCCAGGGCCGCACCGACGCGCTGGCTGGTCAGTCCGACGCTGGCGGCCGCCGACAGCGCCCGCTCGGCCACGCCGGATTCGGGCCCGGCGGCCTCCGTGCCCGCGCGGAGGCGGTCGTCCCGGATCGTCGACCAAGTCGGCATCCCGTCGCCACCACGGACCGCCTCGACGTAGCCGTGGTCCCGGAGGTACTCGTTGACCCGGAACCGGGTGTGGTACGGGCCGATGCCGTGGTCGCTTGCGACCACCACGGTGTCGGGGTCGCAGGCGTCGAGGACCTCGCCGATCTGCTCGTCGACGGCCCCGTAAACCGCACGCAACGCCTCCCGGTCGCCGGGCAGTTCGTGACACACGGTGTCGGTCACCTGGAACTGCAGGAAGCCGAACGCGGGATCGAACCGGTCGGCGAGGTAGCGGAACGCCTCGCCCCGCATCCGGGCGAGGTCGCGGTACTCCGCGAGGCGCTCGCCCCGGGCGGCGTCCTCGCGGCCCTCGGTGGTCGGGTACAACCGGTACTCGCCGATGGTCTCGCGCACGTCGTCGAGGAGGCCCGACGGGTGACACGCCGGGTCCTCGGGCGCGGTGTACCCCGGGACGACGGCGCCGTCGACCTCCTGGGGCGGGTACGTCACCGGCCCGTTCACGACGACGCTGGTCAGCCCGTGGTAGTCCGCGAGTTCCCAGAGCGTGTACTCGCGGACGTGCGTGGCGTCGACGACGTTCCAGTCGTAGCCCTCGAACGCCAGGAAGCCGAAGACGCCGTGTTTGCCGGGGTTCGTCCCCGTGTACAGCGACGGCCAGGCGCTGGCCGTCCACGGCGGGATCTGCGATTCGAGCGGTCCGCTGACGCCGTCCTCGACGAGCGACGCCAGGGTCGGAACCGCCCCGGCCTCGAACAGCGGGTCCAGCACGCGACGACAGGCCGCGTCGAGGCCGACGACGAGCGTCCGGAGTTGGGTGTCCCGCCCGGTCATTGCTAGGTCGTCATCCGGTAGCCGATACCGAAGTGCCGTACTTTGTTATGGACGTTCTTCAGGATGTCAGGACGTGATCCGATGACAGCGGATTTCCCCGCTCCTGCGGTGGGGGCCATGCCGTAGCCAGTCCCTACGATCCGGCGTCTTCCTCGACCGGGAACGCGACCTCGACGGTCGCGCGGTACTGGGAGATCTCGCCGTCCTCGACGTCGGCCGTCCAGTCCTCGATCTCGATGCCGCTTATGTTCTCTATCGTTCGACTCGCCTCGCGGTAGGCCTCCTCGGCGGCGTCCTGCCAGGACTCCTCCGAGATGCCCATCACCTTGATGACCTTGACTGCCGTCACGGGCGGACCTGTGCGCGAGCGCCGCTTTGTAATGCGTCTGCTTCGTGGCGGCGACCCCGCGTAACGCCACGTTATCGGGGCTGACGGCGGTTCGAGTCGATCCCGGCCGTCGCGTTACGACGGGATCGCAACGCGCTACGACGGCCGGGCTACGACGGTCGAAACGGTCGGACACGTCCGCGTCCGCTCGCGTCCGCGAGCGGACGCGCCGGACCAATACTTTAGAATTCAAAGTATTATTATGTAGTTTCCAAATCGTAATACTCCAGAAACTAAAGCGAGGGTCGCGTCCGGCGGTCGGGCCGAGGTGACGACCCCTACTGGACCCGGCCGGCCGTCAGCCTGACGAGTCCGAGCAGGAACGTCCGGTCGCCCGTCTCGGCCGCCCGGGCCCGCAGTCGTCCGTGGCCGGCTTCGACGCTCTCGGCGAGGTGCGCGGTGAGGTCGCGCTCGTACCGCAGCTTTCGCGTCGGCGGCGTCGACAGCACCGTCACGGCCTCCAGGGCGGCGTTGACGGGCGCCGCCGCGCGACGCTCGCTCGGGGCGGCGTTCAACAGCGCGAGCCGCCCGCCGGGCGCCAGGAGGTCACACCAGTCGTCGACGACCGCCGCGGGGTCGTCGAACATCCCGACGACGAAGGAGGCGATCATCGCGTCGGCGTCGGAGAGCGGGGGTCGCCGTGCGTCCGCCCGCAGGAGGTGGACGTTCTCCCACCCCCGGTCGCGGACGCGCCGGCGAGCGCGAGCGAGCAACGGCGCCGTCACGTCCAGGCCGACCACGGTGCCCTCCGGGCCGACCCGCTCGCGCAGGTACGGGAGGTTCGCGCCCGATCCACAGCCCACGTCGACGACCGTCTCGCCGGGCCGCAGCGCCAGCGCGTCGACCGCGCTGGCCCGCATCGTGCCGACCCCCGGCGTCCACCGGGCGACGACGTCGTACAGCCCGGCCCACCGCCCGTAGAACGCCTGGACGGCCGCAGTGTCGTCGCCGGGTTCCCGGTCGCGTCCCCCATCGCCGGGAACGGTTCGATCCGGCGTCATGGGACGACGTCCCGGACGGTCCTGGCGACCGACTCGGCGTCGGCCCCGAGGACGTACGCGTTCGGTTCGATGCCGAACCCCCCGGTCTGGTAGAGGACCCGGGCGTCCGGGTTCGCTTCGACCGCGCCGCCGACGGCGCTCTCCAGGTCGGCCTCGGCCTCGAACTCCTCGCCAGGCAGGCCGGCCCCGGCGAGGCGGTCCACAAGGTCGGGGTCGTACCCGACGTTCAGACAGCCCCGGACCTCGGCACCGCCCCTGCGGGCGGCCAGCAACACGCGGGCGACGTGTTCGCTGACGCCGAACTCGGGGTCGCCGGCCAGGGTCGGCCGTCCCTTCACGTCCACGATGCGGCCGGGGACGCCGGCGACGTCCTCGATGGTCCGGGCGTCCGGCAGGCACTCACAGAGGTTCGATCCCACGGCGGGGATGAGCGCGGCGAAGCCGCTGGCGTGCTCCAGCGTTCGCAGCCCACGCCGAACCGAGGCCAGCACCTGCTCGGCGGTCCGGACCGGTCCCTCGGGATCGTGGATGCGAAACGTCCCCTCGTAGTCCGCCAGTTCCGGCATCTGTCGCTCGTGGACGCGGGCTATCGGCCCGCCGTGCTGGAGCTGCCGGATGAGGACCTCCGCCTCCGCCAGTGCCTGGACCCGGCTGGCGTCGCCGGAGGCGAGGCCGTCGGCGACCTCCTCGACGGTCTCGCGGACGCGCTCGTCGCTCGCGAACGCCTCGCGGCGGGCCACCTCGCCGTGGACGTACTTCGAGACGGCGCTCTGGCTGACCCCGAGCGCCTCCGCGACCTCGCGTTGGGTCAGGCCACGCTCGCCCAGCGCCTCCGCCAGCATCGACCGGAACGTCGGGAGGAACTCCTCGACGACCACCTCCTCGACGAACCTCACACCTGATCGCCCCCGAACTCCTCGTCGTGCTGGATGCGGGAGGCCTGGGGGCCGGCCTGGTCCTGGTACTTCGAGCCGCGCTCGCTCCCGTAGGGCCGTTCGGCCGGCGAACTGAGCTCGGTGAACGTCAACTGCGAGATGCGCATCCCGGGCGACAGCGCCACCGGGGCCGTCCCGAGGTTCGAGAGTTCGAGCGTGATCTGTCCCTGGTACCCGGGGTCGGCCAGCCCGGCTGTCGCGTGGACGACGATAGCCAGCCGGCCAAGCGACGAGCGTCCCTCGACGTGGGCGATGAGGTCGGCCGGGATCTCGACGCGTTCGACGGTCGTCCCGAGGACGAAGTCCCCCGGGTGGAGGACGTACTCGCCGTCCTCGTCGACGACCACCTCGCGGACGTACTCGTCGACCTCCCGCTCGCTCCCGGGGTGGATGCAGGGGATGTTGGCGTTGTCGAACTCGAGGAACTCCCGGCCGAGACGGAGGTCGACGCTGGCGGGCTGGACCTGCAACGCCGGATCGTCCAGCGGTTCGATCACCAGGTCGCCGTCCGCCAGCCGACGGCGGATGTCCGCGTCCGAGAGGATCATACGGGGTCAACGAACCGGTTCCCGGTAAAGGTTCCCGGTCGACGGCACCGGCCCGGGGCGCCCCGGCGGCGACCGATCCCGTCGGGGACGGCGGAGAAGCCAGACCTTTAGCGGCCCGGCCCGGACGTGGTGGCATGAAGCAGGCCATCGTCGCCCGGACCGACCTGGGAATGGGCGAGGGCAAGTTGGCCGCCCAGGTCGCCCACGCGTCGCTGTCCGCCTACGAGGACGCCGACGAGCGAACCCGCAAGCGCTGGAAGGGCGGGGGACAGAAGAAGGTCGTCCTGAAAGGCGACGGCGAGTCGGAACTGTTCGAACTCGCGGACGGGGCGCGGGCGGCGGGGCTGCCGAACGCAATCGTCAGGGACGCCGGGCACACGCAGCTGGAGCCGGGGACCGTCACGGCACTGGGGGTCGGCCCGGCCGACGAGGACGCCGTCGACCGGGTGACCGGTCATCTGTCGCTGTACTAGCCGTCCTCGTCACGCAACGCGGCGACCCGCTGGGCGGTCGAGGCGACCTCGTCTCGCATGTCGGCGTGATGCAGGAGGCGCTTGACCTTCCAGCGGGGAATCCTCGTTTCCTTCTGGATCTCCAGTATCGTCTCACAGTTCGCGACGACCTGCTCGAACGCCGCGAGGCTCATGTCCTCCGGGAGGAACACCGCCGGATCGTCGACGGGTTCCTGGTCGGTGATCTCGTCGCTGTCGCCATCCACGGCCGACGAACGATTTGCTTCCCTGCGGCCCATGGATTGAGTCATCGATGGTCCTCGGGGAACAAATAAGTACGCTTTGGCCCCGTCGACCGGGGCCCGCCGCGGGCGCACGAACGTTTACCACGGGACGGACCCACGTGGGACCATGGCCGAGCAGTGTCCGTACCTGGAGTACCGCCGGGAGTCCGAGGAGCGGTCGTTCGATCACGAACGGGCCTACTGTACCGTCGTCGAGCGGTTCGTCCAGCCGATGCGCGCCGACGTCTGCAACGCCCGCCACGACCTCTCGCCGCCCCGGCACTGCGAGTTCTACCGCGAGGCCGAGGACCTCGGCGCGCTGGAGGAACTCGACTGACCGCCGATGACCTACGACGACTACCTCGACGGGAAGCCGGTGATCGTCACCGCCGCGCTCACGGGCGGCGTCCACGGCAAGGAGGCCAACCCGAACCTCCCCGAGCGGCCCGAAGAAATCGGCCGCGCCGCGGCGGCCGCCGAAGACGCCGGCGCCGCCGCCGTCCACCTGCACGCCCGCCGCGAGAACGGCGAACGAACGACCGCGACCGGGCGGTTCCAGGCGGTCAACGACGCCGTGCGCGAACACGCCGACGTCGTGATCCAGAACTCCACGGGCGCGACGGGTGTTCCCCTCGACCGGCGGGTCGATCCCCTCCGGACCGACCCGCCGCCGGAGATGGCGAGTCTGGATATGGGACCGCTGAACCGCTACCGGCACCTCACTAGCGAGAACACCCGCCACACCATCGACGCGCTCTACGAGGAGATGGCCGACCGGGGGATCAAGCCGGAAATCGAGGCGTTCAACGACGGCCACCTCAACGAGACGCTGGCACTGCTGGAGCGGTTCGACGTCGAAGACCCGCCGTACGTCAACCTCATCTTCGGCCCCGGTACGCTGACGCCGCCGTCGCCCCGGAACCTGCTGCACATGGTCGACAACTTGCCCGAGGGGGTGGAGTTCAACGTCCTCGGGTTCGGCCGGCACCAGTTGCCGCTGACGACGATGAGCGTGCTCCTGGGGGGACACGTCCGGGTCGGCCTGGAGGACAACGTCTACTACCGCGAGGGCGAACTCGCCGAGAGTAGCGCGCAACTGGTCGAGCGGGTCGTCGAGGTCGCGCGGACCCTGGGGCGGGACCCCGCGACCCCCGACCGGGCGCGCGAGATGCTCGGCCTCCCCTGACGGCGATCCTTCACGATACTCGACAGGTGGCCGCCATCGACCACCGGCGGGGCCGTGTTGATACGTATCAACACGATGAAAATACTTATCGGCCGCCGGACGGACGAACGTGGTGTGTCGCGCCACACCACGGCCGGCCTGTTCGTCGTCCTCGCGGCGGTGTGGGGGACGTCGTTCGTCGCCGCGCGGGCGGCGCTGCCGTTCGTTCCCCCGTTGCCCCTGGCGGCGATGCGGTTCGACGTCGCTACGCTCGTGGTGTTCGCGTACGCCGTCGTGACGGCCGAACGACTGCGACCTCGGACCCGCGAGGGGTGGGCTAGCGTCCTCGTCGCCGGCCTCCTGTTCGTCGCCGTCCACCACGCGCTGCTGTTCGCCGGCCAGCGGTACGTCACGAGCACGGTCGCGGCCGTGGTCGTGAGCCTCGACCCGGTGCTGGCCGCTGGCTTCGCGTGGGCGCTGCTTCCGGACGAAGGGATCGGCGCGGTCGGCGCTGTGGGCCTCACGCTCGGCCTGCTGGGGGTGGGCGTCGTCGCCAGTCCCGACCCGGACGCGCTGTTGTCGGCCGACGTCGTCGGGATCGGACTCGTCTTCCTCTCGGCGGCCGCGTTCGCGCTCGGGGCGGTGCTGACGCGGCGCTACCGGACGACCCTCCCGGTCCAGTCCATGCAGGCGTGGGCGATGGGCGTCGGTGCGGTCCTGTTGCACGTCGCCGAGCGATTGCTCCCCTGGCCGGGATTCGGGGCCGTCGATCCGACGCCGACGGCGGCCGCGGCGGTGCTGTACCTGGCGGTCGTGGCCGGCGGCGTCGGCTACCTGCTGTACTTCGAACTGCTCGACCGCCTCGGCCCCGTCGAGATCAACCTCGTCGGGTACGTCGCGCCCCTGTTCGCGGCGCTGGGCGGGTGGCTGTTGCTCGGTGAGGCCGTCGATCCCTCGACCGTCGCGGGCTTCTGTCTGGTCGTCGCCGGGTTCGCGCTCGTCAAGCGCGACGCGCTCCGGGCGGAACTCGCCGACGTCCGCCGGACGCTCGACCGACGCCGCTGATTCTGCGGCGTCGACGCCCACGGTGGAGAATCGAACGTCCGGGCGGTAACACCGTCGTCACCTGGTGACGCCGTCGTCGGCGAACCCCTATACGTTTCAGCGACCAAGGCCCGGCCATGAGCATCCACGGCGTCCACCACGTCACGTCGATGGCGGGCGATCCGGGCCGGAACGTCGCCTTCTTCACGGAGGACCTGGGGCTGCGGCTCGTCAAGCGAACGGTCAACTTCGACGACCCCGACACCTACCACCTGTACTACGGCGACGCCGTCGGCCACCCGGGGACGATCATCACCTTCTTCCCGTACGTCGACGGCCGGTCGGGCCGGCCCGGCGCCGGGCAGGTGACGACGACCGCGTTCCGCGTGCCGCCGGACTCCATCGATTTCTGGCGCGACCGCTTCGAGGACCGCGGCGTCGTCCACGACGACCCCGGCGAGCGGTTCGGCGAGACGGTCCTGCCGTTCGAGGATCCCGACGGCCTCGCCTGCGAACTCGTGGCGACCGACGGGGACGACGACCTGGAACCCTGGGACGAGGAGGTCCCTGCCGAACACGCCATACGGGGGTTCCACGGCGTGACGATCACGGCGACCGACGTGGCGCCGACCGAAGGGGTGTTGACCCGGATGGGCTTCGAACGGGACGGGGAGGCCGACGGCCGCCACCGGTTCCGCGCCGCCGAGTCCGGCCCAGGTGCGGTCGTGGACCTCGACGTCGACCCCGACGCCCCGCGCGGGTCGATGGGCGTCGGCTGCGTCCACCACGTCGCGTTCCGGACGCCGAACGACGAGACCCAGTCGGAGTGGCAGCGGGAACTGCGCGACGCCGGCCTCCGGGTGACCGAGGTCAAGGACCGCCAGTACTTCCGGTCGATCTACTTCCGGGAACCCGGCGGCGTGCTGTTCGAGATCGCGACCGACCCGCCGGGGTTCACCCGCGACGAGGACCGCGAATCGCTCGGCGAGGACCTCAAGTTGCCGCCCTGGCTGGAGGACGACCGCGCAGCAATCGAGGCGAACCTCCCCGGAATCGAACGCACCGCGAGGGCCGGCCGATGAGCGGGGAGGATCCCCACGGCGGCCAGCCCATCGAGACTACTGGCACGGCGCTGGACAGTGCGGACGCGGCGGTCGTCCTCGCGCACGGCCGGGGCGCCACCGCCCGGGGCATCCTGGGGCTGGCCCGCGACCTCGACGTCTCCAGCGTCGCCTACCTCGCCCCGCAGGCCGCCCGCAACACCTGGTACCCGCGGTCGTTCATGGAACCGATGGCGGACAACGAGCCGTGGCTCTCCTCGGCGCTGGGGTTCTTCGGGGAGACCGTCGAGCGGGCGACCGACGCCCTCGGCCACGAGCAGGTGGTGCTGGGCGGGTTCTCCCAGGGCGCCTGCCTCGCCTCGGAGTTTGCTGCCAGGAACGCCAGGGAGTACGGCGGCGTGGTGGCCCTGTCGGGCGGCCTGATCGGCCCGGAAGGAACCGAGTTCGACTACGAGGGGTCGATGGACGGCACGTCCGTCTTCCTGGGGTGCAGCGACTCGGACCCCCACATCCCGCTGGAGCGGGTCCACGGGACCGCCGACGTCTTCGAGGACCTCGGTGCGGAGGTCGACGAGCGCATCTACGAAGGGATGGGCCACGGCGTCAACGAGGACGAGGTCGACGCCGTGCGGGGGATCGTCGAGGGGGCGGCCGACGGGGAAAAACGGTAGGAGTAAGACGCCGCCGCCGCCAGTTCGAAGCGAATGCGCGAGGCCCACCCCCGCGAGCGCGCCGTCGGCATGGAGCACTACGTCAGCGACGCCGAGGGGGTCGGCGGCCGCCTCAAAACTACTCCCGGGGACTTCCGCGTCCGGGAGATCGAGCGGTTCGACGCCGAACCGGCCGACGCGGACCCGGGCGCCTACCCCCACCTCGTCGTCCGGGCGACCCTACGGGACTGGGACACCAACGACTTCGCGAAACGGATCGCGGACGCGATGGGAATCAGCCGCGAGCGGATCTCCTGGGCCGGCACGAAGGACAAGCGCGCGGTGACGACCCAGCTGTTCTCGATCCGGAAGGGCGATCCCGGGGACCTCCCGGAGGTGAACGGCGCGGAGATCGAGGTCGTCGGCCGGGCCGGCCGGTTCGTCGAGTTCGGGGACCTCGCGGGCAACGAGTTCGAAGTGGTCGTCCGCGACCCGGAGCGGCCGGAGGGGGTCGACGCCGTCACCGGAGACCTGGCCGAATTCGGCGGTGGCGATGCCAGCGCGGTCGACGGGGGTGGTGACGACGGGGCCACCGTCGGGCTCCCGAACTACTTCGGCCAGCAGCGGTTCGGGAGTCGGCGGCCGGTCACCCACGAGGTGGGCCTCGCGGTGGTCCGCGGCGACTGGGAGGGCGCGGTGATGGCCTACGTCGGCAACCCCGCGGACGCCGAACCCGAGGACACCCGCGAGGCCCGTGAGTACGTTCAGGAAACGAGGGACTGGCAGGGCGCGCTCGACCGCTTTCCGGACAGGCTGGGATACGAGCGGTCGATGCTGCACCGCCTGGTCGAGCGCGGCGGCGACGACCCTGGGGACTTCCGGGCAGCCCTGGAGACCGTCCCCTGGAACCTCCAGCAGCTATTCGTCAACGCCGCCCAGTCGTACGCCTTCAACCGGATCCTGAGCGAGCGACTGGCGCGCGGGCTGCCGTTCGACCGTCCCGTCGAGGGCGACGTGGTCTGTTTTTCCGACCGCGAGGCTCCAGAGGGCCTGGCGCTTCCCGACACCGACCGCCTCCAGCGGGTGACCAGCGCGCGCGTAGACACGATCACGCGGCACTGCGAGCGCGGCCGGGCGTTCGTGACCGCGCCGCTGGTCGGGACCGAGACGGAACTGGCCGACGGTGAACCGGGCGAGATCGAGCGCGAGGTGCTCGACGACCTTGACCTCGAACCGGGGGACTTCGATTTGCCCGGCGACTTCGGTTCCGAGGGGACCAGGCAGGCCATCCTCGTCCGGACGGACCTCGACGTGCAGCGAGACCCCCCGACGTTCTCCTTTTCGCTGCCGAAGGGGTCGTACGCGACGGTGCTGTTGCGCGAGTACCTGAAGGTCGATCCGGCGGCGATGGGGTGACCCGGGCGGACGACAGCCGTACGGCGTCCCACCTCGTCGAGGGGGCCGTCCGGCCGCACTCGAAACCTCGTACGAGCTAAAGGAAACCGATACCAGGGACGATGCCGTACGGGGGGACGTGAACGTGACCGACGAATCGACGCAGGGGGGCCGGGGGACCGCGATCACGGCGCGGGACCTCGTGCTCACCTACGCGGACGGCACGGAGGCGGTCCGGGGCATCGACGTCGAGATTCCCGAGGGGGAGTTCTTCGGGTTCCTGGGGCCGAACGGCGCGGGCAAGACGACGGCGATCAAGGTGTTCGCGACGCTTCTGGCGCCGACCGGCGGGTCCGTCGCCGTCAACGGCTTCGACGTCGAACGGGACCCCCGCAAGGTCAGGGAGTCCATCGGCTACATGGCCCAGGAGACCAGCGTCGACGAGGAACTGACCGCCAGGGAGAACGTCCGATTCGCCTGCGAGGCCTACGGCGTCCCCCGCGACCGGCGGGCCGACCGCATCGAGGAACTGCTCGACCTCGTCGACCTGGCCGACGTCGCCGACAAACAGGCCCAGGAGTTCTCCGGCGGCATGAAAAAGCGGCTCGACGCGGCGACGGCGCTGGTCCACGAACCGCCGCTGGTGTTTCTGGACGAACCGACCACCGGCCTCGACCCGAAGGCGCGCAACCGCCTGTGGGAGTACTTCCGGCGGATCAACGACGAGGGGACGACCGTCTTTCTCACCACCCAGTACCTCGAGGAGGCCGACCAACTCTGTGACCGACTCGCCGTCATCCTCGACGGCGAGATCGTCGCGACCGGGTCGCCCGCGGAACTGAAACGACGGGTGGGCGGCGAGATCCTCGACGTTCAACTCGAGAAGGCGGCCGCCCGCGAGCGGGCGGCCGCCGTCGCCAGGGACGCCGGCATCTTCGAGGCCGATGCCGACGTCGCGGTCGTCGAGGACGGCATCAGCGTCACGTCCCGGCAGGCCCGCGAGCGCGGCACCGACCTGCTGGTCGCGCTCCGGGACGAGGGCCTGACGGTGACCGGGTTCGACGTCCGCGCGCCGACGCTGGACGACGTGTTCCTGGCGATCACCGGTGAGGAACTCGACGAGGCGTCGGACGCGGAGGTGACCGACGAATGAGCGACGGATCGCCGGGAACGGACGCCGGCCAGGCCGGGCCGACGGGGGTCGCGGACTCGACCGGGCGGGCGGTCGCCAGGTCGAGCAACGGCTTCCTCGGCGACGCGTGGGTGAACTTCAAGCGCTGGAACCTCAAGGCCCTCCGGAACCCGTTCGTGGTGATCGTCTCGCTCGTCCAGCCGATCATCTTCTTCGTGCTGTTCACCCAGGTGTTCGGCAACATTGCAACCGGCGCCATCGACCGGCCCGGCGGTGGCTCCCTCAGCTACGAGACGTTCCTCATGCCGGCCATCGCCATGCAGGTGTGTCTGGCCGCCGCGGCCAGTTCGGGCATCGGGCTGGTCAACGACATCGAGAACGGGATGTTCGAGAAGGTCCTGGTCACGCCGATGAACCGGGCCGCGGTCTTCCTCGGCAAGACCGCGGCCGAACTCGTCCGCATCGTCGCCCAGGTCGTCATCGTCGTCGCGCTGGCGGTCCTGCTCGGCGCGGAGATCGACACCGGCCTCGCGGGCGCGGTCGGCATCGTCGCCGTCGGCGTGCTGTTCTCGCTGTGGTTCCTGGCGTTGTCCAACGCCGTCGCCGTCATCACCGAGGACCAGGAGTCGACCATCATCGGCGCGAACCTGTTGCAGTTCCCCATGCTGTTCATCTCGACGGCGTTTCTCCCGCTGTCGGTGCTCCCGGACTGGATCCAGACCGTCGCCACGTTCAACCCCGTGACGTACGGCGTCGACGCCGCCCGCGCGCTCGTGCTTGGCGAGGACGTGATGACCGTGATCGAGGTGACCCGCTTCGGCGGCGTCTGGGACACGCTCGTGCCCGCCGTCGTCGTCCTCGGCGCGCTGGACCTCGCGCTGGGCGCCGTCGCCGTCTACCTGCTGAACCGCGCGTCCAGTTCCGACGTGCAGTGATGGGTCTTCGGCTGCCGAGAGCAATGCGGGCGATTCGACCTCGGTGGGGAACGCCCAGGAGTATTACTACGAGAGGTAGGAAAATACTCAAGTAGTACTGGTGATTGTAATACAAATATGAGTAAGAGCGACGAGGGGGAAGTCGTGAGCATCTCGGCGAAGGGCCAGGCGACGATCCCGAAGGAGTTCCGCGAGAGGCACGGCATCGATGCGCCGGGGAAGGTCCGCGTCAGGGAAAACGACGCGGGGGAGATCGTGGTCGAACCGGTCCCGAGCATCCGGGAGATGCGGGGGGCCGCTTCCGGCGAGTGGCGGGGGACGGACGCGCTCCAGGAGGGGCGGGCCACCGACGAGGAGCGGGACGAACGATTGACGGACCGATGATCGTCTTCGACGCCGAACCGCTGATCGCGTTCTACGGGGACGAACCCGGGAGCGATCGCGTCGGTTCCCGCGTCCGGGCGGTCGAGACCGGGGAGCAAACGGGGCTGATCAACGCCGTCAACTGCACGGAGATCCACTACGTCGTTCGTCGCGACGACCCGGTGCGGGCCGACGAGTACCTCTCGCGCATCCGGAACTGGTGTCGGGTGATCGACGCCGAATCCGTCTGGGCGGACGCATCGCGGTTCAAACACCGGTACGGCTGCGCCCTCGGTGACGCGTTCGCGCTCGCGACCGCATACGACCACGGCGGGACGGCGTTCGTGGGTGCCGACGACGACTTCGACGAGGTCACGGAGGTCGAGATCGACCGCTTCAGGACCGAACCGGGGTGACGTCGGGGCCCTCGAACGACGGATCGGCCGCCCGCAAACGCGCCACTTAACCACGCCGGCGGCGAACCCGCGGCCATGGAGTGTCGGCAGTGCGCGAGCGACCTCGAACGGCCGGGCGACTACTGCCTGGTCTGTCGCACGTCCAACGCCGACGCGGTGGTCGTCGACGCCACACGGGACCGGGCCACCCTCACGATGCTGGACGAGGACGCGGTGGTCGGCGAGACGACGATCACCACCACGCCCGAGGACGGGGACAGGGGGATCGTCGAGTTGCGGAACTTCGCCGGCCGGATCGCCGACCAGGTGCGCCGCAAGCGCCCCGAGACGGTGTACGTCGCCGGCGACCGCGACGTGATCACCGAACTCCGCGGGAACCTCCACCACGAGTTCTTCCGGGTCCCCGACGACGAACCGGTCGCGGCCGCGGTCGAGCGCCGCGACGGTCGCGCCCCCGAGGTCGTGGACCTGGCGCCCGCCGAGAAGATCGGTGGCATGCACTCGACGCTGATCGGCGGCCGCGCGGGCCAGCGGGCCGTCCGGACGGTCGCCGGCCACCCCCACGTCAAGAAGATCGTCCCCGGTCCCATCGAGAACGGGTCGACCGCCGAGGGCGGCCTCCGGGCGAAGGCGACCCGCGCCGACGGCAACGGCAACGTCCGCCTGCTGCTCCGGGACGGCGCGACCGTCCAGGAGAACCGCGTCGTGACGACCGCCATGGATCGGGAGACCGGCGAGCGCGTCCGTGCGGACCTCAACGAGGCGCTTGGGGACGCCGACCTCCGGTGAGCGCCCGCGTGAGTGCGGTAGGCGGCGGTTTCACTCGCTGGACGATCCCAAGCCCTTTCCGGGAGTAATTAGATATAATTAGACGTGATCCGTCGGCCCGACCTGGTCCTCGCCGCGATCCCCGTCCTCGCGTTCGGTGGCCTGCTCGCCGAGCGGTTCGCCCCGCTGCTGGCGGCGGCGACCGGCGCGCCCGTCGGCGGGTTGCCCCTGTCGACGCTGGGTGCGCTCGGTGCCGTGGTGGTGATGGGCTACGCCCTGGTGCGGTTGCCGCGTCGGGCGTAGGCCCCGGCGCGCGGCGCTGTTCAGAGTAGCCAGTTTTGCTGGCGGGACCACCTCGAACGCTCCCGGGCGCTCTCTGGAGACGGACACTCTTCCAGCACCAGCCAGAAAGCCCCCGGGCGGGGGGGGCCCCGGGCCAAGCTGCGCGCATCCCAAAGTCGCAGGCGTTGGGCGCGCGGGGCCGCCCGGGCGGGCGGGGGCCGGGGCGGGGGGGCCCCCCCCGC
>CAYTAG010000008.1:0-1505 GCA_964435625.1 uncultured Halobacteriales archaeon | reverse complement strand
CAGCACCAGCCAGAACGCCCCCGGGGGGTCGACCCGCCGGGCCTCGCTGCGCGCTTCCCTCTGTCGCTCGCTTCGCTCGCTCCTTCAGTCCAGTGCTTGCGTCGTCCGGGCAGGGTCGACCGCCCGGCCCCTTTCAGTCCCACCCGTGGCGGTTGTGCCGGCCACCTCCGTTCCGACGGATGTGTCGGCTACCTCCGAGCGTGGTCGTGCCGGCCACCGTCGCTAATCCGAACACTGCCCCGGCCCGGACTCAACACCCTTATAAGCCCACTGGCGTTACTGACGGGTACCATGGCCGAAGGAAAGAAGCGACGCACGGGCAGCGCGGGCCGGTTCGGTGCTCGCTACGGTCGGGTGGCCCGCAAGCGCGTCGGCGACATCGAGGAGGAAATGCGCGCGGATCACACCTGTCCGGACTGCGGGGCCGACCGCGTCTCCCGGCAGGGGACCGGCATCTGGCAGTGTGGCCGCTGTGGCTACAAGTTCACCGGCGGCACCTACCGCCCGGAGACGCCAGGCGGCAAGCAGGTCCGGCGGTCGATCCGGGCCGCCCTGGCCGAGGACGACGACGAATGAGCTACCGCTGTGCCCGCTGCAAGCGCAACGTCAGCCTCGACGAGTACGGGGGCGTCCGGTGTCCCTACTGCGGGCACCGGGTCCTGCTGAAGGAGCGCAGCCCCGACGTCAAGACGGTCGACGTGGAGTAATCGACCCCGAACACGTGACCTCGCACGCACACGAGGCTTCTCTCGCCTTCGACTACGACGACCAGCGACGCGCCCGCGTCGTCGCGCGCAGCGTCCGCCGGGAAGTCGGCGAGATCGACGGCGACCGCTCGCGGGCGAGCGTCGAGCGCGACGGCGCGACCGTCCGCGTGACCGTCGAGGCGACGGATCTGGTGGGCCTGCGCGCCGGCCTGAACACCTGGCTCGGACTCCTCGACGTCGCGGAGCGGGCCGCGACCGCCGCGAGAACGGACTTACCCTGATCCGGGCGGCCACGAGCGAACCGGTCGGAATCTTCAAGATGGAACGACCGCGAGAGTGAAGTATGGCGTCGCTGGATCCGTGGGTCTTCCTCCATCCGGCCACCTACCACGACGGCGGGGTCGCCTTCCTGCCCATCGCGGTGCTGGTGGTCGGCGTCGCCCTGATCGCGTTCGGCGCCTGGCAACTCTACGGCGCTGCACCCGAACCCCGCCCGGACGGCGGCGAGCGGACCCCCGAGGAGTCGGCGGAGCGATAACCGGGGCTTTTTCACGCCGGACCGACTTTCCCCAGGTATGGCCGCAGGCAACCTTCCGCCGGAAGCACAGGAGAAAGTCGAGGAACTGCAGGACCTTCAGGAGAAGGCCCAGCAGGTCGCCGTCCAGCGCAACCAGGCCGAAACCCAACTGAACGAGGCCCGGACGGCCCTGGAGGAACTGGACGACGTCGACGAGGACACCGTCATGTACCGCGAGGTCGGCGAGTTGCTCGTCGAGACCAACTACGAGGACGCCGAGG
>CAYTAG010000007.1:0-38761 GCA_964435625.1 uncultured Halobacteriales archaeon | reverse complement strand
AGCCTCCGCTCGTTTCACTCGCGGAGACACCGTCAGAGACAAGCTCTGACGAGCCTCCGCTCGTTTCACTCGCGGAGACACCGTCGGAGACAAGCTCTGACGAGCTCCCGCTCACATGCGTTCGCGGGAACCTCTCGCGCGTTGCTCGCGCGCGCCGTGAACCCAATTTAGGGTGCCGGTTCCGGGCATTGCCCCGTCGAATCGAGCGTCCGACCACTGCCGGCTGCCGTGGGCGGTGGGTTTACCCACTCGGCGCGGCAACGCCCGGACGATGCCATCCACACTGATCGTCGTCAGCGAGCACGGCTACTGGGGGGAGGAGTGCATCGAACCGCTGACTACCTTCGAGGGTGCGGGGTTCGACGTGACCGTCGCCACGCCGACCGGGAACCCGCCGGAGATCGACGAACGGTCGGTCGACCCCGACAACGTCGGCGAGGAGGCAGCCGAGCACGTCCGCGAGGTCCACGAGAACCACGACGAACTGAACGACCCGGAGAAGGTCTCCGGCGTGGAAGCGGCCGACTACGACGCGGTGGTATTGCCGGGCGGCCACGGCACCGAGTGGGACGTCAACCAGGACACCCACGTCCGGCGGCTGGTCCGGGAGGCAGTCGCGGGCGAGGACGGCAAGGCGCTGATCGTCTGTCACGCCGTCGGCATCCTCGCCTTTACCCGCGAGGAAGACGGCTCCTTGCTGGTCGAGGGCCGCGAGGTCACCGGCTTCCCGAACGAGTGGGAGGCGAACATCGTCGACGAGGACGACCTGATGCCCGACGGCCGGAAACTCCCCTACTGGGTCGAGGACGAGGTGAAAGCCGCCGGAGCGGAGTGGGACGCCGAACTCGACGCCGACGAGAGCGTCACCGTCGACGGCGACCTGCTCACCGCCCGCGGTCCCGGGTCGTCGGCCGCGGCCGCGCGGACGCTGCTGGACGAACTCGGCGTCGAGGCGCCCGCGGGCGACTGAACGTCCGGCCCGCCGTTGCCCGCCGCTCAGCCGCCGCGTTCCCCGGCCCCGCCGACGACCAGCACGGGCAGGGTCATCAACCGGACCACCCGCTCGGTGACGCTGCCGGCGCTGGCGATCCTGTCGAAGCCGGTCCGGCCGTGGGTGCCCATCACCACGAGGTCGACGCCGTAGTCGACCGCGGCGTCGACGATCTCCTCGTGGGGGACCCCGCGCCGGAGGTGCCGTTCGACGGCGACGCCCGCCCGCTCGCCGGCCGCCGCGGTCGCGTCCAGCGCCGCCTCGCCCTCCTCCTCCATCCCCTCGATCACCATGTCGTACTTCGTGGCTGCCGGGTACCGCCGGTCGACGACGTACAGCGCGTGGACCGTCGCGCCGTGCTCGGCGGCCAGGTCGAGCGCGTGCTCGACGGCGGTTTCGGCCGGGTCGCTCCCGTCCGTCGGGACGAGGATCGAGTCGTACATCGCCTCGCCCCTCGTTCCGGAGGCGCTTAAGTGTACGGCGAGCACCACGTTCGCGGTCGCCGGTGGCCCGGCGGCGGGTATCGTTAGATTATAGCCGGAGCCACCGCTTTACACCGACAATGACCATCGAGGACCGCGGCGAGGCGAACGTGGTAACGCACGCGCTCGCGAAACACACCCTCTCGGACCTCCGGTCGGTCGAGACCGAGCAGGTCGAGTTCCGCAAGGGCCTGGTCAAACTGGGCCGCATCTGCGGCTACGAGATCATCGACGGCCGCATGGAGACCGAGTACGTCAGCGTGCGGACCCCCCTGGAGGAGACGATGGGCGAGCGCGTCACGGGCCTCGACGACGTCGTCATCATCAACGTCCTCCGGGCGGCGACGCCGTTCGTCGAGGGCCTGCTGAAGGCGTTCCCCCGCGCCCGCCAGGGGGTCATCTCCGCGTCGCGCAACGAGGAGGCCGGCCGCGACGACGACGGCACCTTCCCGATCACCGTCGACTACGTGAAACTGCCGGAGATCCACGAGGAGGACACCGTCATCGTCGCCGACCCGATGCTGGCGACCGGATCGACGATGTGCGCGGTACTGGATCACGTCCTCGGCGGCAGCCCCGACCCGGACAACCTGTTCGTCCTCTCGGCGGTCAGCGCGCCGGAGGGCCTGGTTCGGGTCGGCGAGGAGGTCCCCGAAGCGGACCTGCTGACGGTCGCCATCGACGAGGAGCTGGACGACGACGGCTTCATCGTCCCCGGCCTCGGCGACGCCGGCGACCGGGCCTTCCGGACCGCCTGATCCCGCCAGCGCACCGCACAACACCTAAGTTCCCCGGCGGAGTGGGTCACCACGATGAGCGACGAGCCCTGCGACGCGTGCGGGGAGTCAGTCGAGGAGGCGCTCGCCCGGACCGTCCGGCTGACGGTCGACCGCTCGCAGATCGACGTCCAGCGCCTGTGTCCGGACTGCTTCGCGGAGTGGATCGACCGCTACCAGCACGAGATGCAAAACGACCCGGGGTCACTCGAGGACGGGGACTCCGAGATCATCGTCGACTAGCCCCCGACCCCTTCGTTTCAACTGGAGATTTGACGGCCGACGGACGAACAGGCCGGATCGTAACCCATCGATTCGCGGCCCGCGCGGGCACCGTTCGGACGGTGTGCGCCGACGGGGTAGCCGCCCGCGGCGACCGCCTCACTCGTAGATCAGCAAGATTGCGCGCTCGGACTCGACGACCTCCGCGTCGACGCCGGACTCGACGTCGTACTCCTCGGTGACCGACAGCGCGTCGGCGTCCACGACCACGACCTCGCCGCCGAGGTCCAGTTCGACCTCGCCGGCCTCGTCCAGTTGACGCTTGACCTCGGCGGGGCTGGCGTCTTCGAGGGCACCCAGGATCGGCCCGGTCCGGTCGCGGAACTCCTGGCCGATGGCGGCCTGATCGGGTTCGATGGCGGTGGGTTCCAGTTCGGCCGGGGGTTCGCCCTCCTCGATGGTCACCGTGGCGTTGATCGTGTTCTCCAGGTCCCGGGTCTCCGGTTGCCGGGCGAGTTCCTCGTCGGGGTATACCTCGACCTCCGCGAGTTCGGCGTTCAGGGGCATCCCGCGGTCGGACTTCCAGCCGCGGACGGCGCTTGCGACGTCGGCGACGAGTTCGCCGGCCTGCTCGGCCGTCTCGTCGACCATCCCGAGTTCCGGCCACTCGGCGAGGTGGACGCTGCCCTCCGCGCCGGGGAGGTTGTCCCACAGTTCCTCCGCGACGAACGGGACGAACGGCGCGAGCATCCGCAGGCTGGCGGAGACGGTGACGTACAGCGCGTGCTGGGCCGCCTCGCGCTCCTCGGGGGTCCCGTCGTACAGCCGCCCCTTGACGAGTTCGACGTAGTCGTCCGCGAAGTCGTGCCAGACGAAGTCCCGGATCGTCCGCAGCGCCTCGTCGAAGCGGTACTCGTCCATGGCGTCGGCCACGGTCGCGGCGACCCGGTCGGCCTTGCTGAGGATCCACCGGTCGGCCTCGCGGTACTCGGGGTCCTCGATTCCGGGGGTGCCCGCCTCCAGATGCGAGAACGTGAACCGGCAGATGTTCCAGATCTTCGTGATGAACCGCGAGGCGCTCTTGACCTCCTTCCACTGGAACTGGATGTCCGTCCCGGGCTGGCCGCCCAGCGCGATGGCCTGCCGGAAGGCGTCGGCGCTGTACTCCGCAAGCACCTCCTCGGGCTGGACGAAGTTGCCCTTCGACTTGGACATCTTGTTGCCGTCGTCGCCCATCACCATGCCGTTGATCAGCGCGTCCTCCCAGGGAATCTCGTCGACCAGCGCGTCCGTCCGGAGGACGGTGTAAAAGGCCCAGGTCCGGATGATGTCGTGGCCCTGCTCGCGCAACTGGGTCGGCTCGAACTCCTCGTCGGGCCAGCCGTTGGCGTACAGCGCCGAGATCGAGGAGTCCATCCAGGTGTCCATGACGTCGGTCTCGCCCTCCCAGTCGTCGGCGCCGCACTTCGGACAGGCATCGACCGCGGGGCCCTCCTCGGTGGGGTCGACCGGCAGTTCCTCGACGCTGGCGACGTGGACGTGGTCGCAGTCGTCGCAGTACCAGACGGGGATCGAGGTGGCGAACTCCCGCTGGCGGGAGATCACCCAGTCCCACTCCATGCTCTCGGTCCACTCCTCGAACCGGGTGTACATGTGCTCGGGAATCCACTCGACCTGCCGGGCCTTCGCCAGGATGGACTCCTGGTCGACCTCGATGAACCACTGCTCCTTGCTGAGGATCTCGATGGCCGTGTCACACCGCCAGCAGACCCCGACCGACTGCTCGATGGGCTCGGAGTCGTTCAGGTAGCCCTCGGCCTCCAGGTCGGCGGCGATCTCCTCTTTGGCCTCCGCGATGGAGAGGCCGGCGTAGTCGTCGGCCAGCGCCGACAGGTGGCCGTCCTCGGTGAACACCGGCCGCAGGTCCAGGCCGTGCTCGGCCCACCACTCGACGTCCTGCTTGTCGCCGAAGGTACAGACCATGACGGCGCCGGTCCCGAAGTCGGCGTCGACGTCCTCGTCCGCGAACAGCGTCACCTCCTGGCCGAACAGCGGGACCTCGAAGGTGTCGCCCGCCCGCCCGGCGTAACGCTCGTCGTCGGGATCCACTGCGATCCCGACGCAGGCGGCCAGCAGTTCCGGCCGCGTGGTGGCGATCTCTATGTCCTCGCCGTCGACCCCGGGGAACGTGAGGTAGTACAGCGTCCCCTGGCGGTCCTCGTTCTCGACCTCGGCGTCGGCGATGGCGGTGTTGCAGCGCGGACACCAGTTGACCGGGTGTTCGTCCCGGTAGACGTAGCCGTCGTCGGCCATCTCGACGAACGACCGCTGGGTCAGCCCCCAGTACTCGGGGTCCATGGTCTGGTACTCCTGGGACCAGTCCTGGGAGAACCCCAGATCCCGCATGGTGTCCTTCATGGCCGCGATCTGCTCCTCGGTGTGCTCGATGCACATCTCGCGGAACTCCTGGCGGGACACCTCCGTGCGGTCGATGCCGTGTTTCTCCTCGACTTTCACCTCCGTCGGGAGGCCGTGGCAGTCCCAGCCCTGGGGGAACGAGACGTCGAACCCCTGCAGGCGCTTGTACCGGGCGGCGAAGTCCTGGTAACACCACCCCAGGGCGTTCCCGATGTGGAAGTTGCCCGTCGGGTACGGCGGCGGGGTGTCGACGACGTAATCCGGGGCACCGCTGTCGGTGTACTCGTAGACGCTGCGCTCGAACCAGTCGCGTCTCCACTTCGGCTCTATCTCGTCCGGGTCGTAACTATCGCTGAGTTCTGACATTGTTTCCTGCGTCGCTGTCGGTGTACCTGGCCTCGCTCGACGGAACAGTGCCCCGAGAAAAATCCACCGTCTTACCCACGTACTACGACGGTCATGAGTTACCGGGAATAGCAAAGGTGCCCCAATAAGCGTTTCCATACACCGCCCCTCGCACCGGCGCCGCGAAACCGGCGGGCGAGGGCGGGACGCGGCCAGCACCCACGGTTTCCCTCATTTAAATATCCCGAAGGTTACACGAACCCGCGCATCCCGCCAGGCCCGTGGGGACTCCCCACGTAGCCCCGCCGGTCTACAAATGCGCTCCGGGGTCAGTCCTCGTCGTCGAGTCCCGTCAGGTCGACACCGTCCTCCCGCTCCAGCGCCGGCGGCGCCTCGTGGTACTCCGAGTACCCGTCGAACCAGCGCGCGATGCGCTCGATGCGGTCGACGACGTGGTCGGGGTCGCCCGAGCGGGACAGTTCGTGGCCCTCGCCGGGGTAGCGCACGAAGCGGGTGTCGACGCCGTGCTTGCGGAGGATGCGGTGGTACAACTCGGCAGTGCAGGCTGGCGTCCGGTAGTCGTCGTCGCTGTGGAGCAACAGCGTCGGCGTGTCCACCTCGTGGGCGTGGCCGACCGGCGAGTGCTCCCAGAGGAACTCGGGGTCCTCCCAGGGGGTCGCGTCGAAGTCGCCCTCGACGAGCTTGTACGCCTGGTCGGTCGACCCGTAGAACCCCGTCAGGTCGTAGACGCCGCGCTGGGCGACGGCGGCCTCGAAGTAGTCCGTCCGTCCGATCATCCAGCTCGTCATGTAGCCGCCGAAGCTCCCGCCCGTGAGGAAGACCTGGTCGTCGTCGACGTACTCGCGGCCGGCCACCTCCTCGACGCCGGCCATCACGTCCGACATGGTGACGTCGCCCCAGTCCCGTTCGATTGCGGCCATGAACTCCTCGCCGTACCCGGCCGACCCGCGGGGGTTCGACCAGAAGACGACGTAGCCCCGCGCCGCCAGCGTCTGGAACTCGTGCCACATCGTCCCGCTGGTCGTCCACATCGCGTGTGGGCCGCCGTGGACCTCCACGACCATCGGGTAGGTATCGTCGGGATCGAAGTCCGGCGGGGTGAGCACCCACCCCTGGAGGTCGGTGCCGTCGTTCTCGTAGACGACCTCCTCGGGCTGGCTCACCGCGCGCGCGTCGAGGTACCCGGCGTTGACGCGGGTGAGCCGCTGCTCCTCGGCGCCCCCGCGGGTGGCGACGAACAGGTCGCCCGGATGGTCCCAGTCGCTGCGGACGAACGCGGCCACGTCGTCGCCCACGTCGAAGCCGTCGACGGTGGCCCAGTCCTCGCGGATCACCGGTTCGGCGTCCGTCCCGTCCCAGGGGACCGACCACAGCGTCTCGGCGCCCTCGTCCGGCGTGGCGAAGTACAGCAACTCGCGGTCCGGTCCCCACTGTGGTGCGGCCTGGTAGCCGAGCGTCCGGTCGAAGTCCGCGGTGGGGTGGGCCACTTCGCCGGTGTCGACGTCGAGCACCTTCAGTTCCGTCGGCCGCAACGAGGACTGGTCGGGTTCGGTGAACAGGTGGGCGACCCGGCCGTCGGCCGTCGCTGCCAGGCTCCCCTCGGGGCCGGTCGTCGTGTGGAGGCGGTCGTGCTCGTCGGCTTCCAGGTCGTAGGCGACGATGGTGTACTCCTCGGCGTCGTCGGGGTCCGGCTCGCCGTCGGCCACGGTGTAGTACAGCGTCGAGGCGTCGCCCCACGAGACGCTACCGTGGTCGTACTCGGCGTCGGTGATCCGCTGGACTCGGTCGTCACCGGACCGGTCGTCGTCCCCGGCGTCGTCTCCCAGCGTGACGACGTAGACGTGGTCGCGTCCACCGTCGAAGTACCGCTGGGCCGACCGGTAGACGGTGCGGTCGATCACCCGCGGGTCCGGGGCCTCCCGCTCGAAGTCGTCCGGCACCGACAGGTCGTGGTCGTCCTCGCGCTCCCCGGGCCTGACGTTCTGGAGGAAGGCGATGCGCGTCCCGTCCGGACTCCACTCGATCCCGGAGACGGCGCCGGCCACGTCTGTCACCTGGCGCGCTTCGCCGCCCGCCGTCGGGGCGACCCACAACTGGCGGCGACTCCTCTCGGTCCCACGGGAGGTGACGAACGCCAGGCGGTCCCCGTCGGGACTCCAGCGCGGTTCCCCGTCGAGGTGGCCGGCGACGGTGAACCGGCGCGGTTCGCCCCCGCCGGTGGGGGCGATCCAGATCGTCTGCTCGTAGCCGTCGTCGCCGTCGGGGACCTTCCGGACGAACGCGACACGCTCGCCGTCCGGGGACACCCTGGGATCCTCGACCTGTACGATCTCGTGGTAGTCCGCACCCGCGATCCGCTCCATGACCGTGCGTACGGTTCCGGGTGCGAAATGGTTTCGGTTCGAAAGGGTCGGTCAGTCGATCCCCGCCCGGCCGCTGGTCGCACTCCGCAACCGGTCCCGGAGTCGGTCGGCCGCTTCCACGGGCACGCGCACGTCGAAGGACGCCCGCTCGCCGTAGTCGGCCTCGAACTCGACGCCCTCGCTCTCCAGGATGCCACGGACCGTCCCGGAGTCGTCGTACGCGACGGCCACCTGGAACCGTTCGTGGGGGCGCCGTTCGGTCACGCCGACGTCGTCGACTGCCTCCTTGACCGCCCGGGAGTACGCCCGCGCCAGGCCGCCGACCCCGAGGTTGGTACCGCCGTAGTAGCGGGTCACGACCGCTGCGACGTTCTCCAGCTCGCGCTGGACGAGCACGTTCAGCGCGGGTTTGCCTGCGGACCCGGACGGTTCGCCCGCGTCGCTACTGTACTCCCGCAGGAGTCCCTGACCCTCGGCGTGGTCCGCCCCGCCCCCGGCCGCACGTACGCGGTACGCGGGGACATTGTGCGTGGCGTCGTCGAACTCCTCGCCGACGGCGTCGACGAACGCCTCGGCCGCTTCGACGGACTCGACGGCCGTGACGTGGCCGACGAACTCCGATCCCTGGACCTCGAACTCCGCGCGGCCCCGGCCGTCGACGGTCCGGTAGGCGTCGGGCATCGTCCCTGGATGGAGGACCCGCGGACTAACAGTTTACGAGACCGCCTACAGGCACTGTCCAGATTCGACCACCCCTTCGACCGCAACCGGCCAGAAAGCCCCCGGGCGCTCGACTTCCGTCAGAGGCAAGCTCTGACGACTTCCCGCTCGTTACACTCGCGGGAACCGCCGGGCCTCGCTGCGCGCCTCAGTCGCTGCGCTCCTTCCGGTGCTTACGTCGTCCGGGCGGGGTCGAGCGCCCGGCCCCTTTCAGTCCCACCCGGCGTGGTTCGTGCAGGGCACCGCCGATCCGTCGGCGGTGCCGGCCACCACTGATCCGCCGGATGCGCCGGCCACCACCGCTCCGGCGGACGTGCCGGCCACCTTCGCTAATCTGAACACCGCCCCGCCTACAGGTCCGAAGCCTCGAGGAGGTTGCCGTGTACGTCTCCCTGCTGGTCTACCCGGAACTCGACCGCCAGGTCGCCGATTTCGCCGTCGGATTCGTTCATCGAGACGACCTCGTAGTTCCCGTATCGTTTGGCCATCCCGACGATCACGATGCTCTCCGATGACGTGTCCCACGACTGACTGGGCCGGGTCGATTCCCCGGACGGGACGGTTTTCTGGTGGAAGTGCTGGTCCTCGCGGTTCTCGACGACCGTGAGGGTGAACTTCGTCTCAGCGTCGGACTCGTTCCTGACGGCGACGGACTCAAGCGGTATGCTCTCGGATTCCTCCGGGGGGTCCGACTGCAACGCGAACTCGAGACAACCGGCCGTCGACGCGGCTATTACAACCCCCGTCGCGGATAGCAACGTTCGGCGGTCCATGTCTACCAGATCGTTCTCCACGTTGGTATTCCTTGTTGTAGGCCAGAAATGGCCCAAATAACGTCGCTGGATTGCGGCCAGGCCAGGTACGAACACTCAAATGCGAAGCCGGGACCAACCCTGCCGTGACCTGACGAACCGCCCCGGGGCGTCTGCGATTGTGCGACACAGCGCCCCGAGGTATCGAGCGTGTCGCCTGTTCGCCCCCTCCAGATAGCTCCAGCCCCGGATGCTCTCCTCGGCTACTGCAGTTCGATCTTCCGGACGTACGGCTGCGACCGGAGTTCGTTCAGCAACTCGCCCGGCAACTGCTCCTCGGTGACCACGTGTAGTCGCGGGTCCTCGGTGAACTCCGGGTCGTCGCTGACGGTCTGGCGGATGGAGACGCCCCGGTCGGCGATGCGGCCGGTGACGTCGGCCACGATGCCCGGTTCGTCGGCGTCGTGGACGGCGACGGTCAGCACCGTCAGGTCCAGAAGCGGCGCCAGGTCCATCAGGCTCGGGATCTGGGAGATGTTCTGGAAGATCCGGCGCAACTGCTCGTCGGCGAGGATGGCGTCGGTCGTCGAATCGACGACCCGCCGGTCGACGTCGATCTCGCGGGCGATCCCCGTGTTCGGGATCTCGATGCCGCCCGAGACGACCCGTCCGTCGTCGTTGACCGAGAAGCCCCGCTCCAGCAGCAACCGGATGACCGCCTGCTGGCTGGGGCTGCCCTCGAACTTCCCGAGGATCTCGTCGAACATCGACTCCCCGTCGTCGGTGGTCCCGCTCGTCCCGGTCTCCTCGTCGCTCATAGCTGGCCCTTGGTGCTCGGGGCGTCCGAGCGGCGCTCGTCGAGCTGGGTCGCGTCGTCCAGCGCCCGTGCCGCCGCCTTGAACAGCGCCTCGACCTCGTGGTGGGCGTTTCCGCCCTCGACGCTGGCATGGACGGTCAGGCCGGCGTTGGTCGCCAGCGACCGCAGGAAGTGCCGTGCCATGACCGCGGTGAACTCGCCGACGGCGTCCCCGGAGAACGCGCCGTCGAACGCGAAGTACGGCCGGCCGCTGACGTCGACGACGACCTCGGCCAGCGACTCGTCCATCGGCACCCGGCGGTCCGCGAACCGCCGGATCCCCCGCCGGTCGCCCAGCGCCTCGTCGAACGCCCGCCCGATCGAGATGGCGACGTCCTCGACG
The DNA here is from genome assembly GCA_964435625.1 of uncultured Halobacteriales archaeon. Lineage (GTDB taxonomy): Archaea > Halobacteriota > Halobacteria > Halobacteriales > PXRE01 > PXRE01. Next base: position 28,472 of record CAYTAG010000007.1, on the reverse strand, counting down.
GTGTGGTGGTCGCCGACGTGGAGGTCGCCGTCGCACTCGACGGTGAGGTCGAACAGGCCGTGGTGCGCGAACGATTCCAGCACGTGGTCGAAAAAGCCCACGCCCGTGTCCACGACGGCCTCGCCGTCGCCGTCGACGTCCAGGACGACGTCAACCTCGGTCTCGGCCGTCTCGCGGCTCACGGCCCCCGTCCTGTCGGTCATGCGTATCCCATTGCGGCCCGGATACAAGGGGATTCCGGGACGTTCCAGTTTCACTTCCACCGCGCCTGTGGCTGGTGCTTATTATTCCGCCTCCCGAAGCTAGGAATCCAGCGCCCCTGCCGAGGAATCAACCGCCAGTATGGAGTCCCTGACGGCGCGTCCCTCGCCGGCGGCCGCCCCTGAACGGGTCCCTGGATTTATTATCCACTAATTCCCTATTCGAAATGAAGCTCGTCGTGCGTCTGGGGCTGGCCGCGCGGACGGGCCAGGGGTGCGGATCAAGAGGTGGACGAAACATGCACCGACTCACCCGTGACCGTCAGATCGATCCCGGCCGACCGAGGGGATCACCTCCGGCTCCAGCCGTCGATCCCGTCCGGGGAGGTGACCGGCCGTGAGCAGCTCCCATCGCCGGGACGTCCGGTTCGTCGTGGGCGTCCTGGTCATCGCCGTGATCCTCGCCGCGTTCCTCCACCGGCAAGTCAGCGGCGAACCGTTACAGCCCTGGCTGGTACTGCTGGTATCCGTGCTCGGACTCGCCGCCGCCACCGCCGTCTTCGGGAAGGACGCGGTCCGGCTCGCCGCGGCGATCTTCGGCGACGGCGAGTACTGAGCCGGTCACAGCCACCGACCCAGCCTGCCCCGCCGGACCGCCACCTACTTCTCGCACGTCGACGAACGGTTACACGTGCAGTCGAGACGTTCGCTCGTCGGCGCAGTCCTCGCCGTCCTCGGTGGCATCGCCGCAATCGCGTGGGTCGGCGCCTGGCGACTCCTGCCGGTCACCGACCCCGTCTCGCTCACCGTCGAGAACTACGACGACGAGGCCCACGACGTGACCGTCCGCGTCCTCGACGACGGGACGGAGGCGTTCGCGGAGACGGTCGGCGTGGACGCCGCCGAGTCGGCCGGCCGGCGATCCGACCCGATCCGAGTCTCGCGGTCGGCGGTCGTCGAACGGGTGGGCCGGTACCGCGTCGTCGCCGAACTGGACGACGGCGCGACCGACGAGTACACCCTCGAACCGCTGGACGCACCCATCTGGGGGACCGAAATGCCGGACCTCGTCGTCGCCATCGAGGGGGAACTCGGGCACCTCCGCGTGATCGGGACCGGCGGCCGGCCCTGACACCGCCGGAGGCCCCCGTCGGCCGCTACGGTCGGACCGCGGCCTGTGCCTTTTCCAGCGTGAACGCGCCCTCGTAGAGGGCGGAGCCGACGACCACGGCCGCCGCGCCGGCGTCGCGCAGGGCCAGGACGTCGTCGACGGTGGCGACGCCGCCGCTGGCGACGACCGGGATCCCGACCGCGTCGACCAGCCGGTCGACCGGTCCCGTCCTGACGCTGTCCATCCGCCCCTCGACGTCGACGTCCGTGAACAGGATCGCCGTGGCGCCGAGGTCCTCGTACCTGGCCGCGGCGTCGGCCGGGTCGAGGCCGGTCCCCTCGGTCCAGCCCTCGACGACCACCTCCCCCTCGCTGGCGTCGAGGCCGACCACCACGCCGTCGGGGTACTCGTCGGCCACCCGGGCCACGATTTCGGGGTCCTCGACGGCGGCGGTGCCGAGGACGACCCGGTCGACGCCCCGGTCGAGGAGGTCGAGCGCGTCCGCCGCGGTGCGGATGCCGCCGCCGAGCTGGACCGGCACGTCGACGGTGCCGAGCAGTCGGTCGATGGCGTCGGCGTTTTTGCGCTCGCCCTCGAAGGCCCCGTCGAGGTCGACGACGTGCAGCGCGCGCGCGCCCGCTTCGACCCAGCGGCGACCGGCGTCGACGGGGTCGCCGTAGCGGCGCCCGGTGCCGCGCTCGCCGCCGACGAGTTGGACCACCTCACCGTCCTGGAGGTCGACCGCCGGGATCACCCCGAACTCGGGGAACGGATCCATGCCCGAGGGGCGGGACGCCGCCAGGGTAAAGCCTCCGGGACGGCTCCCGAGGGACCGTCGAGTCCGATACGATGCCCGGGACCGTTCCCCGAGATAGCATCGCTTAAGCCACGTACCGCCGTGGGTAGTCGCGTGAGCGAAGTCCTGCTCCTGGTCGGCGTCGTCGTCGCCCTGTTCGTCGGGTACAACATCGGCGGGGCGACGACGGGGCCGGCGTTCGGTCCGGCGGTGGGCGCGGACGCGATCACGAAGGTCGCGGCGGCGGCGCTGATGTCGGTGTTCTTCTTCGGCGGCGCATGGACCATCGGCCGCCGCGTCGTCGACACGCTCGGCCAGGACCTCGTCAGGGACGCTAGCGTGTTCACGCTGGAAGCAAGTATCGCGGTCCTGTTTTTCGTCGGGTTCGCGCTGTTCGTCGGCAACATGTTCGGCGTCCCCGCCTCGACGTCGATGACTGCGGTCGGCTCCATCGCGGGGCTGGGGATCGCGGCCGGCGAACTCGACTGGGCGGTGATGGGCGAGATCGTCTCCTGGTGGATCGTCGCGCCGGTCGTCGGCTTCTGGGTGTCCGGCGTCGTCGGGCGGTACTTCTACCCGGCGATCAACCGATGGGTCGCCATCGATAGCAGCGACGGTCCGCTGTTCGACGTCCGGCGGGTCGGGCCGGTGCCGTACCTGGCCCCTGGACCGAACACGACCCGCCGCGAGTTCGTCGGGTCGCTGGTCGTCGTCGCCATCGGCTGCCTGATGGCGTTCAGCTCCGGCACCTCGAACATCGCCAACGCCATCGCGCCACTGGTCGGCAGCGGCGAGCTCGGGATGAACACCGGCATCCTCGTCGGGTCGGTCGCGGTCGCGGTCGGCGCGTTCACCATCGCCCGCCGGACGCTGGACACGCTCGGCAACGACATCACGAACCTGCCGCTGACGGCGGCCATCGTCGTCGCCACGGTCAGTTCCGCGCTGGTGGTGTTCCTGTCGGCCATCGGCGTCCCCGCCAGCTTCGTCGTCATCGCGACGATGAGCATCGTCGGCCTCGGCTGGGGACGGGCGACCCGGACGACCACCATCCGCGAGGGGGTCCGCGGCGGGGGAGCCAGCGTCTCGGTTGGCGCGCTCACCGCCGAGGAGGAGGGGGAAGCGCTCCCCGACATCGGCGAGGAGGACCCGGACGACATCCCCCAGACCTCCGAGCTGTTCGACCCCTCGACCACCGGCCGGGTGATCGCCATGCAGAACGTCGTCCCGGCAATCGCGACCGCCGGTTCGTACCTCACGTTCCGTTTTCTCCCCTGGTTCGGGCTCTGACCGCGGCGAAGCGACGGAAAAAGAGCAAGTTCTAACAGTCCGGCCGTCGAAGCCCCGACTGATGCCAACCGTAGAATACCTGAACTACGAGGTACTCGACGACCACGGCTGGGACATGGCCGACGACGACCTGTTCGAGAAGGCGGCCGACGCCGACCTCGGCGACGAGGACTACGGCACCCTCGACGTCAACGAGAGTGAGTACATCCTCGAGGCCGCCGAAGCCCAGGGGTACGACTGGCCGTTCTCCTGTCGTGCCGGGGCCTGCGCCAACTGCGCGGCCATCGTCAGGGAGGGCGAGATCGACATGGACATGCAGCAGATCCTCAGCGACGAGGAGGTCGAGGAGAAGGACGTCCGACTGACCTGCATCGGCTCGCCGGCCGCCGACGAGGTCAGGATCGTCTACAACGCCAAACACCTCGACTACCTGCAGAACCGCGTCATCTAGGCGCACTCGTACGTTCGTTCCGGACTCCTCCGGAGCCGCCGCAGTCGCGGCCCCGTCCATCTTTCTGCCGAGCGGCGCGCCAACGGAGACGTTGGCCGCCCCCGCCAACCTCCGCGGACGGTTCGAGATCACCGCGTCGAATCCTCCGACCTCGCATCCCCCGACGGGTTAGTCCGCGCGCGACGCCGCGGCGACTCCGGCTACGAACGGTCACTCGACCGCCGAAAAAATCGTCGATTGTCGAATCAGCGCGGCCGAAATCCCGAAGTTCCGGACGCCTACCTATTTGTACCCCGTCCACGCCTTCCTCCCGGCCCGCCGAGCGCCGGATTTCCCCGGGCCGATCCGGCGCTAGTCCCACTGCTATTTAAATCCCCCCAACAAGATGGGGGATAATTTGTTAATTTTATTGGACAAGAGTTTGTATATGAACCTTCGTACCCCGCTTCACTGGGCCACAAAAGTGATAAAGGGGAGGTCGAACAGATTCGTCTCCGCCTCGGCGATGGGAACGAACCTGGCGTTCGGGAGCGCGATGTGCATCGCGTTCCTGGGCCTGGAACCGTTCCTGACCGACGTCGGGTGCTGGCAGTACCTGGCGTTCACCACGATCCTCCTCGGCGCCATCGTCTCGACGTTCCTGGATCACTACCACTGCTTGCCGGGTAGCGGCGTCCGGACGACGCTGGGGTTCGTCGGCGGTGGGATGTTCCTGGTGTACGCCTCGGGGACGCTGCTGCCGGCGGTGCCCCCGATCACCGAACCGCTCGGCGTCGGCATGAACCTCGTCTACTACGCGCTGGCGACCGTGGTGGTCCTCTCGACGACCGTCTTCCTGCACACGGTGGCGACGTCGGAACAGCAACTCGAACAGGAGATTCGGGCGCTCCAGTAACCAACGATGGCAGTTCAAACCGGCAGTTCGGATCGGTCCCTTCGACAGTTCGCGTGGAGTCTGTGGATCATCAACCGCTACGAGGCGCTTCTGGCGTACAACATCGGGTACTTCTCGATGATCTTCGCCGGGGGGTACTACGTCGGCATCGAGTTGTCGGATCTGTGGGTGTACGGGGCGCTGTTCGGCGCGGTGTTGATGATGAAGTCCCACGCCTCCATCGCCGACGCGCTCCACGACTACGACGCCGACAGTCAGAACTCCGAGAAGTCCTACGTCGCCGAGTCGGTCGACGTCTTCGGGAAGGAGAACGCACGGACGTTCATGATACTGGAGATCCTGGTCTCGCTGTTCCTGTGGGGTTACCTCACCCACTACACCGGCGACCTCTTCTACCTGGCCGCCGGGGTCGTGTCCGTGTTCTTCGGGTACACGTACTCGTACCCGCCCCGGTTCAAGGAACAGAACATCTTCAACCACCTCGTCACGTCCGGCGTCGACGTGACCTGCCTGCTGCTGCCGGGGTTCATCCTGCTGACGGGCGAACCCGTCACGCGGTTCGTCCCCGTCGCCGTCGTGGTGTTCTGTTACTCCCTGGCGTTTCACATCATGCACCAGGCCGGCGACACCCACCAGGATCGACAGGCGTCGATTTCGACGTTCACCACGTACGTCGGACTCGACGCCTCGCTGGCCATCAGTTCGGTCCTGTTGCTGACGGCGGCCGCCGTCTCGGTGTACTACCGATATCCCCTGATCGCGCTCGCCTGCATCGCGTACGGCTTCTACCTCCTGGCGCTGTACTACCAGACGTACGTCCAACCCGAGAAGGAGCAGTCGCTGTCGGTGTCCAGGGCGTTCAGCGTGGCCCGGTGTGCGTCGATCCTGAACTTCGCGCTCGCGGTCGACTTCCTCATCCTGGCGTTTCTCTGATGCGACGGCCGGCCGTCCGATCCCGCGTCCCCTCTCAATCTTGCGATTCCGTGACTGGCCGGACCGTCGCAACGTCACGAGAGCACGCTGAAACCGCCTCGTACGAACCCCAATAAACGCTCCCAATATCACCGGGATAATTTATACGATTTTCAACCAACATACAACTGTCATGGCAACCGAAGGTACCACCAATCCGGCGAGTACCGTCATCAACCGGTCGAGACGGACGTTCCAGCGGAATTCGACGCTGACGATGGTGTCGACCATCGTGGTGTTGAACGTGGTGCTGGGTGCGGCCTCCTGCATCGGCTGGGTCGGGTTGCAGCCGTTCATCGAGGACCTGGGTTGTTGGCACTACATCGCGTTCCACACGTTCCTGGTGACCGGCATCGCGGACCTCTCGATGAAGAACTTCGATCTGGTGCCAGGGTTCGGGTTCCTGTCGCGGTTGGCGACCATCGCGGTGGCGATGTTCGTGGTGTTTGCGGGGGGGACGACGCTGGCGGCGGTCGACCCGATCACCGAGCCGGCGGGCGTGTTCGTGAACGTGGCGTACTACGCGGCGATGGCGTTGCTGTTCACGGCGCTGACCGTCGGGCTGTACGTCTACCTCTTCGAGGACACCGAGGTCGAACGACAGCTCCGCGAGCACCTCGCATCCGACGTCTAACGGACCTATCGTCGTGACCGAATAGCGAGCCGACCGACGTTTTCGTTCGACGGTTCCCCGCCCGTGGGTCGGACGACGTGCAGTGTCGCCCCCGTCCGGGGACTGGACGGCGTGCAGTGACGCCGTCCCGCCCGGCCCGATGGGCCGCCGAGCCATCAACTCACGTACAGTTAAATCCTCCCAAGATACGAGGCGGAACCGATATTTGTGCGCTCTTGTTGAATAAAATACATGGTAACGAGTACCGTCATCAACCGGTCGAGACGGACGTTCCAGCGGAATTCGACGCTGACGATGGTGTCGACCATCGTGGTGTTGAACGTGGTGCTGGGTGCGGCCTCCTGCATCGGCTGGGTCGGGTTGCAGCCGTTCATCGAGGACCTGGGTTGTTGGCACTACATCGCGTTCCACACGTTCCTGGTGACCGGCATCGCGGACCTCTCGATGAAGAACTTCGATCTGGTGCCAGGGTTCGGGTTCCTGTCGCGGTTGGCGACCATCGCGGTGGCGATGTTCGTGGTGTTTGCGGGGGGGACGACGCTGGCGGCGGTCGACCCGATCACCGAGCCGGCGGGCGTGTTCGTGAACGTGGCGTACTACGCGGCGATGGCGTTGCTGTTCACGGCGCTGACCGTCGGGCTGTACGTCTACCTCTTCGAGGACACCGAGGTCGAACGGCAACTGCGCGAGCACCTCGCCAGTGAATCATGAGTTCCCAGAGCGCCGCGAATTCGACGTCGGCGACGGACTCCGAGCCCGTCGAGGACCTCCCGCTGCCGCCGTCGCCGCCGGGCCATCCCATCGTCGGGAACACGCTCCAGTACGCCAGCGACGTCTTCGAGTTCCACGACTCGGCGGTCGAGGAGTACGGCGACGTCGTCCGGATGGACCTCGTCGGCGGGGACATCTACCTGCTGGCGCACCCGGACTTCTTCGAGCGGGCGATGGTCACCCAGCAGGACGCCTTCGAGAAGACCGACGACTTCGAGATCGCCTTCGGGGAGAACCTCAACGCCGTCGAGGGCGAGCAGTGGGAGCGCCAGAACGAGGCGCTCCAGGAGTTCTTCTACCCCGGGAAGATCCGGTCGTACGCCGAGGCCATGGTCGACATGATCGAACTCCGAATGGAGACCTGGAAGGACGGCGGCGAGATCTCGCTGCACGGCCAGATGAAAGACGTCGCCCTGGAGATCCTCTTCGGCACGATCTTCGACCGGCCGCTGGACCCCAACGGCGACGAGGAACTGCGGTGGGCCGCCAACAGCCTCAACGAGTACTTCAACCCGAGTTCGCTCGTGTTGCCCGACTGGGTTCCGACGCCGGCCCGCCACCGGTTCAAGAAGGGGAAAGCGAGGCTCAACCGGGAAGCGCGACGGCTACTGGCCGAGCGCGAGGAGCAAGGCGGCACCGGTGACGACCTCCTCTCGACGATGGTGGAGGTCCGCAACTCCGACTCGGAGTTGATCACCGAGACGGAGATGATCGACCAGGTGGCCGGACTCACGTTCGCCGGTCACGACACCTCGGGACTGTCGATGGCGTTCGCCTGGCACCTGCTGGGCAACCACCCGGACGTCCGGGAGCGCTTCTACGCCGAACTGGACGACGTCCTCGGCGGTGACCGCCCGACGGCCGACGACATCGGCGACCTGGAGTTCACCCGCAAGATCATGCAGGAGACGATGCGCCGGCACACCCCGGTCCACACGGTCCCGCGGCGGGCCGCCAGGGACATCGAGGCCCACGGCTACCGCATCCCGGAGGGGTCGGACATGCACCTCTCGATCCACCGGGTCCACCGGGACCCACGGTTCTGGGACGACCCCCTGGAGTTCAAGCCGTCCCGCTGGGACGACATGTCCCCGCTGGACCGCCGCTACGCTTACATCCCGTTCGGGGAGGGGCCGCGATCCTGCATCGGCGAGCGGTTCGCGAAACTCGAACAGATCCTGGTGCTGGCGACCATCGGGCAGGAGTACCACCTCGAACCGCGGACCGAACTGGACTTCTCCCCGGAGATGACGAGCCAGCCATCCAACCCCCTGCCGGCGACGGTCCACGAGCGCTGATCGACCTCGCCTCTCCCGTTTTCGCGGTCGAGAGACCGGACGGTCCAGCGACCTGCACCCATTACGCCGTTGCGGCGGGTTCGTTCCCGGTCTGCCGGACGTACTTCGAAAATCGGTGGTAGTAAGCTACGACTTCCGAAGTAGTTAAGGAAGACGGCGGTATCGAGCCAAGAGTGAGCGAATCAACCGCCGTCGACGAACGCCCGGCGTGTTACTGTCCCGTCTCGGAGGTGATGGAGGTACTGAGCCGGAAGTACGCGATGCAGATCCTCTGCGTCGTCGGCGCGCAGGACGGCGTCCGGTTCGGCGAGATCGAGGCCCGCGTCCCGGACGCCAGCACCTCGACCGTCGCGGCCCGCCTGCAGGAGTTCCGGGACGCCGACCTCGCCGACCGTACCCAGTACGAGGAGATCCCGCCCCGCGTGGAGTACGAACTCACCGAGGACGGCCGGGAGGCGTGCGAACTGCTCGAACCGCTGGTCGAGTGGGCCGAGTCGCGGTGATCCCGGCCGGTGACGCGACCGGCGGGGAACCGACGCGAGGCGTCCCGCGCTGGCGAACTTCCCGGCAGGTGACGGTGCGGGGCGACGGTAGAGCGGGGAGGTTGCGGTGACGGCCGACCGGGAGGCGTCCCGGGCGACCGCCGAGCGAGAGGGACACGCCGGGACGGACACGACGATTGACGAACACTGATTCTCCGTCGGCGGAGAACCCGCTGCCGTCCTTCGGATCCGGGAACGTCTCCACGTTTCACTGGAGAAGATAATTAAGTCTGTTTATAAATAATACCCTGCATGTTGGACCAAATTTATACGTAATATTACGTTAACGATAATACAACATGCCATGCAGTCATAGCGGTGGCGGCGACAAGAACCGGTTGTCAAAGCGCGACTTCATGAAGGCGGCGGTAGCCATCGGCGGTGCGTCGTCGGTGGCGGCCGTCAGTGCCCAGACCGACCAGTCCCCGCGCCAGCCCCGGGAATACGCGCCCTGGGAGTTCGAGCGCACCGACGCCGCGAACCGCCAGCACGCCTGGGTCGAGTTCCTCCGGACCAGCGGCAACGGCATCCGGACCCTCCCGGAACACCACGTGTTCCTCCATCTGGAATACGTCAAAGACGGGACGCCGACCGAGGCCGACCGCCAGGAACTGGAAGAGACCTTCGAGACGTTCGAACGGGCCTACGAGTGGAGCAACCACGGTCTCCTGTTCACCGCGAGCTATTCACGACGGTACTTCGACCGGTTCGACGAGGATCTGCCCGAGGAGATCGACCTGCGGTACCCCGAAGAGGTGATCGAGGAGGCCGATCTGCACAAGGACCGCGAGAGCGCGACCCCGGAATCCGACGACGTCCACGTCCACCTGACCAGCGACCACCCCCAGGCGGTGTTGCGCGCCGAGCAGGCGCTACTCGGCGAGGGCGACACCGTCAACGGCGTCGACGTCGAGACGGACGTGAGCGGCATCTTCGAGGTCTCCCACCGCCGGACGGGGTTCGTCGACCAGCGAGTCGGCGGCATCCGCAAGTCCAACTGGGGCAAGTCCAAGCCCCACAACCGCTTCGGGGAGGACGTCCCGGGCGAGAACCCCGTGCCGCGGGACGCCCCGGTGTTCTTCGGCTTCAAGTCGCTTTTCACCGACAGCCAGCCCCACCAGGACCACGTGACGTTCACCGACGACGACAACCCCTTCAAGGGCGGGACGATCCTGCAGGCCTCGCTCATCAAGGACGACGTCAAGGGCTGGTACGACGACCACGAGCACGAGGACCAGGTTCACCGGATGTACAGCCCCCACCACGGTCCGACGGAGACCGGCAAGCACGGCCGGAACCTGCCGCCGCGTAGCGGCACCGAGGACGAACCGATGATCAGTCTCGCCCAGGAAGTCGAGGACGACCAGCAGGAGAAAGGCGTCGTCGGCCACGCCCAGAAGCTCGCGCGGGCCAGGGACCCGCTGCCGCCGATCCTGCGCCGGGACGTCCCGTCGACCCACGAGAACCACCCGCACCTGCAGTTCATCTCCCTGCAGAAGTCCGCCGAGGACTTCATCACGATGCGCAAGAACATGTCGTTCATCGACACCGAGAGCGACCAGCGCGCCGAGGAGGAACTACCGCTGGAGGACCACGGCATCCTGGGATACCTCGAAACCCGGCGCCGCGGCATGTACCTGATGCCGCCCCGGCAACTCCGGGCGTTCCCGCGTCCCAACCCCGGGGCGTGATCGTCCGACGCCGGCGGCGTTCCCCGCGCCGGCGCTGTCCCCCGGACTGTTCTTCCGGAACCGACGAATGTAGATAAAAATTTCGGGATATTTTTATAACCTGAGACACTATAACACAATTAGATGCGCGAGCTAGAAGTATTTATTCCCGACAACGTGCTCGACGACCGGTTCGTGGGCACTGCCGTCAGGGAGTTCCGCGAGGTCGGCGTCCGCGACCTGTCGGTCATCTCGTGTCACCACGACAAGCTGGCATTCCGGGTGCTTCTCAACGACGACATCGACGAGTCGACCGTCACCGGGGACGAAGCGGTACTGGACCTCCAGCGGCTCTCTCCGGCGGTCCCGGAGTACCTCCTCGTTGCCGACCTCCCGGTAACGTTCATCGACGGGTGTCCGGTGACGGTCGTCTGCGGACACGAGGTTTCGATCCGCGGCGACGGCCTCGAACTGTCGATCATCGCCGAGCACTCGATCATCAAGGAGGTCGGTGCCCGGATCCAGAGTTCGGACCTCGCCTGCGAGGTACTGCGGATACGCGACTACGAGGGCAGCGTGACCGACGCGCGGAACGCGTTGACCTCCCGGCAGAACGACATCATCATGCACGCCTACCGGCAGGGCTACTACGAGACGCCCCGCCAGACGACGCTCTCGGAACTGGCCGAGGAACTCGGCATCGACGAGTCCACCGTGGCGGAACACCTCCAGCGCGCCGAGAAGAACGTCCTCGAACACGCGCTGATCGAAAGCGAGTGACGCCGCCTCGACACGTCGACCACCGGATTTCTCCCCGGGAATCGAAACCCGGCCATTCGGCCGTTTCCCTCCTATTTTTCGGTTCGCTAAAGCCACTTTATTACGTCAAATACAATGGATATTTAGGTGAGGGGACGAACAGTTAACCGACCATGACCAGGGGCAACGGTGTGACTCGCATCGACGAGGTAATGCCCGAAGCGGCGCCGGGCGGCTTCGCCTCCCGATCCGGGACGGCCGGATCGGGGACCGGCCGTCCGAGCACTGGCTCGCGGCGGAGACGCCAGGGGGTCCGATGAGCCTCGGCGACCGGGTGTTCGGCGGCATCGTCGAGCACCGACGGATCGTCGTCATCGCCCTGCTGGTGACGATCCTCGCCATCGGCTCCGGGGTTTCCGGGTTGCAACAGGAACAGTCCTTGCAGGCGTTCGAGATCGGCGTCGAGGAGGAGGAGAAACTCGACTACGTCGACTCGAACTTCTCGACCGGCCCCGAGAACCAGTCGGTCGCACAGGTCATCGTCAAGGACGACGACGTCCTCGCGAAGGAGTCGCTGATCGAGTCGCTGGAACTGCAACAGGAGATCAGGACCAACGCGACCATCGCCCCCACGCTCCGGGAGGACCAGCCGACCATCGGCATCGCGAACGTCATCGCCCGGACGGCGATCCAGGCCGAACGGCCCGGGATGACCTCGCCCACCCTCGACCAGCAGATCGAGGCGCTGGAGGCGATGGACCAGCAACAGATCGACGCCATCATCGAGCGGGTCCTCGACGAGGACGCCCAGGGGACCTCCGACGCGTTCGCCCTGATGCCCAACGACTACGAGACCGGGTCCACGGAGGCGTCCTCGACGATGATCGTCGTCTTCCAGACCCCCGAGACCCTTAGTACCACCGGCAACGCGCCCGACTCCATCGTCGACTCCCAGCTCGCGATGCAGGACCTCGCACGGAACGGCGGGGTGGCCGAGGAGGCCATCGTCGTCGGCAACGGGCTCATCACCGACGAGCAACAGCAGTCCCGCCAGGACACGATGAAGATCGTCGGGCCGCTGGCCCTGCTTTTCGTCCTGGTGACCCTGATCGTGGTCTACCGGGACCTCCTGGACATCGTCCTCAGCCTGGTCGGGATCGTGCTGGTGCAACTCTGGACGTTCGGCATGCTCGGCTGGGTCGGCATCCCGTTCAACCCCGTGTTGATTGCAATCCCGGTGTTGCTCATCGGGCTCTCGATAGACTACGGGATACACGTCTTCATGCGGTACCGGGAGCACCGGACCAGGACCGGGGACGACGTCGCCACGTCGATGAAAATCGGGCTGGCCGGCGTCGGCGTCGCGCTGCTGTGGGTGACCGTGACGACCGTCGTCGGCTTCCTCTCGAACCTGGCGAGTCCGGTCCAGCCGGTCCAGGAACTCGGGATCATCGCCGCCATCGGCATCGTCGGCGCGCTGGTCGTGTTCGGCGCCTTCGTCCCGCCGCTGAAGGTCGAACTCGATTCGCTCATGGAGCGGTTCGGCCTCGACCGCAACAAGCGAGCCATCGGGACCGGCAGCGGACGGGCCGCGAAACTGCTCTCGGTCGGGTCCAGCGCCGCCCGGAAGGCCCCCGTCGCGGTCATCGTCCTCACCTTGCTTTTGACCGCCGGCACGACCGTCGCCGCGATGCAGGTGAGCACGTCCTTCGAACCCGAGGACAACATCGCGGAGGGCGCCCCGGAGTGGACCGACAACCTGCCCGAGGGCCTCCAGCCCGAGGAGTACACCGTCCGCGAGAACCTCCGGTTCGCCAACGAGAACTTCGTCCGGCACGACTCCCAGGTCGAGATCCTGATCGAGGACGACGTGACCGACCCGGGGACGTTAGGACGGATCGACGAGGCGACGACCACGGCCGGCGAGCAGGAGGTCACCGTCGTCCTGGCGAACGGCGAGCCGCGGACCCAGAGTCCGCTGTCGGTGATGGAACGGGTCGCCGCCCGTGACGAATCCTTCGCGCAGTCGTTCGCGGCGGCCGACACCGACGGCGACGGGGTGCCGGACGAGAACCTCGAAGCCCTCTACGACGAACTGTTCGAGGTCGCCCCCGACGAGGCCAGCAGCGTGCTCCACCGGGAGGACGGCGAGTACGTGGCTACCCGGATGGCCGTGTCGGTCAACTCCGAAGCCCGGGGCGAGGAAGTGATCGATCAGATGGGCGCCGTCACGGACGTCCTCGAAGGCGACGGCCTGTCGGTGACCGCGACCGGCCAGCCGATCATCAACCAGATGGTCCAGATCTACCTGCTGGAGACCCTGGTGACGAGCCTGTTCCTCACGCTGCTGGCCGTCGTCACCCTGCTGATGATCGTCTACCGGGTCGTCCACGATAGCGCGACGCTCGGGCTGGTGACGATGCTGCCGGTCGTGTTCGTCGTCAGCTGGATCATCGGGACGATGTACCTCCTGGGGTACCCGCTGAGCGTCCTGACGACCATCGTCGCCAGCATCACCGTCGGGATCGGGATCGACTACAGCATCCACGTCAGCGAGCGGTTCAGCCTCGAACTCGAGGACGCCGACAGCGTCACGGACGCCATCGTCACGACCACCCGCGGCACGGGGTCGGCCCTGCTCGGCAGTGCCGTCACCACCGCCGCCGGCTTCGGCGTGCTCGGGTTCTCGCTGTTCCCGACGCTCCAGCAGTTCGGGACGATCACGGCGATCATGATCGTGTACGCGTTCCTGGGGAGCGTCCTCGTGTTGCCCAGCATGCTCGTCCTGTGGGCACGCTACCTGGGTCCGGACCCGCAGACGGCTCCGGAACGTGACGTCGGCTCGCTGGCGGGCGAACCCGGCGAGGACTGACGGTCGCCGCCCTTTCCCGCAGAGTACGCGGTTACGACGGCAGGTCGTCCTGTTCGCCGGCCCACTCCAGCAACGGCTGGAGTCGCTCGCACAACTGTTCGCCCGATTCGGTGAGTTCGTACTCCACCCGGGGCGGAATCTCCTCGTGCTGGTGCCGCGAGAGGTACTCGGCCTCGACGAGTTCGTTGAGCCGCGTCGACAGCGTCGAACTGCTGACGCCGTCGAACGACGACTCGATTTCCCCGTACCGGGCCGGCCCGATGGCCCCCACCACGCAGATCACCTGCATCGCGTACTGGCGGCTGAGGAGGTCGATCACTCCGCCGAGTTGACAGTAACACTCGATCTCCTCGGGGTACGGATCTACGTCGTCAAGGGGCGAGCTGTCGGATTCTGCCATAGCTTTGGTTCACCGAATTTCGGCCAAAACTTCGGACTCGACAGTATATATTCTTCAGGTTTCAAAGTGTTACCGTATGTCCGAAGACGCGAGCGCCGGGGCGGCCCCGGCAGACGGCGAGCACGGTACAGTAGACGACCGGTGGCTGGGCGGGGCCCCCGTCATCGACGAACCGCTCCCCGCCGACGTGCAGTCGACCATCGCGGAGTTCATGGGGATGGAGTCCGCCGAGACGTTGCGGGACTGGATCGAGGAGTATCGCCGGATAACCGGCGGTGCCGCGGTCGACTTCGAGGATCTCTGTCACGCCGACGAGGAGACGGCCCACTGGGGCGTGATGGACGGGGAGACGTACTACTTCGCGTGTTTCTACGACGCGTTGCTGATGGCCGAGATGAAGGGCTCGACGACCGAGATCCGGACCGAGAGCCCCGAGGGGACGGTCATCGAGGCCGAGGCGTCCGGCGAGGGCGACCTGGCGGTCACCTCCGAGGAGACCGTCGTCTCCTTCGGCATCAGCACCGAGGTCGAACCGTCGCCGGACGGCCCGAAGGTCGCGGAGGTCTACGGCGCGGTCTGCCCGTTCGTGAAGGCGTTCCCCGACCGCGAGGAGTACGAGCGGTGGGCCGACGGCGTCCCCGCGGCGACCGTCGCCATGCCGCTGATGGAGGCCGTCGACCTCGCCGGGGAGTTCGTCAGCGACCCAGAGTGAGGTGACCGCGGAGCCGTCTCGCGGTTCGTCCCTGCCCGCCGCCAGCGGTGCGAAAGGGGTAAGCGGGGCGCCCACCCAGCCCCCGGTATGCTCGTGACGCTGGAGGGGTTGGACGGCAGCGGGAAGACGACCGTGTGGGAGGCGCTGCAGGACACCTACCCCGACGCGCTGTTCACGCGCGAACCCACCGAGACGTGGTACGGCGAAGCGGTCAGGCGCTCGCTGGCCGACGACGACGCCGACCCGGTGGCCGAACTCTTCCTGTACACGGCCGACCACGCCGCCCACCTCGCGGAGACGGTCCGTCCCGCGCTGGAGGGGGGCCGCCTGGTCATCTCCGACCGGTACTCGGACTCCCGGTACGCCTACCAGGGCGCGACCCTGGAAGGGGTCCTCCCCCGGCCGATGGAGTACGTCCGGGGCATCCACCAGCCGTTCACCCGCTCGCCGGACCTGACGGTCTACCTGGACGTCGACGCCGAGACGGCGGCCGCCCGGAGCGGCCGGGGCAACAAGTTCGAGCGGGTCGAGCACCTCCGGCGGGTTCGGGAGAACTACGAGCGGCTGGTCGACGGCGAACCCGAGCGGTTCCACCGCGTCGACGCGACCCGCTCGCCGGAGGCGGTCATCGCGGAGGCCGAGCGGACGCTGGACCGGCGGCTGTAGTCCTCGGCCGCGGGTGGTGGCCGATTCAGTCCTCCTCGGCGGGCGTCGGCAGTTCGACCTCCTCGGGCGCCGGCATCCACAGCAGGTCGAAGCTGACGCCGACCGCGAACGGGACGACCACCAGCAGGCCCAGGACCGCCGCCCGCGACCCCAGCGACGGTCCCGTGACCATCCCGAGCAGGACCGAGGTGATCACGAGGACCACGGGCACGACGAGCGCCACGTAGACGGCTTTCCCCCAGGTCGTATCGAGGCGGACGCGCAGCAACCGGGTCGCAATCGCGGCGATCACGGTGTTCACGAGGATCATCGCCCCCAGCACGACCAGCCCGGCCGCCGTTACCATGTCGGGGGGTTCGCGGCGGGCCGGCTTTTGCGTGTCGGAACGCGGCTGGCCCACGGTGTATCCGCCCGGATGGACGCCCACCGGCCCTCTCGAACCGCTCGACTCAGATCGGGATCACGTTAATTCAACTACTCCCATTCGGATTTATGAATTAGTGGTTGTTGGAGAAATTATTTGATGTTAATTAATCAAAACTAAAACGTTTGCCAGTAATTATTTACTATTTTCACTTTCAATCGATGATGCATGTCGCAGAAAGCACGAAGCGTGTCTCCACAGCGATGGCTCGGATCCGTCCCGGTAATCGACAAACGGCTCCCCGCCGACCTCCAGGAAGCGATCAAGGACCTGATGGACGTGGAGTCCGTCGAGACGCTGGGCGACTGGATCGAGGAGGTCCGTCGGCGGGCCGACGGCGAGTCCGTCGACCACGGGGACCTCTGTTTTGCCGACGAGGAGACGTCCAACCGGGCGGTGATCGACGGCGAGACGTTCCACTTCGAGTGCTTCTACGAGGCGCTGGTGATGGCTGAGCTGAAGGCAGCCCCGGCCGAGATCCGGACCGAGAGCCCCGACGGCACGATCATCGAGACCGAGGTCACCCAGGCGGGTGACCTGACGATCACCCCGTCGGAGGCGGTCGTCTCGTTCGGCGTCGACGCGGCCGGCGGGGACCTCTCCGAGGCGGTCTATCCGTACGTTAGGGCTTTCCCCGACCGGGACGCCTACGAGCGGTGGGCTAGCGAGGTTCCGGCGGCGACCGTCGCCATGGGCCTGGAAGAGTCCATGGGCATCGCGAGGGCGTTCGCGGACGCGTAGGCTTCGACCGATCAGGGTTCGTCGGCCCAGAGCAGTTCCAGCGAGAGCTTCGCGGTGCAGAACGAGCCGACGTCCTCGGCGTTCTCCTCGTCGACGTCCTCGCCGCGGTAGCCGGTGCAGCGGCCGGTTTCGACGATCTGGGTCACGTACGCCGGCGAGCCACACTCCGGGCAGTCCAGGTAGACGCCCTCGTCGCCCTCGTGGAGGGCGTCCGGGCCGAGTTCCATCCGCGCGCCCCCCTCCTGGGGGTTGGAGGTTTCGTCGGTCACGTTCGTCGGTAGGGTCCGGAGCCGGGTAAGTCTGTACGCACCTGTCGGCTCGCCGGCACGCGGTCGGGCGCGTACCGGAACCGTTTTCGCCGTCCCGTGGATGCCACCGGACATGAACCGGGTCATCGGCGAACGCGACTTCGAGGAGGTGGCCGTCGACGCCGAGACGGCGAGGGAGATGCTCCGGGACCTGCTGCGGGCGCGTCGGTTCGACGAGCGGGCGCTGGCGCTGCAGCGCCGCGGCTGGATGTCCGGCTACCCCTCGTTCCGCGGCCAGGAGGGCTCGCAGGTCGGCGCCGCCCACGCGATGGAGCGGGAGGACTGGCTGTTTCCCACCTACCGGTCGAACGCGATGCAGATCGCGCTGGGCGTCCCGATGTCCGACCTCCTTCTGTTCCGGCGGGGCCGCGCGGAGTTTCACTCCGGGCACGGCAAGCCGATCTTCCCGCAGGCGGTGCCCATCGCCACCCAGATCCCCCACGCGGCCGGCGCCGGCATGGCCCGCAACTACCTGGGCGAGGACCACGGCGTCGTCTGCTACCTGGGCGACGGCGCGACCAGCGAGGGCGACTTCCACGAGGGCATGAACTTCGCCGGCGTGTTCGACGCGCCGGTCGTCTTCTTCTGCGAGAACAACCACTGGGCGATCAGCCTCCCCGAGAACCGCCAGACAGCCAGCGCGACCATCGCCCAGAAGGCCAACGCCTACGGCTTCGAGGGGATGCGCGTCGACGGCAACGACCCGCTGGCGGTACAGGAGTGCGTCACCGTCGCGCTGGACCGCGCCCGCGACGGCGAACCCGTGCTGGTCGAGAGCCTGACCTACCGCCAGGGCGCCCATACAACCAGCGACGACCCCTCGCGGTACCAGGACCGCCGCGGCGACCTCCCGGAGTGGCGGACCGCCTACCCCATCGAGCGATACACCGACTACCTCCGCGAACGGGGCGTCGTCGACGACGAGTTCGTCGAACGGGCGCGTGCGGCCGCCGAGGAGGAGGTCGAGGAGGCCATCGAACGCGCCGAAGAGGTCGCCCCGGCGGACCCGGACGACGTCTTCGATCACGTCTACGGGGAGTTGCCCCACCGCCTGCAGGCCCAGCGCGAGTGGCTCCGTTCGTTCCAGCGCGACCGCGAGGTCGACGAGGTCGGCCACTGAGCTGCGACTCAGTCCTCGACCTGCAGGTCGACGGTCTCCGGCGTCGGGTGGCCGTCGAGGTCCCAGGTTACGAGGGTGCTCTCGACGCCGCCGTCGTTCTCGGCGTCGTCGAAGCCGACGGTCAACCGGAGCGCGTCGCCGTCGAACTCGCTGGCCCGCGTCGCCAGGGTCCGGCCGTCCGGGACGACGGCCTGGGTGACCGAGACCACGTACGTCCCGTAGTCGAGGTCGTGGTACCCGCTCTCGGCGGGGTCGAACGCCGCCGTCGTCCCGAGTCGTCGCCGCGCTTGCTCGGGCGACCGGACCAGCGCCGCGGCGACGGCCCCGGATTCAGTCGGCGCGTCGGCCAGGATCGGTTCCGCGGAGTGGACGGTCGACACCTGCCAGGCCCGGGGCGAGGACCCGGGGACGTCGAGACACCCGGCAGTCGCGGCGACCGTCCCGACGGTGCCGAGTCGGAGGACCGTCCGTCGCGTTGAAGGCATCGGGCCCGTCAGGTGATGCTCGCGCGTGAAATCTCTATCGGTTACTCGTCCGGGCGCCGACCGACGGGGGCGACGCCGCGGTACCGTCACCCCAGCGAGACCCGTCACCCAAGCGAGACGTACGTCTTCGTGTCGGAGACGCCGTCGAGTTCCCGGATGCGGCTGGAGGCGGTCTGCAGCACGTCGTAGACGTCCCCCACGGACACCTCGACGACGACGTCCCAGTCGCCGGCGACGATGTGCGCCCGGTCGACGCCGTCCAGCGCCTCGACGTCCGACAGCAGGGACTCGGACTTGCCGGCCGCCGTCTTCACCATGATGAAGGCGTGGACCATCCCGGTTCCCGATACGGCGAGTCGGAGCAAAAACGTTTGCACGGCCCCTGTCCCGCTCGCTCGCGTTCGCTCGGTCGCTCGTGGTCCCAACTCGTCGTCCGCTCCCTCGCTCGCGCTCGGTCACTCGACGGTCCGTTGATCGCGCTCGCTCGCGTTCGTTCGTTCGCTCGTGGTCTCAACCCGCCGTCCGCTCGCTCGCGTTCGTTCGCTCGCTCGTGGTCGCGGTTCGTCGCCCGCTCTCGCGTTCGCCCGCAGTCGGTCGCCGTCCGGCGTTCCCCGCGGGATTCGTGTAGTCGCATAATCATTTTTTCATACGGGGGAACGGATTTACCTCCGGGGCGTCCCAGGTTCGTCCATGCGACTCGAAGGTGACACCGTACTGATCACTGGGGCCGCGTCCGGCATCGGCCGGGAGACCGCGTACCGCTGTGCCGAGGAGGGCGCCCACGTGGTGGTCACGGACGTCCGCAAGACGACCGGCGAGGAGACCGTCGAGACCATCGTCGAGGACGGTGGCAGCGCCGAGTTCTACCGACTCGACGTGACCGAGCGCGAGCGCTTCCAGGAGGTCGTCGACGCGGTCGCTGACGACCGCGGGCTGGACGTGCTGGTGAACAACGCGGGGGTCGGCAGTCCCCCGGAACTGCTCGAGGAGACCGACCCCGGCATGCTGGAGTTCATCCTGGAGACCAACGCCGTCGGCGTGTGGAACGGCTGCTGGGCCGGGCTCCCCGCGCTGAAAGACGGCGGCGGCGCCATCGTCAACGTCGGCTCCGTGGCCGGGGTGACCGGCGCCCCCGGACTGGCCACCTACTCGCTGTCGAAAGGCGCCGTCGTGAACTTCACGCGCTCGGTCGCCGCGGAGGCGGGCGGGGACGGCGTCCGGGCGAACGCGGTCTGTCCCGGGTTCACCGAGACGGAGATGCTGGAGGGGTACCTGACCGTCGCCGACGACCGCGAGGAGGCCCTGGCGGAACTGGTCGAGGACTACCCGCTGGACCGCCTGGCCACCCCCGCGGAGATCGCCGACGCCATCCTCTTTCTGGCCAGCGACGAGGCCTCGTTCGTCACCGGCCAGGTGCTGGCCGTCGACGGCGGCTACTCCTGTTACTGACGCCCCTGCCTGGGGACATCAATCGCGGCCCGGAGGCGCTATCGCCCGGACACGGTCGCGATCCCGACCGCCGCCAGCAGCGCGACCCCGACGACCAGCAGCCAGGCCCCCACCGCCGGGCCGACGACGAGCGCCGCCAGGCCGACGCCGGCACCGCCGTGGACGACGGCGGGGACCCGGCGGCCGCGCCGCGCGAACACGACCCCGCCCAGCAGCAGCGCCGCGACGAGCACCAGCGCCCCGAGGACGAACGCCGGGACGCGCGCGTCCCCGACCGCCAGCGGATCGAGGACGGGCTCCAGCAGCACCAACAGCCCCGCCAGCCCCACCAGCGTCCCGACGGCCCAGGGGCCGAGGTCGACGCTCAGATCGATCTGTACTCACCCCGGTGTTCGGTCGCCTCGCCGGCCCGGACCAGTTTCTCCAGCAGGTCCCGGGCCGCCTCGGCGGGCACGCCACGCGCCTCGGCGTAGGCGACTACCTCGCGCTCGGTGGGGGCGTCCTGCTCGCGTACGGCGTCGAGGACCACCTCGCGACGACTCCGGCTCCCGCCGGACCGGGTCACGCGTTCGCCGGCCGCGGCGACCGCGTCGGCGTCGACGCCGGAGCGCCGGAGGTACTCCTCGTCGTCGACGCCCGCCGACTCGGTCTCGGTCTCCAGTTCGTCGAACGACGGCACCCCCTCGAACGCCTCGGCCTCGCCGCTTCGCTCGGCGAGCATCCGGGCGCGTGCTTCCCTGGCCGCCGCCCGGTCGTCGGTCTCGACGAACCGCTCCAGCAGGTCGAAGCGGTGGCGCGTCCCACAGCGCCGGCACTCGGTGGTCTCCGGTCGGCCCTCGACGACCCAGAGGGCCTCGCAGTCGCTACACCCCACGACGGCGTACATACCCGCCGGTACCGCCCGCCGACAGTTGAACCTTCGCCCACGGCGGACGTCGGCGCCCACCGCGTGCCATCCGGTTGTGGATTCATACTACCTGAACCTGGTTGAATTAACTTCTCTCGGTGGTTCGGCCGCGTGGCCGAAAGGATATTAAAATCGACCGGAGTTCACCCGACGGAGGGGAAGGTGGATGGTACTACCAGGTGGAGCCCAGTCACGAATCGGCCGACGGTCCCGGATCGACGTCCCGCCGGTCGGGGGTCGACCGCCCGGGCGTGCAACCGGGAGTCCAGGACGCGAACCGACCGACGCCGCTGACCGGAGGCGGGCGGCCGCCGGCCGTCGGCGCCGTGGGTCCGGGGACGGGTCGGCGAGCGCAGTCGAGGCGTTCGCGAGTGCCGACGGGGGGCGGTCGCGGTGATCCCCGAGCAGGACCTGTACGGCCTCATGGCGGCCGGGATGGCCGTCGTGACGGTCGCGTTCGCCGTCGCGGTCGCCCGGGTACCCCCGGAACGGCGCCGGTACTACCTCCCGGTCGTCGTCGTCCCGGCGGTCGCGACCGTCGCCTTCGGGTCGATGTCCCGGGGCGTCCTGCTGGTCGAGCGGGCGGACGGGCGGCTGATCCCGCTGGGTCGACTGCTGGCGTACCTGGTCATCTACCCGATCACGATGGGCTACATCGGGTGGGCCGCCGGCCTGGACCGGCGTGGGACCGGCATCCTCGCCGCGGGCATCGCCACGGTGGTTGCGGGGGTGGGCTTCAACTGGGTGTTGCCCGCGTACTCCTCGTTCGGGTCGCTGGTCGTCTTCGGCGCGCTGGTGGGCGTCGGGTACCTGCTGCTGGGTCCGTACGACCGGATCGCCCGCGACCGGCCGGGCGAGTGTACCCTGCTGTACGCCAAACTTCGGAACCTCCTGTTGACGCTGTGGGTGCTGTACGTCTTCCTGGCGATGACGTCCCGGCAGGGACTCGGCCTGCTGGACGCGTTCGCCGGGGTCGTCTTCGCGAACTACCTCGACCTGCTGGCCGTCGTCGGGTTCGGCGCCATCGTGTTGCGCGCCCGCCAGGCCACGACGTTCCTCGTCGACGAGGCCGAGAGTCGCGATGAGCCGCGAGCCGACGAACCACGGCCCGGCGAATCCGGGGCCGACGAGGCGCCGGGGGACTGATCGACGGCGAAGGAGGGCCGGCGATTGCGGGTTCGGCCGACGGCGTCGGCCTCACCACTCGACGCCGAGGTGCTCGTACAGGAACCCCCACTGCTCCAGTTGCTCGTCGACGACCATCGAGACGGGCTTGCCGACGCCGTGGCCCGTCGAATCCCTGGTCCGGAGGACGATCGGCGCGTCGCCCCGCTGGCGGCGCTGCGTCCGCGCGGCCATCTTCCAGGCGTGGAACGGATCGACGCGGGTGTCCCCCCGGGCGGTCGTGAACAGCACCGCCGGGTACGCGCGCTCGTCGACGTCGTGGTACGGCGAGTACGCCCGGATGTACTCGAACGCCTCGGGGTCGTCCTCGGGGTTGCCGTACTCGACGGTCCAGGAGCGACCCAGCAACGAGCGGTGAAAGCGCAGCATGTCGAGTAGCGGGACCGCGCAGTGACAGGCCGCGAAGAGGTCCGGTCGCCGGGTGATCGCCGCGCCGACGGTGAGGCCGCCGTTGGAACCGCCGGCACACCCCAGTCGTTCCGGGCGGGTGTAGCCCGCGTCAACGAGGTGTTCGGCGGCCGCCAGGAAGTCCTCGAAGGTGTGCTCCTTGCGCTCGCGGCGGGCCGCGTCGTGCCAGTCGTCGCCGTACTCGCCGCCGCCCCGCAGGACCGCCTGCGCGAACACGCCGCCGTCCGCCAGGAACGGGAGCGCGTACCTGCGGAACCGCGGGGTCATGTTGACGTCGAACCCGCCGTAGCCGGTCAACAGGGCCGGGTTGTCCCCGTCGAGATCCAGCCCCTCCCGGTGGACGACGAACACCGGAAGCTCCGTCCCGTCGACCGATTTGCACCACTCGATGGTCACCGCCAGGTCGACCCCGACGTCGACGTCGGGCCGGCCGACGAGTTCGAGGGCGCCGTCCGCCCACCGGTACACCGACGACGGCTGGTCGAACGACTGGTAGACGAAAAAGCACTCCCGGTCGTCGGGGTGGCCGGCGAGTTCCTCGACGCTGCCCGTCCCGGGGAGGTCGACGTCCGCGCGGTGGGTGCCGTCGCGGTCGTGGACCGAAAGTTCGGCAACGGCGTCGCGGTCGCGCTTGACGACGAGGCGGTCGCCGGCCACCGCGACCGCCCGGAGGATGGCCTCGTCCTCGGGGACCACCGTTTCGAGGTCGTCGGGCCCCTCGGGCGGGTCCGAGAGGTCGAGCCTGGCGAGCCGGTAGTTCGGCGCGTCGTGGGTCGTCCGGAGGTACAGGTCCTCGCCCGCCAGCGTCGGCTCGAAGATGGCGTCGACGCCGACCAGCAGTTCCTGGAGGTCGTCGTCACCGTGTTCCAGGTAGTAGAGGTCGGTCCGCTCCCACCCGGCGGCGTCGGCGACGACCACCCGGTCGCCGTCGCGGTCGGTCACCGGGGCCGGCCAGATTTCGGGCGCGAACTCGTCGGCGATCACGAGGTCCTCGGACTGCTCGGCCCCGAGTTCGTGGTACCGGAGTTCCTTGTCGAGCTGGTCGTCGTCGGACCCCGTGGCGACGTAGTAAAAGCCCTCGCCCTTCCAGGCGAGCGAGGACTCGTTGGTCCGGCCCGTCGACTCCAGCACCTCGACGTCCTCGCCGGTCTCGACGTCGAGGACGTGGACGTCGTAGTTCTCCTGGCCGCCCTCGTCGACGCCGTAGGCGAGCAGGTCGCCGTCGGGCGAGGGGACGTACCAGTTCATCGAGACGGTCCCCTCCTCGCTGAACGCGTTGGGGTCGACGAGTTCGCGGGCCTCCCCACCGGGTTCGTCGAAGGCGTACAGCACCGCGTGGTCTTGCTCGGGTTCCCTGATCTGCTGGAAGTACCCGCCGGCCGTCGGCGTCACGACGTGGTAGTCGGGCGTGCGGGCCAGTTCCTCGAACCGCGGCCGGAGTCGCCCCTCGGCCGGGGCGTCCGCGAGGTAGGCGTCGGCGTACTCGTTCTGCTCGGCCACCCACTCGCGGACGTCCTCGTCGTCGCCGTCCTCCAGCCAGAGGTAGGGGTCCTCGATTCGCTCCCCGTGGTACTCGTAGGCCGCGTCGCGCTTGGGGGTCTCGGGCGGTTGCATAAAGGCGGCTTTCGGTCCGGGCGGGAAGGACCTTCGGATCGCGGCAGGGCGGCGTTCGAATTAGATAAAATCCGTCATCACTACCACCTCAAACGCCTTGCTCGCTAGCCCCCCAGTGCCGACGAGTCCTGTCCATCCTACAACCAAAGCTGGCTGGGGCTTTCAAAATGGTTTTCGGTACTCCGCTTCGTTGAGATCCTCTTCACCTGATAAGAGTGCCGTGCTGAATGTGGCGAGTATAGTTAACATATTGATATGGTTCTATTCAAGTTGAGGTCGTCAAATTTCCTTTAAACCGGTTTGGCTGAGTATCGTCCTACGTCTGCGATTCCGTGCTACGAATTTTTATAACTGGGTAAAAATTGATTGGATAACACGAACTGGCCTTCGAGGACTTGGAATCTACCGTGGGATATTCACTCTAAAATCAGGTGAAATCTCCAAGACCACTTTGCTCAGTCGAGTCATCTTCTTCGTCTTCTTCATACCTCTTTATCCGAGCTTCTTCCTCCTCAGTAACACTTTCGCAATACCGTCTAATGAAAATATTTGCTAATTCCCTTGTCTGAGCCAATTCCTCCGAACCCTCTTGGATATTCGTCTTACCGACATCTTGGACAAAACCCATGAACTGGATGCTATAATTGTCATCTTCTTCCTCCTCAGCTAAGTCAGCCCCACAGAGGAAATCTAAAGCATGGCGAATCCACGTCTGCTTCACCGTACCATCATGCATGTAGTCGTTAACTTTCTCTGTTAAGCCTTCCACTGATACTTCGACCGGGATCTTCTTCTGTCCGTTCGTCGCCTGCCAAATCTCGTACTGATCTTCGTTCAGGTACTCAGGGAAGATCTTATGCCACAGAAACGTTGCAATATATGGGCCAGGTGGAGCATCATTACAGATCGGCTTTCGCACTTTAAACGAGCTGAAGTGCTTAGGATAAACACTCAACGTCTGATACTCGCCTTCCTCACCTAGAATATAGCTCAGTGAGTCCTCAGTATCTAGTTCCTCGTCTTGAAATTCGAACTCAAGCTGCGTCACTCGCTGGAACTCGTACCGGGACATTAATGCATCCTGGTTGAAATGGTACCTGATCAAGACAGGGTTGGCCGTAAAATCGAACTTGTCTTCCTCTGTGATAATCCGTTGAAGTCGCGTCCCAATCTGCGGTGCGGAAGATCCCTCAATTATAACCACGATATCATGAGTTTCAGGAACTATGTGACCGTCTTCCGAGTGCTGTAATGCCAAGTCATCGTCATAGTTGGCGATCTGCTCCAGTTCTGAAAGAATCGCCTTCCGATCATCAGGGAACGTCCTCTTGATTTCCCCGATAAGAGCGTACGACTCATCGAAAAACACTGTGAAGTCTGGTGTCAGCGTCTTCCCACCCGCATCTAAGGAAGGAAACCTGTCGAAGTAAAAACGGTCAAATTCCTCTGCATAAATGTGGTTCAGCGCTGATTCCCAACAGGAGACGATATCAACTGCTTTGTCGTAAACGCTGAACTCCTTCAGCAGATCTTCTCGACTATCGGAAGACAAGGTTGTTCAACCCCCAACAAAATCCTCCACTCCGTAACTCTGCTGCTTTGTCAGTTCGACATCGCTCTCATCCAGGTCCCGGTAGAGCTTATCAGAAACCCGCATCAGGAAATTCGTCGATCCTCTGTAACTGGGAACGATTTTGACCGTTTTGGAGTCAGTGACGAAGACATCGCAACTCGAGCCGTCGTTGAAATCAAGGACCGAGATATGGGCGTACGGATTCTTGTGGTAAACTGTGACGCTTGACCTTGACAAGTCAGCAAGTGCATCAATCAAGTCCTCGTTATCTTTCGTAGATTGGAAGACTGGGTTGGCAAACTTGACTTCAATCTCCTGAATATCACCGGTGTCCCGTGACCTTTCCTTGTCTGTGAAGAGTTCCGCCTTCTCCTGGCCAAAGCTGACGTAGTCCTCTAGCAAGTAGTTGAAAAACATCTCCACGTTGCCGTCTGACAGCTTAGTCGTCCCGTCCCGGGTGATTGCGGCCTCTAAGTTGACTTCGTTCTCAGACATCGACTTGAAGACCAAGGAGTCTACATAATTCCCACCCTCTCTCGCAGCCCGGAACACCTCGGGATACGGCCTTGTCTTATACGAAATTTCACCTTCTTCTCTATGGGAGTAAGCGACCGCCTGTGTGACGATTATTTTGGAGCTGTAATTAACAGATTCGCTGAATAGATCAAGAACTGTCTCTAAATCTCTCGACGTAGCGTAGAATTCAGAAACGTGGGGTTCGCTCTTACTGAGTACCCAGCCAAGCCCGCGTTCAAAGAAGTCGGAGTCGTGAGCAGTAAACGCTGTCCAAACCTGGGTGCTCTCATGGTTGTAGATGGCAAATGAGCCGCGGACAGTCCGCCCGGATCTCTTGATTTTCCGTTCAACGTTGACCTCATAGTGATCTCCGTGATCAACGATATTGACACTGCCATTGTTGAACCGGTCATTGAGAAACTCAAACTGTTCAATAGGGTCTTCGTGAGCAACGATTGATTTGAAACGGACTGAGGAGCGAGAGTTTTCCTTCAGATAGGACTCAATACCGCGGCGAACCTGCGATAGCGAGCAGTCTGAATAAGCTCCTAAGTCGGAGCTTTCTCCTAATCCATACATTGTGGTCGCTCAGTTCCCAGCGGAGTGTGCTTATCTACTGACTCCAACTGGAGCTTTTGAAATAAATCTTTATCCCGAAACGTGAATCGGAGCACTGTCAGTGGCCGATGCGATGGCATAGTCTGAGTCCTCGCTTTCTGTTCGTCCTGATTAGCCTTGCTTTGACTGATTTCGCATCGGCGGTTTCTCGGGAGTGGTTCTCCATATAGACGGCAATCTCTCCATTCTACAGATTCAGGCCCTAACTCCTTATAACCGAGGCAATTACGTTGGGCTGAATCGGATAATATTGACACCAATGCTCTTGGGCTGCCTCTTGCAAGATTCGCACCCTCTATTCAGCACTGTCGCTGAAAATTATCATCGTCCGAGGGTTTCAACGAGACCGACACACCAGACACCACCTAGCGACAGGACCGAGAGCGTCTAAAATTGGAGATACGTTGACATCAAGATGCCCCTGACACTACACGTCCATGGATAGAAATCTAATTGCCAAGAGCAACCTTTACGCTCTCGTGCGTACTCCCTTCGGACATGACCGAGACGGTCCTGCTGGTCGGCGGTGGTGGCCGCGAGCACGCCATCGCGCGGGCGCTGGCGGAGACGGACGCCGCGCTATACGCCTGTGCGGGCAACCGCAATCCAGGCATCGCGCGCCTGGCGGACGGGGTCGCGGAGGTCGAGGGGACCGACGTCGACGCCGTCGTCGAGTACGCCGACGAAGTGGGGGCGACGCTGGCCGTCGTCGGCCCGGAGGGGCCGCTGGCGGCCGGCCTCGTCGACGCGCTGGCGGACGCCGGCGTCTACGCCTTCGGCCCGCGGCAGGCCGAGGCCCGCATCGAGACGGACAAGGCCTGGCAGCGGCAGTTCATGCACGAGGAGGGCATCCCGGGCTGTCCGGACTTCGAGACCTTCGAGGACGGCGAGGCGGCCTGCGAGTACGTCGACGCCTCCGACGGCGACGTGGCGGTCAAGCCCACCGGCCTGACGGGCGGCAAGGGCGTCCGCGTGACCGGTGACCAGGTGAGCAAGGCGGAAGCGAAGGGGTACGTGCGGGAGTCGGGGTACGACGAGTGGGTCGTCGAGGAGCGCCTCGTCGGCGAGGAGTTCACCGTCCAGGC